>JACUUQ010000147.1 GCA_014859175.1 Lutibacter sp. | reverse complement strand
TAGGAAAATTAAGGCAATAACAGGTGAACCAATAAATCATTTTATTAAAAGAGTACGTCTAAATAAAGCTGCAAAATTAATATTAGAAGATGGCTTTAATGTTTCAGAAGCAGCATTTGAATCTGGATTTAATGATTTAAAGCATTTTAGAAATTGTTTTAAAGAACAATTTGGTGTTACACCTTCAAAATACAGAGATTCTATTTCTGGTTATATAAAAAATTGTTGGTATAATTAGAATGAAAAATGTTGTTGATTGCTTTAGATGGTTATATCAATTGTTAATCTTTAGCAAAAAGGATAGTATTCTATAAAACCCTATCATCCACGGCTATTGGAGCAATGAAAATTAGGGTGTTCGGAGAAAATTCTTCACGCAATTCCTCACGCAAAAAGAAAAAGGACCTAAGTTAAAAACCTAAGTCCTTGATTTGTAAGTAGCGTGATCCAGAATTGAACTGGAGACCTCCGGGTTATGAATCCGACGCTCTAACCAACTGAGCTACCACGCCATTTATTGAGGGTGCAAATATAAAAAATAAAACTTTCGCAGCGCAAAAATTTCCGTTTAATTTTTAAAATATAATTTTTTTTAGATAGAATATTTATTTATATTGCCTATTTAAAAATAGACTATGACAGCAAAATTAAAATTTGAAATGGAATTCCCAATTACGGCTTCGCCACATATGCTATATCAGTATTTTGGCTCCCCTTCCGGACTTTCAGAATGGTTTGCAGACAACGTAAACTCCAGAGGCGAAATTTATACTTTTATCTGGAATGGATCAGAAGAACAAGCTAAATTGCTTCAGGAGCGTCCCGACGAAAAAATTAAATTTAAGTGGCTTAATGACGGTGAAGATAAAACCTTCTTCGAGTTTAGGATTGAAGTGGATGAAATCACCAAAGATGTTTCTTTAATTGTAACCGATTTTGCGGAAGAAGATGACTTAGAAGAATCAAAAATGTTTTGGGAAAACCAAATTGACGAACTTAAACGCACCATTGGCGCTTAAAAAAAATAAATAAGTTTTATAAAACCTTGAAGTCCTTCAAGGTTTTTTTTATGTAGTTTTGTGCCAAAATATTTAAGTGATGATCAATTTTAACGGCAGTATGCTTAATAAATCAAAAGCAATGTTACACTCAAATAACAGGGCTTTTAATTATGGAGACGCGCTTTTTGAAACCTTGAAAATAGCAGATTCAAAAATTTATTTTTTGGAAGACCACTATTTTAGGCTGATGGCTTCCATGAGAATGTTGCGGATGGAGATTCCCTTAAATTTTACCATGGAATTTTTTGAAAGTGAATTGCAGAAAACTGCAGAACAAAATAATCTGGAAAATGCACGGGTTCGATTCACTGTTTTTAGAAAAGATGGCGGACTTTACAACCCAACCAGCAATCAAATAGCGTATTTAATTGTTGCAACACCATTGACTATTTTGGTGAAAGAAACTTATGTTGTTGATATTTTTAAGGATTATTACCTTAATTCCGATATATTGTCAACGTTAAAAACAACCAACAAAATAACCAATGTTTTGGCCAGTATTTATGCTTCTGAAAATGGTTTTGATAACTGTATTTTGGTGAATGAAAGAAAACAGGTAGTTGAAGCAATCAACGGAAATATTTTTACGGTAAAAGGAAATACGATTAAAACGCCTTCAATTTCAGAAGGATGCATCAAAGGAATCACCAGAAAAAAAATTATTGAAATTGTTTCAAAAAGTGAGGTTTACACCATAGAAGAAACTGAAATTTCGCCATTCGATCTGCAAAAAGCCGATGAGATATTTATCACGAATGTTATTGTGGGCATTCAGCCTGTAACGCAGTATAAGAAAGCCAATTTCGGCACAAAAGTTTCATCATCATTGGCTTTGGCCCTGAGTAAATTAATTTAAGGCCGGATTTTTAGGCGCATTTGCCCAAATTTGGTATTCGCCACCAAATTCCATCAATTGATTTTTCCATAAAGTAGCACTGTTTACCTGCAATAAATTTGGATATTTATTTTCAGTGACCACCCATGAAGATTCATTTAATTCTTCTTTTAATTGATCAACCGACCAGCCCGAATATCCCAAGAAAAAACGAATGTCGGTAGCTTTTAAAACATTGTTGTTCAACAATTCATTTAAAGTTTCAAAATCGCCGCCCCAATACATATTTTTGTCGATTTGAATACTTTTGGGAATTAAATCGGGTGAATTATGGATAAAATAAAGATTTTCCTGCTCAACCGGGCCGCCATTGTAAATTTTAAAATCACAATTAATTTCCGGAATTAAATCGTTCAAAACAAATTTAGTGGGTCTGTTCAGAATAAATCCAATACACCCATCTTCGCTATGTTCCGTCAAATAAATAACAGACCTGTTAAATGCTTTATCATTTAAAATAGAAGGTTCTGCAACCAGCAATCTTCCTTTTGATGGATTTTTTGTTAGCATATAATAGTTATGAATTATTAAATATAATAAAATTTATCAATAAAAAAAACTCTCTAAGTATTTTTTAGAGAGTTTTTGTTTTAAGAAAAATTCTTACATATTAGTTTACGGCATCGCTAAGTCCAGCTCCTGCTTTAAATTTTACAACATTTTTTGCTGCAATTTTAATTGTTTCTCCAGATTGAGGATTTCTTCCTTCTCTTGCTGCTCTTTTAGATACAGACCAAGTTCCCCATCCAACTAAAGCTACTTTATCTCCTTTTTTAAGAGCGCCAGTTACATTTTCTGTTAATGATTCTAAAGCTGCTTTCGCGGCTGCTTTTGTGATACCGGCATCGGCTGCCATTGCATCAATTAAATCTGATTTGTTCATAAATTTAAATGTTAAATTAATTGGTTAAACATATTTTGCTGTTAATTAGCTTAACAAAGTTATACGGAATAAGGGTTTGTGCAAGTTTTTGCTAAAAAAAGTGCTCTTTTTGTTGATAAATAATGGTAAATGTTAATAACCTTAGCCATTATTGGTAGAATATGCCTGAAGCCCCATAAAATAAGGGGTTTATTGCATGTGTGCATTTTCATGAAAACGGAAGCCATTTAGCAAACTTTTGCTGTCCATTTGTTTTTTTCCGGCGAGCTGTAAACTTTCCAGAATGATGTATCCTTCGTCAACAGCAACTTTAATGTCATTTTTGGAAGTGATTAATGTTCCGGTTTTATAATTATGCAGTGCAGATTCCTTTTTTACATTGTAAATTTTAACTTTAATTTCATCATCGTTATTTATTAAAGTTGTCCAAGCTGCAGGATACGGATTTAAACCCCGAATTAAATTGTAGGTATTGTTTAAAGTATCATTCCAATTTATTTTACAGGTTTCCGTAAATATTTTTGGCGCAGGTTTTTCTTCAATTTCAGGCTGTTTTATGGTTTCTACAGCTCCTTTTTCAATCAGCTGCACCGTTTTTACCACCAGTTTGCTGCCGACTTCCATCAATTTATCGTGCAATTCGCCTAAAGTTTCATCATCGCCAATGGCAACTTCTTCCTGTAAAATAATGTTTCCGGTATCAATTTTTTCATCAATAAAAAAAGTGGAAACCCCAGTTTTTGTTTCACCGTTGATGATGACCCAATTAATGGGTGCTGCGCCTCTATAATTTGGCAAAAGCGATGCGTGAAGATTAAATGTGCCATATTCCGGAAGTTGCCAAACCGCTTTTGGCAGCATTCTAAAAGCAACGATTATTTGTAAATTGGCATTTAAACTTTTTAAGCTTTCGATAAATTCATCGCTTTTTAAATTGCTGGGCTGCAGAACAGTTAAATTATGGTCCAACGCATATTTTTTTACTGCTGATTGTTGCATTTTTTGTCCCCTGCCGGCAGGTTTATCTGGCGCTGTAACAACACCAACCACGTTAAATTTTGCATTTACAAGGGCGTTTAATGTTGCAACGGCAAAATCCGGCGTTCCCATAAATACAATGCGTAAATCTCTCATTAAAAAGTGCGTTTAAATTTATTTTGCGAAGTTATCGTTATTTTATTTTTTTCAAGAAGTATTTTCAATGAATTTAAAATTTCAGCCTCAGGGTAATCTAGCATTACAACCATTTCCTGGGAAGAAAGCGCGCGATCTTTCAGCAATTCCAAGATTTGATCTATTATGGTTTGCGTTGAATTTTTTGCTGCTTTTTTTGCCATGCAATTGTCGCAGGTTCCGCAAGGTTCAGTGGCAACTTCGTTAAAATAGGAGAGAAACTGATTGGTTCTGCAGATTTTTGTGTTTTCAATATACAAAATCACGGCTTTCAGTTTTTCCGATTTTAAGTTATTTTGCTGCTCAATATTTTTTGAAATGCTGTTGATGGTATAATTATCGTCCCTAGCAATTAAAAATGAAAGTCGGGAAGTGGTGTTTTCATAACTGTAATGCACAATGCCGTTGCTGTGCAATTCCCTGAGATGCTTAACCACCTCATTTTTTGAACAATTTAATTTTTTGGAAAGTTTGTATTCATTAATGATGGTATAATGTTCAAAAATACCGCCGTAGCTTCTTAAAATGAGTTTAATAAGTTCATTTGTTGAAGGATGGTTGCTTAAATAATCAAAAATTTGGTGGTTGTTCACCAAAAATTTCAGCGTAGATTTTTTATTGTAATTTTCATCGAGCAACACAATATTTTCCCGCTCCAAAACTTTGATGGCATTGTAGGTTAACAGCAAGTTTAGGTTATAGATTGCGCAAAATTCCTGCAAGGAAAAACTGAAAGATTGTTCCGGCATTTCACCAAATGAAATGGCGTAATACTGATTTAAATGATGATAAACGAGTTTTACGGTTTTTGTGGTGGCGGTATTGGCTTCAAATTTGGCCGAAGCTTCATAAAGCGTTGTTTTATTCGCTAATAGGATGGCGTAAGATGTTTTTCCGTCTCTTCCTGCCCTTCCTGCTTCCTGAATGTAATTTTCCAGGCTGTTTGGGATGTTGATGTGAATAACGGCTCTCACATTTAATTTATTGATGCCCATTCCAAAAGCATTTGTGGCTACCATAATAGGCGTTTTGTCGCTCATCCAATTGGTATAGGCTTCATTCTTTTCGGTGGTCGACAATCCGCCGTGGTAAAAACTGCTCTTGAAATTATTTCTGATCAAAAAATTACAGACTTCCTTGGTTTGTTTTCGGTTGTTGGTGTAAATAATTGTTGAAGCGTTTATTTTGGATAAAATTTGTAGCAATTTGCCATAAATATCCTCCGTAAGGCGAACGTGATAAAGTAAATTTTTACGTTTGAATGATTTTTTAAGGATCTTGGCTTCTTTTAACCCCAAATTATTTTGAATATCCTCCAAAACACGTTGCGTAGCCGTCGCTGTCAGCGCAATAAAAGTGGCCTCTGGTTTCAATTCTTTCAGCAGACTTAATTTTAAATAAGAAGGCCTAAAATCGTGTCCCCATTCCGATATGCAGTGCGCTTCATCAATGGCAATAAGCGAAACGTTCAATTGTTTAATTTTCTCCTGTATGAAATCCGACTGCAGTTTTTCCGGAGAAAGGTATAAAAATTTAAATCCGCCAAACTGTAAATTATCAAATGCAATAATTATTTCGTCTTGCGAAAGTTGGGAAGTTAAAGCGATGGCTTTAATATTTTTTTCCTTTAAATAATTAACCTGGTCATGAATTAAAGCGATTAATGGTGAAATAACGATGCAAACACCGTCTAAAATCATTGCCGGAACTTGATAACAAATCGATTTCCCGCCACTTGTGGGCAACAAAACAATGGTGTTTTTACCATTTAAAACGGAAGTGATAATTTCTTCTTGCGGACTTATAAATTGGTTGTAGCCCCAATATTTTTGCAGTATTTCAAGTGGCGTGGCCATTATTTTATGGATGCCAGTATAAAATCGGTTCTTTCCTTAACAGATCCAGTTGGGACTTCAATAATTATATAATTTAATGCAGTGTAAGTTCTTTCAAGATGGTTGTGAATGGCTAGCGCCTGTTCAAAATTTTCATAACGCTCGTTGTCAGTGATATAAATTTCTTCCCAGGGAGCCATCAAAAAAATATAATTGTAACGGTAAAAATTGCTGGTGTTGACATAGGTTTTCGGGTAATCAATACTGATATAATTCATATAGGCATGAACATCCGGAATGCCTCTGTCGAAAAAAACTAAGGCACAATTTTTGGTTTCGGCTTCCAAATATTGATTTACACGCCCTTCCAACAACAATTCGCTAAATAGTAAAGGCTTTGTCAAAAAAAGTTGCTCTGTGCCATTTTGTCGGGCGTTTAGTGTTACCTCTCTCGAAATTTCGGGCATACACGTAAAATTACGTTTGGCCAATTCTTCTATTACAGTAGATTTACCGGTGCCGGGACCGCCAGTGATAACAATTTTTGTTTGCATACTGCAAAAATAAGATATTCGCTAAATTATACTAAATATAATCTTGTAATTTTGTCAGCTAAATATTAACAACCTTAAAATGGTATTATATTTGCAAACCGTAATTTAAAAAAAAGTAATGGACAATAGAGCAGCGTTTTACGAAAAGTTAAAGAATAAATTGGACGAAAGCAATATTTTTCCGTCTGAATACCTTTTTAAATTTATTGTTTCCAGCCACGAAGAAAAAATAAAGCAAGTGGAGGATTTATTTGATTTTAAAGGTGCCGTGATTACGAAAACTTCTTCAAAAACCGGAAAATTTACTAGTGTTTCAATTCATGTAATTATGAAAAACGCCGATGATATTATTTCAATTTACGTTGAAGCCGAGAAAATAGAAGGAATTATTTCTTTGTGATTCCTTTAACAGCACATCCCAAAAATAAAAAATAAATTGCACCGATTTTGTTAAATTTAAACAAGTATGCTTTGGGCAGAAAAATCATTTATAAATGACCATAATAGGATTTATAAAAACCAACAGCTATGTTCTTTGGGAATTCCATACGGCTTGTAAAAAAATCAAATAAAAAAGAACAGATGAAACGAGCATAACAAATTTTGATACACACAGAAATGATTAATGGCGACTGCATCTGTACCAATAAAAAATAAAATTTAAACAGATGAAACGAGCATAACAAATTTTGATACACACAGAAATGATTAATGGCGACTGCATCTGTACCAA
>JACUUQ010000146.1 GCA_014859175.1 Lutibacter sp. | reverse complement strand
GCTTTGAGCTTTTAACTTTGAGCTTTTAACTTTGAGCTTTTAACTTTGAGCTTTTTGCTTTGAGCTTTGAGCTTTGAACTTTCAGCTTTTTGCTTTGAACTTTCAGCTTTTTGCTTTGAGCTTTTAACTTTGAGCTTTTAACTTTATGCTTTCAGCTATTTATGTCTTTCTTCCAAAACCTTCACAATATCTTTCAAGGTAAAACCTTTAGCCTGCAGCAAAATTAAATAATGAAAAAGCAAATCGGCGCTTTCGTTTACAAACAAATTGTTGTTGTCATCTTTTGCTTCAATCACCACTTCTACGGCCTCCTCGCCTACTTTTTGGGCAATTTTGTTGATGCCTTTTTCAAACAACGAGGCCACATAACTATTTTCTGAATTGCCGGCTTCCCGCCTACTTTTAATCACAGTTTCCAATTCTGATAAAAAACCGAAAGTTGGTTCGTTTTTTTCACCCCAGCAGGTATCAGTGCCTTTATGGCAGGTTGGCCCAACGGGATTTACCAGAATTAACAACGTGTCCTGATCGCAGTCATTTTGTATGGAAACCACATTTAAAAAATTGCCGCTTTCCTCCCCTTTTGTCCACAACCTATTTTTGGTTCTGCTGAAAAAGGTCACTTGGTTCGTTTCAATTGTTTTGTCAAATGCTTCCTGATTCATATACCCCAACATCAATACATTTTTTGTGATTGCATCTTGAATGATTGCAGGAACCAATCCGTCGCTATTTTTATTAAAATCTATAGTCATTTTTTTTGTTTTTTTGCGTTTTTAGAGAGATCGTAAATATAAATCCAGATTATTAATGATGCTTTGTAATGCACTTTTTAAATCGTGTAAATTGTGTAAAATTATTACACAAAGATTCACAGAGCAATTCACAAAGGTTCACAAAGAAAAATTAATCATAAAACTTTTCAGATTTATTTATCATATCCTGACATCAATCCCGTTTGCTTTTAATTTGTTTTTTAAATCCATGATGTCAATTTCCTTGAAATGAAATACGCTAGCAGCCAAGGCTGCATCGGCTTTTCCATCTATAAAAGTATCAACAAAATGTTGCATATTTCCCGCGCCTCCCGAAGCGATAATCGGAATATTCACCAAGCTACCCAATTTGGCCAAGGCTTCATTTGCAAATCCGTTTTTAGTGCCATCGTGATCCATCGAGGTAAACAAAATTTCTCCGGCGCCTCGTTGTGCCACTTCTTTTGCCCAATCAAACAGTTTTATGTTTGTTGGCACTTTTCCGCCCACCAAATGCACAATCCAATCTCCGTCAATTTGTTTTGCATCAATAGCGACAACAATACACTGACTTCCAAATTTCGCTGCCAGTTCATTGATTAATTGCGGATTTTTAACTGCGGATGAGTTGATGGAAACCTTATCGGCACCAGAATTCAACAACAATTCAACATCTTCAACAGAGGAAATTCCGCCGCCGACCGTAAATGGAATATTCACTTTCTCGGCAACACGCATTACCAACTCAGCCAATGTTTTTCGTTTTTCTTCAGTTGCCGATATATCCAAAAAAACCAATTCATCGGCGCCGTTTTGTGCGTAAATCGCTGCCAATTCCACCGGATCTCCGGCATCGCGCAAATCTACAAAATTTACGCCTTTTACGGTTCTTCCGTTTTTGATATCCAAACAGGGGATAATTCTTTTTGTTAACATTATTTAAGGTTCGAGGTTAGAAATTAGAGGTTAGAAGTTTCTACCCGAGAGAAACTACTTTAATTTATTTTTTGCCGTGTTTATGGAGGCTACTATTATAGCGACTAATTCATTCGCTTCTTTGCCTAATCGTATCATTTCATTCTTTACGTACTTATCGTCCAAATCATATAGCTCCAACAAAATTTCAATAAAAAAGTGGCTTTCATCAGCTTCTTCTTCAACTATTTTTAATTTATTGATGAAGTCTGCCGTAGATTTTCCTCTTTGTGATGCTCTATAATTTGCTCCTACAGAACTTGAACATCTAATTAATTGATTAATATATGCATTGTATTCTCTTGAATGAGGAAAATTTCTGCATAATTTTCCACAATCAATAGCGAATTTTTTAGTCCTTGCTTTTAAATCTTGAGCCATACTTGTAAAGTTTGAGGTTATAGAATAGAAATACGAAGTTAAAAAAAGATTGTATGCAACTACTGCTAACCTCTAACCTCTAACTTCTAATCTCTAACATGTTAAATATATTGTTCCAATTGTTTCAATGTAATTCTACCTTCATAAATTGCTTTTCCTATAATGGTTCCTTCACAACCCATTTCAGCCAATTTTGGCAATTCGGCAAAGGTTGAAATCCCCCCTGAAGCAATCAATTTTATGCCATTTATTTCCTCTAAAATTTTTTTATACAATTCAAAACTCGGTCCTTCCAACATGCCGTCTTTGGCAATATCGGTACAAATCACATATTGAATTCCTTTGCTTTGATAATTCTTTATAAAAGGAATTAAATCTTCATTGGAATCTTCCAACCAGCCGGAAACCGCCACTTTTTCATTAATTGCATCTGCGCCCAATATAATTTTATCAGCACCGTAATCAGCTATCCATTTTTCAAAAATTTCCCTGTTTTTTACAGCGATGCTTCCACCTGTAATTTGATTTGCACCGCTCTCAAAAGCTATTTTTAAATCGGCATCCGATTTCAGTCCGCCACCAAAATCGATTTTCAAAGTAGTTTTTGAAGCTATTTGCTCAAGAATTTTGTGGTTGACAATCTTGCTCGATTTTGCGCCATCCAAATCTACCAAATGCAAGTATTTAATTCCGTGTGCTTCAAACATTTTAGCCACTTCGAGCGGATTTTCATTGTAAATAATCTTTGTATTGTAATCGCCTTTCGACAATCGGACACATTTTCCTTCTATAATATCTATTGCGGGAATGATTCTCATATAAGCCCCCTAACCCCCGAAGGGGGAATTCCTACTAGGGTAAATAGGATTCTAAAATTAATAAAATTATTTTTTTTCTGTAATTTTCATTTTAGGAATTTATGGGATTTTCAAAAAATTCCCCAATAGCTGTTCCCCTACATCACCACTTTTTTCTGGATGAAATTGTGTTCCATAAAAATTGTCTTTTTGCAATGCTGAAGCGTATTTTATGCCATATTCAGTGGTTGCGATGGCTTCATCATTCATTGGAACATAATAACTGTGCACCAAATACATATAGTCGTTTTCAGCAATCCCTTCAAATAGTTCCGATTTCAGGTTGAAAATTTGATTCCAGCCAATTTGCGGAACTTTTAACGTATTGTTAAATTTCACCACATCCACATCAAAAATTCCCAATCCTTTTGTATCGCCTTCTTCGCAATAATTGCACATCAGTTGCATTCCCAAACAAATTCCCAAAACTGGCTGTTTTAAGGTTGGAATAACGGCATCCAACTTTGTGGATTTCAGTTTTTTCATCGCACTGCTTGCCTCGCCAACACCGGGAAAAATAACTTTATCCGCCGTTCTGATCTCTTCAATATCATCGCTTAAAATGGCTTCATAACCCAATCGCTGAATCGCAAATTTAATGGATTGAATATTCCCTGCACCGTAATTTATAATGACTATTTTAAGCCCCCCAGCCCCCGAAGGGGGAGCTGATACCGTGTGTTTTATAATTTGATTCATTAATTTTGATATTTAACTTTCATCCCGCACTTGTAGGATTAACTTTTAATATTTAAAATTTAACTATTAACTTATTTATTCCCCCTTCGGGGGTTAGGGGGCCTACAACATTCCCTTCGTGCTTGGCAAAATCATTTTTTCAGGATCTCTTTTCACAGCTACTTTAATGGCTTTTGCAAATGCCTTAAAAATGGCTTCTATTTTGTGATGCTCGTTTGTTCCTTCTGCCTTGATATTGATATTGGCCTTCGCACCATCAGAAAAAGATTTAAAAAAGTGATAAAACATCTCTGTTGGCATTTTTCCCACCATTTCTCTTTTAAACGCTGTTTCCCAAACCAACCAGTTTCTACCGCCGAAATCTATTGCCACTTGCGCCAAACAATCGTCCATTGGCAAGCAAAATCCGTAACGCTCAATGCCTAACTTGTTTCCAATCGCTTTCGCAAAAACTTCGCCAAGCGCAATTGCGGTGTCTTCAATGGTGTGGTGTTCATCCACTTCCAAATCGCCTTTAACGGCAATTTCCAAATCCATTTGTCCGTGACGCGCAATTTGATCAAGCATATGGTCAAAAAAGGCAATTCCGGTATTTATATTACTTTTGCCTGTTCCGTCCAAGTTTAGGTTGATGTAGATTTCCGTTTCATTCGTTTTTCTTTCAATGGAAGCAGAACGCTCCGCAAGTTTCAAGAATTCGTAAATTATTTTCCAATCAGTTGTTTTCAAAACAATGACAGCATCCAATTCGGCAGTTTTTGAAGCAATCTCATTACTTCCCAAAGCTTCATCTGTGTTGATAAAAATCGCTTTTGCGCCCAAATTTTTTGCCAATTCCACATCCGTAATCCGATCGCCTATCACAAAAGAATTTTCCAAATCATAATCAGGGTTATTGATGTATTTTGTCAGCAAACCCGTTGCAGGCTTACGCGTTGGCGCATTTTCGTGTGCAAATGTTTTGTCGATAAGCACTTCTTTAAAAACCACGCCTTCATTTTCAAAAGCTTTCATCACCAAATTATGTACCGGCCAAAAATTAAATTCCGGGTGCGAATCAGTGCCTAAACCATCCTGATTGGTCACCATCACCAATTCATAATCCAGTTCCGAAGCAATTTTTCCCAGGTATTGGAAGACTTTCGGGTAAAATTCCAATTTCTCAAAACTGTCTAACTGATAGTCGCTTGGTTCCAAAACCATCGTTCCGTCCCGGTCTATAAACAATACTTTTTGCTTCATTTTATAATTCTTTTAATGCTTTTATCAGTTTAATATTTTCGCTGGTTGTGCCAACGGTCAAACGCAAACAATTTTCACATAAAGGCTGCGTGGTTCTGTTTCTGATGACAATTCCTTTGGAAATCAATTCATTATATCTTTTATTGGCATCATCCACTTTGACCAAAATGAAATTGGCTTCGGTCGGATAAATTTCTTCGATAAAAGAAATAGATTTTAATTTGCCCAACAGTTTTTCACGTTGTTCTAAAATTTTATCAATTTCATTTCTAACTTTATTTTTAGTCAAAAGACGTTTTAGTGCTCGCTGCTGCGTTAATTCATTAACATTATATGGCGGTTTAATTTTGTTTAAAACCGCAATAATTTCTGCGGAAGCATAACAAATTCCCAACCGAATTCCTGCCATTCCGTAGGCTTTCGACAAAGTTTGCGTGATGACCAAGTTTGGATATTCATCAAATTCATTTATCCAGCTTTCTTTTTTGGAAAAATCGATATACGCTTCATCAATCACCACCAATCCCTTAAAATTTTGCATTAAATACACCACACTTTCATCTGAAAAGGTATTTCCCGTCGGATTGTTGGGCGAACACAAAAAGATAATTTTGGTGTTTTCGTCAACAGTTTTTAAAATCTGTTCAACTTGTGGCTGAAAATCTTCAGAAAGCAACACTTCCCTGTTTTCTACCGCATTAATATTGGCCAAAACCCCATACATTCCGTAGGTTGGCGGCAATGTGATGACGTTATCAACTTTTGGTTCACAAAAAGCCCTGAAAATTAAATCCAGCACTTCATCGCTGCCGTTTCCCAATAAAATTTGGCTCTCCGAAATTCCCTTTAATTTTGACAATACCGTTTTTACTGTCCTTTGTTGCGGATCCGGATAACGATTTACGCCATTTTCGAACGGATTTTCATTGGCGTCCAAAAAAATCATATCGGCAGTATCGAAATCTTCAAATTCATCGCGTGCCGAAGAATAAGGTTTCATTTGCTTCACGTTTTCCCTGACCAAATTTTGAATATTGATCCTATTCTTCATTTTCTATTGCTTTTAAACGCAAAGTCACCGCATTTTTGTGCGCTGTCAATCCTTCTGCTTCCGCCATAATTTCAATGGTTTTCCCAATATTTTGAATCCCTTTTTCTGAAATTTTCTGAAAAGTCATCGATTTTAGAAAAGAATCGAGATTCACGCCCGAATACGCTTTTGAATAACCGTTGGTCGGTAAGGTATGGTTAGTTCCCGAAGCATAATCCCCGGCACTTTCCGGCGTGTAATTTCCAATAAAAACCGAACCTGCATTTTCAACGTTGTCAATGTAAAATTCGTTATTGTTTGTGCAAATTATAAAGTGTTCCGGACCGTATTCGTTGATCATTTCCATCGCAATCTCTTTGTTTTCCACAAAAATTAACTTCGAATTCTCTATGGCTTTTGCAGCTATTTTTTTACGGGATAACAAAGGCAGCTGGATTTCAATTTCCTTTTCAACTTCTTTTAGCATTTCCATGGAGGTGGACACCAAAATAACCTGGCTGTCGGTTCCGTGTTCTGCCTGGCTCAATAAATCGGATGCCACAAAACTTGCGTTGGCAGTATCATCGGCAACGATTAACAATTCACTCGGACCCGCAGGCATGTCAATTGCAACGCCGTATTTGGTGGCCAATTGTTTGGCAACAGTGACATATTGATTTCCGGGACCGAATATTTTATAAACCTTCGGAATAGTTTCCGTGCCAAAAGTAAGTCCGGCAATGGCCTGAATGCCGCCCACTTTTAAAATTTTTGTGATGCCGCAAAGTTGTGCCGCGTAAAGAATGGCCGGATTGATTTCTCCTTTTTTATTGGGCGGCGAACACAAAACAACTTCTTTGCAACCTGCAATCAGTGCCGGAACCGCCAACATCAACACCGAAGAAAACAACGGTGCTGTGCCTCCCGGAATGTACAATCCGATTTTCTGAATAGGTCTTTTTTCCTGCCAGCATTCCACGCCTTCAACGGTTTCCACAAAAATTTTGGCCGTTTTTTGCGCCATATGAAATTTTTCAATGGCTGATTTAGCCTGCTCAATGGCCGCTTTTAATTCATTAGATATCGCTTTTTCCGCTGCAGAAATTTCTTTGGCGGAAACACATAAATCATCCAACGACACTCCATCAAATATTGCGGTATATCTTTTTACGCCATCATCACCGTTTCTTTTAATGTCATCAAAAAT
>JACUUQ010000145.1 GCA_014859175.1 Lutibacter sp. | reverse complement strand
ATACTCCTCGCAGGATTCACAAAATAATAAAGCGCAATTATGCGCTATTAACTAATTTAAATTTAATAAAAATGAAAAAAATAATTTTAAGTCTAGTGTTTGTTTTTGCGATGGTTAGTGTGGCTAATGCAAATTCTAATTATAGTGTAAATCCAGTAAATGTTTCAACGGTTGGTGATAAGGTTGAACTAAGCCGGGATTGCGACAATGAAGCATTACGTGCGGGTGAAAGTGCTGATCTTGCAGGGTATTCGATGGAAGAAATATTTGTTTACATGAATATTGCTTATGCTCTTTGTGAGGGTTACACCTATGAAGAAATAGAGGCTGCAGGGAATCTATAATAAATAATTAAAAACTTAATTTAGAGAGGAGTATTAATTGCTCCTCCTTATTCTATTTAAAAAATAAATTTAATAAAATGAAAAAACTATTAGTACTTATAATCTTATTTTTTTACATAGTAAATTGCACTTCTCAAAATAAAGATATCTACGGCACTGTTTATTATAAATATAGGCCAAATGAAAATGGAGTATTAAATAGTAATAAGACAAAACAAGATGTAAAAGGTTTATTTAAAGGCTTAAATGAATTTACTGCGGAGGTTATATTTAAAATGGAATTTTTTAATAAAACATCAATTTTTACAGTAGGGGATGGAATGGATAATGATATAGACATAAAGGGTGGTGCAATCGCAAATAAATTAGTAAGTAAAGGAAGTTATTATTGTGATTTGGAAAATGACATACAATTAAGAAAAGTAGGAGGAGAAGAGTTTTTAATAAAAACACAACCTTCAAAAATAAAGTGGGTGCTTACACAAGAGACTAAGTATATAAATAGCTTCAAATGCCATAAAGCAGTTACAAGCGTTACAAATAAGAATTTTTCAGGGGAACACATATTTGAAATAATAGCTTGGTATACTCTCGAAATCCCAGTTCCATTTGGTCCAAAACAATTTAATAGTTTACCAGGATTAATATTAGAGCTGAAAGATACTCATAATACTTTCTTTGCAGAAAAAATTGAGTTGTATCCAAAAGAAAAAATTAATATTAAACTTTTTAAGGGAAAAATTATTTCAGAAGAAAAATATAATGAGAAAATTGAGGAAAATTTGAGAGGTTTTTTAAAGAATTGATAAAATAATTTTAAGTCTAGTGTTTGTTTTTGCTAGTGTTGCAATGGTGAATGCGAATTCAAATATTGAAAGTATTAAAAATCAAGAAGATTGTGGTGCAGTTTATGATATTGTGTGGTATGCAGTGATGTATTATACTATGGACTGGGATATGGCATCTGACATTGCCGCCGACGCCGAAAATGATTGTTTAGGTAGACAATTATTTAATTAATTGGACAACTATTTAATTGTTGTTCTTTTAATAGCAAATTTCTTAAAGTAATGCTTTTGGATATTAATTATAATAGGGTAGACAATATCTACCCTATTTAAAACAATAAAATTTTATTATGAAAATAACAATTATATTACTATTAACGGCTTCTAACTTATTTGGTCAAAATATTAGTCTTAAAGCTACTTATTCAAAATCTTTAACACAAGCTGTAATCTCATTATCTCAAAAGGAAGATGAAGCCGCAAAAATTCTACGGGGTTTTGAAATTCAAGCTATTGAACTATTGAAAGAAATAAAATTTGAGCTAATCGTAAAAGATTCCAAATCTTTATTCTACGCCAATGACAACAATCCATTAGAAGGAAAAAAAAATTATAAAACAGCTATAAGTATTGGGATTAACTTGAAAGGTAAATATTATACTGATTTCGAAAAAAATGAAGTTATAAATCAAAAAGAAAGCTTGGGAGAAACCTTTTTAGTCAAAGAAAAATTTGACAAATATAAATGGGTTTTGCATAATGAAACAAAGAAAATAGGTCAATTTCTATGTTATAAAGCCACCGCTATTGAAGAGGTTATACATCCTTTTTCAAATGAAATTAGAAAAAATATAATTACCTGTTGGTATAATCCTGAAATACCAGTTAAATGCGGTATTGGTAAATACACCAATTTACCTGGGTTAATTATTTCACTTGAAACCAATAATACAAAAATGATTCTCAATGATTTAGTTCTTAATCCAAAAACTGGTGTAGAAATTAAAAAACCAAGTAAAGGAAAACCATTAAGTGCAACAGAATTTAATAATATAGGAATAGAGATGACAAGAAATTTTAAAGAGCGAAAAAAACTTTAAAACAATACCGAATAAGATAAAATCAAATTTAAAGAATGAAGAAAAAAATTCTAATTTACTTATTGCTTTTTCCGATCACGATTTGTTTATCACAGACCAAACAAGGGATTGTAATATACAAAAAGCAGAAATTAAATTATTTATCAAAGTGATAGTTTTAAAGAGAATAATAAAGAAAGAGTCGGATATGCCGCTAAGGTTGAAGATATGGATAAAAATTCAAAAAAAGCATTGGAAGAAATAGACTTTAAATTAGTTTTTAAGGAAAATAGAAGTTCCTTTAGCGTTGTTTCGTATTTAGAAATTACAGAATCTAAATATGCAAAGCTTGCAATAGGAGCTTCGGGTAGAGGAATGTATTACACAAATTTTAGAGAAGAAAAATGTTATAGAGAGGTAAATTCATACGGTGAAAATTTTATTATAAAATTTCCTAAATGGGGTTGGAATTTAACTAATGAAATAAAAACAATTGGTGATTATACCTGTTTTAAAGCAACATCTGTAAAAGAAATATTGGGTAGAGAAGGTATTGTGAAAAAAGAAGTAACGGCTTGGTATGCGCCAGATTTAAATTTTCCATTTGAACCTTTAGAATTTAATGGTTTACCTGGCCTAATTATAGAGCTTACTGTTGGTAAAGAAAGATATTTAGTTAACAAAATAGAACTATATACCAAAATGAATATTGAAATATTAGAGCCTACAAAAGGTAAATTTGTTACAAAAAAAGAATTTGATGAAATAGGCGTTAATATGATGCAGAGTTTTAAAAAATCGTTTTAACTTAATGTTAAATAAAAAAATAATTTTAAGTATTATTTGTGGCATTTGGATGCAGTTCTTAAACGCCCAAACCATCACCTTAAAAGGAATTGAAATTGAACAAGAAGCCTTTTTAATGGATTTTAAATTTAATTATCTCAATATTAAAGGAAGCGCTTCAACACCAACTAAAAAATGCTAAATATTCACCAAAATAATTTAGTTGGAAGAATGGTCACGGAACACAATTGAAGAGAAAAATCCTCTGTTTGTAAAATTTTAAGAACACAATACGCTAATAAAATGTTTAACCTAAAACCACTAACTATGACATAGCCAATGTAACAAACAGAGGAAGTGTTGCAAAAGTAATGCACCTCGCCGGATACACAAAATATTAAAGCGCAATTATGCGCTATTCACTAATTTAAATTTTACTAAAATGAAAAAATTAATTTTAAGTATGGTGTTTTTATTTGCAGCTATAATGTATGTAATTGCTGGCACTCCTGTTGAATGCTATGAAAGCGCTGAAAATGCAGTTTATTTGGCAAATGAAGATTCTCGAACATGGTACGGTACAGGTTGGTTAACCTATGAAGAGGAATACGAAGTATTTTTGGCATCGTATGAAGAATGTATGGGAAATTAATAGAAAGGATTATTAATTAAATTGAATTCATAATAATACCCTCTGAAATTATTTGGAGGGTTTAATTTTATTAAAATGAAATATTTAAAAATAATTTATATTTTTCTTCTAATTTGTATAGAAGTTAAATCTCAAAATTCGCATAAGGCAATATATAATATTTATTATAAAAACAATGACAGCATTTCAAAAATAGATGAAAGTAAACTTGATTCGGGAAAGCTTCAAGCATTACTAAAAATGAGAAAAAGTTATGAAGAAAGTCTTTCTTATGCTAAAATGGTAGATTTTAATCTCGATTATAATCAAGAAAGTGCTATATTTTATTTACCGGAACAGCTTGAAATTGAAAAGGGAAGATTAAAGATATTGAAAAGGCTAGGGAGATTTAATGGGAAATATTATACTAATAATAAAAAAACAATACATGAAAAGAATTCTTTTGGGCAAGATTTCTTGGTGGATATACCTAAATTTGAATGGATTATTACAAGTATTTCAAAAAATATTGGTTCTTATAAATGCTTTAAGGCCACCACGACAAAAATTGCAGAAGGGTCTCGAGGGATTTTTGAACAAAAGATTATTGCTTGGTTTGCTCCAGAAATACCATTCAATTTTGGACCAAAAGAATACAATGGTTTACCCGGTCTAATAATTCAATTAGAAGAAGGCAATATAAGTTATATACTAAAAAAAATTAATGTAATAGAGAAAACAATTATTGAAAAACCAGGAAAAGGCAAAAAAATTACCCAACAGGAATTTGATAAGATCAGCAAAAATATGATGCAGAGTTCAAAAAAAAGGTTTTAAAATTTAAATTACCAACCTTACAGGAAACTTATCAAAAACTAACCGTAAAAAGCTAAATATTCAACAAAATAAGTTAGTCAAAAGAATGGTCACTGAGCGAAGCCTAAGTTCGGTCACTGAGCGAAGCCGAAGTTCGGTCACTGAGCGAAGCCGAAGTAAAATCCTCTGTTTGTAAAATTTTAAGAACACAATACGCTAATAAAATGTTTAACCTAAAACCACTAACTATGACATAGCCAATGTAACAAACAGAGGAAAGTGTTGCAAAAGTAATGCACCTCGCCGGATACACAAAATAATAAAGCGCAATTATGCGCTATTAACTAATTTAAATTTTACTAAAATGAAAAAAATAATTTTAAGTATGGTGTTTGTTTTTGCAAGTGTTGCAATGGTGAATGCGAATGATTTTATATTGGAACAAAGTGACGATTGTTTTGATAGAGCTATTCAAGATCTTGAACAAATGGAAGATGTTATTGGAATAACATATAATGAAAGAGATGCTACAGATTTCTTAAATGAAAGTTACATGCTATGCTGGTGTATGGATCATATAGATTACTGTTTAGATAATTGGTAGAATTTAATCAGAGGGCACCTAAAGTATTCTTTAGATGCCCTCTAAAATTGTAAATAATTATGAATATAAAAAGAAAGCATATCATTTTTTTATTATTTATTTTAATTGGATTTAAGGGTTTTTCGCAAATTAAAAATGCAAAAATATCTTATAAAGTTAAAATTAATACAACTATTGATTCTTTATCCAATCTCAGTCCCGAAAGGGAAAAACTTTTTAAAATGATTTTTAATGAAATTAACACCATTAATATGGAGTTAATTTACTTTGATGGAATTTCTGTTTTTAAAGAAATACCGCAAATCTTTATTAGTAAAAAGCAAGAATCATTTCATAAATTGGCTAAAACAGTTGCAAGAAATAGTGATATTTTTTACACGAATTTAGGCGCTAATACTTCGTCGGTCTATCGTAACTTTGAAGGTATTAATTTTTTAATTTCATCAGATTTTATATATAAGTGGGAATTAATTAATGAAAAAAAATTAGTTGGAGACTTTGAATGTTATAAAGCTTTAACAATTTATACCTATAAAGATAGAAAAGGTAATTTAAAAAAAGTGCCAATTGTAGCTTGGTACACCTCGAAACTACCGATACCTTTAGGTCCAAAAAATTATGTTGGATTACCTGGTCTAATTTTGGAATTGGAAGAGGGAGATAATGCAATTGTTTTTTATGCCACTAAAATTCAATTAAATTTAAAAGATATGCAAGAAATTAATTTTCCAAAAGATGTTAAAAGTGTAACTCAAGAAGAATTTGATAAAATAACAAAAATTTCCTATAATGGTTTTTTTAATATGAATTAGAACTTAATTTATTAAAATGAAAAAAATTGCTTTTATATGTTGTTTTTGTTTAAGTGTATTTTCATATGCCCAAACCATCACCTTAAAAGGTTCTGTAAAAGACAGTTTACAAAATCCGTTGGCCTATACCAATGTGATAGCCAAACCAATGGATGCCGCAAAAAATTTAAAATTTGCCATTACAGATGATGACGGTTATTACAAACTAGAACTTACCAAAGGCGACAGCTATACGCTTTCCGTGAGTTATTTGGGGTATAAAACAGTTAATTTTGATTTTGTCGCTTCGGAGAATTCACAAAAAAACCTAATTTTAATTGATGCGCCAAACCAATTAAAAGAAGTGCTTATAGCGTTGCCGGTTAGTGTAAAAGAAGACACCATCACCTACAATACCGATAAATTTGTAACCGGCGATGAGCGCAAATTAAAAAACGTGTTAAAAAAACTGCCCGGCGTTGAAGTTGATAAAAATGGCAGTGTTACCGTACAAGGCAAAAAGGTGACCACACTTTTGGTTGAAGGCAAAAAGTTCTTCGGTGGCGGCTCAAAATTGGCAGTGGAAAATATTCCGGCAGATGCCATAGACAAAGTGCAGGTAATAGACAATTACAGTGAAATCTCCTTTTTAAAAAATGTGTCGGACTCTGATGAAATGGCGATGAACATATTGCTGAAAAAAGACAAGAAGCAATTTGCTTTTGGGGATATTGAAGCAGGGAAAGGAAATAAAGACTTTTACAGAACACACAGCAATTTGTTTTATTACAGCCCAAAAACCAATGTAAATTTTATTGGCAATTTGAACAATACCGGTGAAAAAACCTTCACGTTTAAAGATTATTTAAGTTTTCAGGGAGGCGTTAGCGCTATTTTAAAGGGCGATGGCTCAATTTACAATACTTCCGGCAGTAATTTTTCGCAATTCTTGGAAACGCAAGATTTAACAAGCAGCAACAACAAATTTGGTGCGTTGAATATCTCAAGAGCTGTCAACAAAAAATTGGATATTTCAGGGTATGCCATTTTTTCACATTCAAAAAACGAGACTTTTATAGAAGCTAACAATCAATATGCAACTTTTACGGAAGAAAAAACGCAAAAGTCCAATACCAGAAATATATTGGGTCTTGCCAAATTTAATGTTGAATATTCACCAACGGTTAATGATCAATGGTATTTTAAAACCCAATACAAAAAAACAGACAACTTTAAAACCATCAGCATTATTTCAAGCATTGAAAACGACCAAAAAATAATTTTTTCCAATAACAATGCCATCGCAACGTATGTA
>JACUUQ010000144.1 GCA_014859175.1 Lutibacter sp. | reverse complement strand
TAATCTATGTTGTTTGAGCCAACTTCTTTTTCAATCGCTTTTAAAATGGTGAGTTTATTTGGGTCGTTATATTTTGTATCCTGGCCTAAAAACGTTCTTGACCAGGCGCCGTTTAACAAATTCAAGGAGTTTGCCGCATAACCGGTTACCAATATTTTTTTTCCTTTTTTCAAAGGTAAAACAGCTTCTTTATTTTTTAGCATAGTAATGGCTTCAGCAGCTGAGTTATAATTTGCCGCAATATGCTTTTCGCTTCCAAAATCCGGATAATCCTTCGGATTGTTATATGGTTTTTCAAACAGATTTAGCTCAAATTTAAGTTTCAATATTCTGGAAACGGCGTCATCAATTCTTTCCCTGGAGATTTCGTTTTTTTCAACCATTTCAACAATATAATCCACCACATCAATATCGTAAGGATTCATAAGCATATCTATGCCTGCATTCACGGCCATTTTTGTGGCTTCACGTTTACTTGCAGTGACTTCATGCATTTCAATTAAAAATTCCACATCGCTAAAATCTGAAATCACAACGCCTTTAAATCCCAATTCGCCCTTTAAAATATCGGTTATATAGTGTTTGTTCATATGGCAGGGAATGCCATTTACCGCGTTAGAACTTATCATAACACCCTTAGCGCCATCCTCAATTGCTTTTTTAAATGGGGGTAAAAAATACTGTCTTAAACTATTTTCAGGAATAAGTGCGTTTGCTCTGTCCTTGCCGTTTCTGCCTGCGCCATAACCAATAAAATGCTTTAAACAAATCGCAGTATTTTCTGTATTTTTCAAACTTTCGCCTTGTGAACCTTTTACATAAGCTGCTCCCATTTCTGAAATAAGGTAAGGATCTTCTCCGAAACTTTCCGAAATTCTGCCCCACAATGGATTGACGGCCACATCAATATTTGGATTGAAATTCCAAGGAAGCGATGCAGCTCTTGATTCATAAGAAGTAATTTTTCCGTTCATGGCTGAAATTTCACGATTCCAAGTTGCAGCCAAAGCAATTTGATGTGGAAAAAGCACAGATCCTTTTATAAAATTAGCCCCATGAATATTATCAATTCCGTACAAAACAGGAATTTTCAAACGCGTTTGATTCATGCTTGCATCTTGTATTTTTTTCACAATTTGATACCACTCATCTGTGCCTGCCAAATATTGCGGCGTGTTATGAATAGATCCAACAGCATAATCAACAATAAACTTTTGAAACTTTTTATCATCGAATGATGCACTGTCGCGCGCATCCCAATATTCTCCTTTTAAAACAGAAGGCAAACCTATATTTAACATTTGACCCACTTTTTCTTTTAAGGTCATTAAAGCCAAAATCGAATCAACTTTTACGTCGATGGAGGAAGTTTGTGTTGTATTGGCCAGTTTGTTTTGGCCTTTACAGCCTACAATGATTATATATACAAGTGGCAATACGGATAAAAATATTTTTTTCATTGGTGATCGTTTATGTAATTCAAAACGTGATATTTTAATCAACTTTAAAATTTAAGGCTTTTACATAGCCATTGTTGGGGAAATTATTTTTAAACAGGCTATTTTCCAGATAAGCATTCAGCGCTTTTTGAATTTTTAAAACATCCGGACGATTTTCCCTCATTTTAGCATAAGTAGAACGATCGCTGTCGGCATATTTAGTGATTAAATGATAATCTTCAGGTTCCTTAAAATTCATAATTCCTTTGCTGTTATTCATTTTTTTATACGGCCAAAAAGCCCAGCTAATTTCGTGTTTGTCCAGCAAAATTCTAAAATCGTTTACCCATTCATCGGTATTTTCGCCAGTTTCACCAATATAAATCGGCACTTGATGTTTGTCCCTAAAATCAAGATATTGTTGGATGGCTGGCTGATTTACTTCAAACCAATATTTGTGAAATTCATACACCACATTGTTATCGATAATCTCTTCAAAAACATCAAAATTTCCGCTCCAGTTAGAGCCATTCAGAAAAATAGTATGTGCTGTATCCACTTTGCGAATTTCTGTAATGATGCGCTTATAAAGTAAAAATAACTGATGATTTAAATGAAGAAGTTCATCGTTAAAATAATGTGCAATTGGTTCATTTACTAAATCATAACCAATAATTACAGGGTCATTTTTGTATTTTTCGGCTATTTTTACCCAAATTTCCGTCATTAAATCCTGCGAAGATTTGCTTTTAAACAGATACGGATAACCATAACTGTCGTCTATATTGTCACCGGTTTGGCCGCCCGGCGCCGCATGCATATCCAATAAAACATACATATTTTCTTGTCGGCACCATTCAATCAATCGGTCAAAATATTTAAAACCGGCATTTCTTTCGCCCATATACAAATCGTCAGTAAACATTTTATAATGAAAAGGCAGGCGGATATGGTTGCCGCCAATGCTTTTTAAATATTTTATGTCGTCATGGGTGATATAATTGTTCAAAAACCCGTTCCAAAACACCTGTAAACTGTCCGGACCAACCAATTCATAAAGCATTTCATCAATTTTTCGGGGAGAATTTACCTGATTCATTTTGAACATATAACCTTCGGGAACCAGCCAATGGCCCAAATTTGTTCCTGTTAAAATGATGGAATTGCCATTTGCGTCAACCAATTGCGTTCCTTTTGTTTTTACAAAACTCAACGTATTGGACGTTGTTTTTTCAGATTTATTTTCAACTACTTTACATGAGCTAACTGTTAAAATAAGCATTAACACGATTACTATTTTTTTATAATTTTTCATGTTGATTTTAATTTCATTTAAAATACTTCAATTTTTTTATTAAAAATTGTTTTTATTTAGGGAAACCAAAATAGTGGCAATCGTTCCGGTTCTTGCAAAAAGTTGATTGCTTAACTCCGGGGTTAACATCAATCCATCAATTTCAACTGATTTTCCATCTGAATAAATAACCTGAATAGATTCCTTTTTGGCCAATTTATAAACAATAGGTACCTGACAATAAGTAAAACAAAGAGAATCTTTTTCTAAAATGAGTTCTTTTTCTTCTTTTTGAATGTTGGTGTATTTAAAAACTTTTGATTCTTTTAAAAATTCCCCAATACGTAACAAACGCGGATTAAACAGTAATTTTCCATCTTCAACAAAAACACCCAATTCCCCAAAACGACTTAAAATATCTTCTTTTACCTGTCCGGTCATTCCGGGCTGTTGCGCGCCTTTTCCTCCCGGTGTATGTGAATATGGATCGGTTGGAAAAGCACCATACAATTCTGGCGATTTATGAACGCCAATTCCTTCATTTATCTCGTAATAATGCTCTAACAATTTACCGATGGTTACTTCGCTTTCATTATTTTTAACTGCCATTAAACAAGTTTCCTGCACACTCAATAATAACTTGGAAACCATGTGCCAATAAATAGACCCCAATCCTTCGTAACCAAAGAAAGTTCCCGATCTTCCGGTAAACGATTTATGATTAAATATTTCTTCAAAAATATCCAACACCAATTTTGTGTCTTTTTTTAAAAGCGACCCGTATTTATCTTTCGGCAATTCAGAAAGTGCTTTTATAAGGCTGTTTGAATTGTTGAAATTCCCGTTAAAATGGCAATTGCCTAAAACATCTTTTTCAATAATCTGCGTATTTCCTTCTTTTAAAAGTTGCTGCAATAATGGGGAGTTTTCAACTTTTTCAGCCTTAATATTATTTTTATTGCTGAATCTTGGCAGCTCTTTATCTGGATATAAAATATAACTGTACTGATCGTGTCTAAATAATGAACTTCCTTTTAAAGCGTTTAATATTTCTAAAGAATCGGTAGCCGATATGTAGCCAGAGCTTAAAACAGCAACCTGGCCTTCAAGCATCTCAGGCAAGTAAGAAATGGCTACTTCATTTTCATTTTTAACAGTCATTAAATTATACGCATGGTACAAATTATCTGCTCTTTTATTGGCTTTTATGGAATGATCTATAAATTGTAGTGTTGTTTTTGAAAAGTTTACCAATGCTGATTTTGAAATAGTTGCTTTTTTGCTAGAGAAGCCATTTTTATAAATAACATTTCTAAAAATGCTTCCGGCATTGCCAAGTCCATCCAACACTGTTTTTCTGTCTTTATCGGAAATTTTTCCGATCAATAAGTGCTCATTCTCTTTCAAGGTTGATAAAACACCATTAAAAAATGATGCCAATTCTTCTGAAATTTCAACGGTATCTAAATCCGCATTTGAAATTATTTCCTCAAAGAAATTTAAAAACCGTCGCAAATAATTTAAGGTTACCATGGAAACGCCGTTGCCCACCAAAGCATTGTTGGCATCATTCCATTCAGGTCTTTGGGTGCTCATCCAAATACCGCCTTCAGGAATAAAATTTGAAATTTTGGCCAGTACGGTAGCCAATAATTTTTCAATTAAATTAACTTTATAAATAGTTTGATTTTCATCGCATAGCAAAGCGCCGTCAGCTCCTAATTCATTCTTTTTTAGATTGATTTTTGCATCCAATTCTAAATCAAAAACAATGGTGTCTTTCGGATTTGATAAAATTGCCTCATAGCTTTTAATCTTGTAAGGAACATTTGCATAAACAAACAATTCCTGATTAAAATAATTTGCCAATTTAGCAGGTTCATGTTTTTCAATAAATTCCAGAAATTTCAACAAATAGATGATTTGATGATCACCCCAATAACCAATATATGACCAAGGATTGTCAGGTTCAATAACTTCCCAGTCGAAACCGCCTTTGGTAACGCGGTACGGATTGTAGCCGTCAAAAGTGGTGGCATTCAAAAACTTATGAATCATACTTTCAATAAACTCGGGATAGGCGGGTGCCAAGGCTTCCCAGTTTTGGAAAATATCTCGCCAGTTTCCTTCATAGTCCAAAATTTTTGAACCATCAATTTCACTTCTTGTATTGATTGAAAATTTATTCCAAGGTCTGCTTGGATCTCCGTGTCGACGACTAAATTTCAAGGGCATATATTCAAAACAAAGCCGTTTGAAATTTTTATCTTCATCTTTTTCTGCCAATTTTTTTAAATCGCTAAGCGTAAAAACTGCAGGAAGCTGCTTTAAGATTTCTCCCTTTTTGTGGTGTACTTTCTTGTTTGCATTTCCTAGGTATTTTATAAAATCGGCTTGTTCAATTTGATAATTATGATCAAAAATACCACCACGCATAATATTAAAAAGCGTGTTTGCAAAATGACGTGTATTTCGCAATTTATCGGCCGTTAACTGAATTCCGTCAGCAGCACCATTTAATTCGATCAACTGTTTTGAACCCAAATCAATATCTTCGTTAATTTTGGCAACTAATTGCTTCTCATTTTTTATGGTTTCTTTGATTTGGATGATGTCAACAATCGACTTGTTTACATCCGCAATTATTTTCCAATCTTTTTCTGATTGTGATTCTAAGGATAGATCAGCCTTGATAAAATAAGCGCCTTTTTCTGCCTTAATGTCAATTTCCTGTTGAATTTCTTTTCCTTTTCTAAAATTATCCAATTGTAATGATGATAATAAATAGGTAGGATTTTCAATTCCAACAGACCAAACAATGTTTGCTTTTAATGCTTCACTAGGCTCGGCTTTATCAACAATAACAGCACTTAAAGCAAATATTCCTAAGCCGGAATCAGCTTCCAATTCACATTTTTTATAGGCATCAACCAAGTTGCTGCTGGTATTTTGTAAATCGGATGAAACGCCATATGGCAAAATATTTTGAATACCATCCAAAAAAGTGAGTTCAATTTTTTTAGATGAATTATTAACCAATGATGCTGTTTTTACGAATCCATATTGATCACTTGAACTCCATTGATACTTAAAGATGATGTCAAAATCGTGATTTATTTCTTCAAAAATCACTTTGTTACAAATGCTGTTTTTGTATAAATTTCTGGAGATTTTATAAACTCCTTCATATTTTTTAGAAAATGGTTCCCATAAGTATGATTTACCTTCAGAATGAATCTGAACAATTGTTTTGCTCCCGGTAATTTCAGCCGATTCGGTAATTTTATCATCAGTATAATAAGGAAACAGTGCATTGTTGCTGTTTTTTCTCCCCACGGATAATCCACCATTGCTCGACAAAAACATCCAATGATTAGAGTTACTCACAATACTCATAAAAAAAGGTCTCATTTTATTAACATTGGAAATTTTATAATAACTTTCATTTCCTATTGTTATAAGATGCCCTTCAACTTCATTTGCATCAAAAGATGCTTCCTTATTTCCTATATATATTGTTTTTTTTTTTGTCATGCTGTTTTTAATTTTAATCCGATATTACCTATAAGTTTAGATAAGAATTTTCTGTTTTTTTTGATCTTATGGTTTTATTAATTTACTTTAAACGGTATGTTAGCAGTTGCGGCATGTTGGTGCCCGTCATCTGCATATCCAAATAATCGATAGTTTCCTTTTTCTGACGGCGCTATAAATTTTAACTCGCCATTATTGTCCAATACCTTTGTAAATGCAACCGTTTCCGGTCTTTTTTCAAAATCGCCGCCATCTTGTAAATCAGTGCTTTCAGGTAAAATTTCCCAACGATAATTTAATGTGTCATTTTCAAAATCTTTTATTTTTAAACTTGCCAAATATTCTTTATTTGCCTCTAAACTCACATTTTCATAAGCTGTTTTATTATTTATTACAAACGATTCAATTTGAGGGGTTCTGTTTACAGGCCAAGTTTTATTCCATAAATAATGCATAATATCAACTGATTCAGTTTCTTTTCCATCTTCTAAAAAAACCCCGTACCATGTTGGTGTACGTTCTTGTTTTTGTCCCCAAAGAAATACATAAGATCCTACGCATTGCAATGAATCGGCTTCTATTGCTGCTTTATATCTTTTTAAATAATTGGCTGCTTTTAACGTACTGTTTTCTTCAATTGGCGCTCCCCAAGCTGTTTTTGGAACTTCCCAATGCCCAGTGGCACCCCATTCAGTAACCATATATGGGCCATTCCAACCAAAATCTTTAATTTGTTTTGGAAGCATAATTATTTTACCATACATCTGCACAGAAAGTAAATCAATATCAGAACAACGTTCTTTAATTAAATCAATTTCATGTTGCGATATGCCGGCCAATGTTGTTGTGGTTAAATGATTTGGGTCAACCTCGTGAATCATTTTAGAAATG
>JACUUQ010000143.1 GCA_014859175.1 Lutibacter sp. | reverse complement strand
TAATCCGTTATGGCTATAATTCTATGACAACGCCAAGTTCAATTATAGATTTCGATGTTTTTTCAAAAACAAAAGAAATTAAAAAAGAACAAGAAGTATTGGGCGGAAAGTTTGATAAAAACAATTACATCAGTGAGCGCATTTGGGCAACATCGCACGACGGAACCAAAATTCCTATATCATTGGTGCATCATAAAAATACGCCATTAACAAAGGATACACCTTTATTAATGTATGGATACGGTTCCTACGGACATTCCATTGATGCCGGTTTTAGCACAACACGTTTAAGTTTATTGGATCGCGGTTTTGTTTTTGCCATCGCCCATGTTCGTGGCGGTGAATATTTAGGCCGTAAATGGTACGAAAAAGGAAAATTATTGCACAAAAAAAACACTTTCACAGATTTTATTGATTGCGCAAAATTTTTAATTGAAAAAGAATATACTTCAAGCGCACATTTATACGCCAGTGGCGGATCTGCAGGAGGTTTGTTGGTAGGAACAGTTATTAATATGAGTCCTGAATTGTTTAACGGAATCATTGCCGCAGTGCCTTTTGTTGATGTTGTCACCACAATGTTGGATGACAGTATACCGTTAACTACCGGAGAATATGATGAATGGGGAAATCCGAATAAAAAAGCTTATTATGATTATATGAAATCATATTCGCCTTATGACAATGTTGCTGAACAGAAATATCCCAATATGTTGGTTACAACAGGTTTGCACGATTCACAAGTTCAGTATTTTGAGCCAGCAAAATGGGTTGCAAAACTTCGGGAACTAAAAATTGACAAAAATATTTTAGTGATGCATATTGATATGGAAGCGGGTCATTGCGGGGCTTCAGGACGATTTGACTCTTTAAAAGAAACAGCGAGAGACTACAGTTTTGTGATTGATTTGGAAGGAAGAACTGAAATTTAAAAAAAATTATTAAATTTGCACAATAGATTATTATTCATAAATTCGTATTTTAAATATTATATCTGAATTAAATTTTAAAAAATGGCAGAAAATATAGGTATAAGTAACAATATTTTAGACCTAATAGGCAACACTCCTTTAATTAAGCTAAACAAAATCACCAAAGACCTTCCGGGCAATTATTATGTAAAGTATGAAGGATTTAATCCTGGGCATTCTATGAAAGACAGGATTGCCGTGCATATAATTGAAGAAGCAGAGAAGCAGGGGATATTAAAACCAGGCAGCACAATTATTGAAACAACCTCTGGCAATACAGGGTTTAGTCTTGCTATGGTCAGCGTTATTAAAGGCTATAATTGCATTTTGGCAGTTAGTTCTAAAGCTTCACCTGGTAAAATAAATATGTTAAAAGCAATGGGCGCTAAAGTGTACGTTTGTCCTGCACATGTGGATGCAGATGATCCACGTTCTTATTATCAGGTAGCCAAAAGGTTGCATGCAGAAACAGCAAATTCAGTTTACATCAATCAATATTTTAATAAGTTAAATGTAGATGCGCACTACAGTTCAACCGGACCGGAAATTTGGAAGCAAACCAATGGTGAAATTACCCATTTGGTTGCTGCAAGCGGTACTGGCGGAACAATTTCGGGTGTTTCTAAATATTTGAAAGAACAAAATCCTAAAATAAAAACGTTGGGTGTTGATGCATTCGGATCGATTTTAAAGAAATTTAAAGAAACAGGTGAGTTCGACCACAATGAAATTTATCCATACAGAATAGAAGGTTTGGGAAAAAATTTAATTCCTACAGCAACTGATTTTGATTCTATAGACGTTTTTGAAAAAGTGACGGATGAGGCAGCAGCCCATCGCGCCAGAGAACTTACTCTAACAGAAGGTCTATTCACCGGTTATACAAGTGGCGCCGTTATGCAAGCAACTATGCAGTATGCTGAGCAGGGAATGTTTGATGAAAACTCTAAAGTAGTCTTAATTTTACCAGATCACGGTTCACGTTATATGGAAAAAATCTACAGCGATGAATGGATGAAGGAGCAAGGCTTTTTTGATTCACAAAAACAAGCGTTGGCTGTTGTTGAATACATTAAGTAACCATAAAATATATCAAAAAAAGGGTTTAGAAATTAATTTCTAAACCCTTTTTTTTGTTTCATAACATTTGAATAGGATAAAAAAAATCACTTTCTTTGTACCCTTAAAAATGTAATTATAAGAACTTACATTTTACACAAAAAATTATATAATAAAACGAGCATAACAAATTTTGATACACAAAGGAATGATTAATGGCGAACAGCAGCTGTTACAGCTAAAAAATAAAATTTAAACAGATGAAAGATTTATTTGAAAGAATTGTAAAAGATAAAGGTCCGTTAGGGAAATGGGCTGAACAAGCTGAAGGTTACTATGTTTTTCCAAAATTAGAAGGAGAGATCTCTAACAGAATGACTTTTAACGGAAAAAATGTAATTACCTGGAGTATAAATGATTACCTTGGATTGGCAAATCACCCGGAAGTTAGAAAGGCGGATGCTGAAGCTGCTGCGAAATATGGCATGGCTTACCCTATGGGTGCCAGAATGATGTCGGGTCACACAAAATACCACGAACAGTTAGAAAGGGAATTGGCAGAATTTGAACATAAGGAATCTGCATATTTAGTGAATTTTGGTTATCAGGGTATGGTTTCTGCCATCGACGCTTTGGTTACCAAAAATGATGTGATTGTTTATGATATGGATGCACACGCTTGTATTATAGACGGCGTTAGGTTACATCCAGGAAAAAGATTTACATTTCAACATAACAATATTGAAAGTTTAGAAAAAAACTTGCAAAGAGCCACAAAAATTGCCGATGAAACCAATGGCGGTATTCTTGTTATTTCTGAAGGTGTTTTTGGAATGCGTGGTGAGCAAGGGAAATTAAAAGAAATTGTAGCGCTTAAAGAAAAATACAATTTTAGATTTTTAGTTGATGATGCTCACGGATTTGGAACGCAAGGAGAAGATGGTAGAGGCACTGGTTTTGAGCAGGGTGTGCAAGACGGCGTTGATGTTTATTTTTCAACATTTGCAAAATCTATGGCAGGTTTTGGGGCATTTTTCGCTGCAGACAAAGATATTATCCAATATTTAAAATACAATATGCGTTCGCAAATGTTCGCTAAATCGTTGCCAATGCCTATGGTAATTGGCGCATTAAAACGTTTAGATATGTTAAGAACAATGCCAGAACTTAAAGAAAAGTTATGGGAGAATGTTCATGCACTTCAAAATGGTTTAAAGGAACAAGGTTTTAACATTGGAAAAACAAATACTTGCGTAACGCCAGTATTTTTAGAAGGCGATATACCAGAAGCAATGGCTATGGTAAATGACTTGCGTGAAAACTACGGCATATTTTGTTCCATTGTAGTTTATCCGGTCATTCCAAAAGGATTGATTATTTTAAGATTGATTCCAACATCAACACATAATTTGGAAGATGTAAAAGTGACAATTGAAGCTTTTTCAGCTATTAGATCTAAATTAGAAGCCGGTATATATAAGCGAATTGCGGCCTCTATGATGGAGCAATAAACAAAAACATATTCCTAAAAAAGGCCTTTTTTATGAAGGTAAATCAATTATCAATAACCTTCAGAAATATTTTTAAGCGCATTTTTGTTTAAAATTTTAATTTTTTTGCCAAGCAAATCAATTACGCCATCCTTTTTTAGGTTGGATAACAATCGTATTGCAGATTCTGTGGCAGTGCCAATAGTATTTGCAATTTCTTCTCTTGTTAATATAACATCTATGCAATCTTCATTGTCAACTCCAAATATTTCTTCCAAACTTAACAGAGTTTCCGCCAACCGGTCCTTAACCGGTTTTTGGGCCATTTGTGAAATAGCGGTATTTGCATGGCTTAGTTGAAGCGAAATATTTCTGATTAAATTTAAAGAAAATTGTGGATTGTCTTTGATAGAATCTAAAATATCACCTTTAGGAATAAAACAAACACGCATATCTTCTAGCGCAGTTGCATTTAACCCTACAGGTTCTTCACTTAAAATAGAACGATGCCCTAATATGTCACCGCCTTTTACAAATTTTATAATTTGTTCCTTACCGTTTGTATTCAATTTGGTCAATTTACATTTTCCGTCCTGAATACAATATAATCCGTTGATAGAATTACCTTCAGTCATTATATTTTCACCCTTCTTTATGATAAGTGATGTTTTGTGATCTGAAAATCTTTCTAATTCGTCATGCGTTAAAGTTTTAAGAGCGTTAAAACGCTTCATAATACAATGTGAACAATTAGACATATTAAAAAAGAATTTAGTTAAGTAGTAACATTTGTAAAGGTACAAAAATAAATGACAATTGTCATAATTAGGAAATATTTAATCAATATTTTTGCAAGGAAATTGAATTTAGAATGGATTTAAATAATTGTTATCATTGTGGCGCATCGTGTGGAAATAGCCCAAAAACCTTTGATGAGAAGCAATTTTGCTGCAATGGCTGTAAAACAGTTTATGAGATATTAAGTAACAACGAGTTAGGCTGTTATTACGATTTGCAATCGACACCAGGAACAATCCCATCCGACATAAAAGGCAAGTACAATTATTTGGAAAATGAAGATATTATTGAAAAACTCTTAGAATTTAATGATTCAGAAACCTCAGTAGTCGAATTTTTTATTCCAAGCATTCATTGCAGTTCTTGTATTTGGATTCTGGAAAATTTAACCAAATTGAACAGTGGCGTAACCACTTCAATGGTTAATTTCCCCAATAAAACAGTACGAATCACTTTTAAAAATGCAACCACCAATTTAAAACAACTGGCAGAATTAATGACTTCTATAGGCTACGAGCCCTATATAAGTTTGGATGATGCGGATGCAATAAAAAACAAGGTTGATAAAACCTTAATTTATCAAGTTTCAATTGCCGCTTTTTGCTTTGGAAATATTATGTTGTTGTCATTTCCGGAATATTTTGATGCTGATGAGTTTTGGTTGGAAAAATACAAGCATTTATTTAGATGGTTAATGTTTGCAATGGCGCTTCCTGTGGTTTTCTATTCGGCTAAAAATTATTTTATTTCTGCCTACAAAGGACTTTCACATAAAATTTTAAATATTGACGTTCCTATTGCGCTGGGAATCGCCGTGTTATTTATAAGAAGCACTATTGAAATTGCTTTTGATATAGGCACAGGTTTTTTCGACAGTTTAGCTGGATTGGTGTTCTTTTTGCTTTTGGGTAAATTTTTTCAGCAAAAAACCTACAACTTTTTGTCTTTTGAACGCGACTATAAATCATATTTTCCCATCGCAGTCACAAAATTGTCGGACGGAATTGAAAAAAACATTCCTGTAAAAGATATTGAAAAAGGCGATCGATTGTTGATCAGGAATCAGGAGTTAATCCCTGTGGACGGAATTTTAATTAACGGAAATGCGGCTATTGATTATAGTTTTGTAACCGGCGAATCGTTGCCGGTTTCAAAAAAATCGGGCGACAAGCTTTTTGCCGGCGGAAAACAAACTGCGGGCGCCATTGAAATGGAAGTGATTAATACGATTTCGCAAAGTTATTTAACGCAATTGTGGAGCAACGATGTTTTTAATAAGAAAACGGACCACACCATAAAAAATATCACAGACACCATCAGCAAATTATTTACCATTAATGTTTTAACCATTTCGTTTTTGGCCGGTATTTTTTGGTATTTTTATAACGCATCCATGGTGTTTAATGTGGTTACTGCTGTGCTCATAATTGCTTGTCCTTGTGCATTGGCATTGTCGGCGCCATTTGCCATCGGAAACATTTTACGAATTTTTGGCTATCATAAGTTTTATTTAAAAAATGCCGACACCGTGGAAAACTTGGCAAAAATAGATACCATTATTTTTGATAAAACCGGCACCATAACATCAACAGACAAATCACATTTAATTTACAGGGGACAAACGCTAAGCACAGCTGAAATAATGGCAATTAAAACGGTTTTAAGGGCGTCAAACCATCCTTTAAGCAGATCACTTTATGAATTTCTTCAAGTTGAAACGTTAAAAGATAAGTCAACCTTTTTTGAAGAGCAGCTTGGAAAAGGCATTCAGGCAATCATAAATAATGTCACTATAAAATTAGGTTCGGCAAGTTTTGTTGGCGCAACTTCTTATGAAACCAATGAAACCGCCATTCATATTGCAATAGACAATCATTTCAAAGGAAGCTATATTTTCAAAAACAGTTACAGAGAAGGAACAAAAGATGTGTTTGAAACACTTTCAAAAAAATACAAATTGGTAATTCTGTCAGGCGATAATGATGGAGAAAAAGCATATTTGGAAAAATTTCTACCTAAAAACACCCAATATCAATTTAATCAGAAACCAGAAAATAAACTAGAGTTTATAAAAGAACTTCAACAAAACGGGGAGAAAGTAATGATGGTTGGAGATGGGCTAAATGATGCGGGCGCTTTGGCGCAAAGCAACGTTGGAATTGTAATTTCTGAAAATGTAAATGTGTTTTCACCCGCCTGTGATGGCATTCTTGATGCACAATTTTTTAACAATTTACCAAAGTTGTTAACTATTTCAAATAAAACCATAACAATAATTAAGACAAGTTTTTTGTTGGCTTTTTGTTACAATGTCATAGGAATGTATTTTGCATTAACAGGTGCTTTAACCCCAATAGTTGCTGCTATTTTAATGCCCGTAAGTTCCATAAGTATTGTGGTTTTTGTGACAATTATGACAAATCTGGTATCCAGAAAATATTTAAATAATAGAAAATAATATAGAAAGACCCAGGCTTTAATGACAATTGTCATTTTTTATTATTAGGGAAAATATATATTTGTTTTAAATTTATGGCTTAAATTTTATTAACCAAAAAATGGAAGTACTTTACATCACAATAGGCGTAAGCATTGTTGTGGCCTTAGTTTTTTTCTTTGCATTTATCAAGTCGGTTAAATCCGGACAGTACGAGGACACCTATACGCCATCAGTGCGCATGTTGTTTGATGACGAATTGGTTATCGATAAGAAAAAAGGCGAAAAGGAATCAAATAGCAATCAAAATCAATCAAAAATAACTAACAATTAATCAATCAAGTATGGAAAAAGAACAATTTTATTATGACAATAAAATCGTAAAAATGTTTCTTTGGGCCACAATTCTGTGGGGAATTGTAGGAATGTTG
>JACUUQ010000142.1 GCA_014859175.1 Lutibacter sp. | reverse complement strand
TTTTATAAAACAATACCTGATTTTTAGGTAGTTATGAACTCCGAAACTTTAGTTAAAAGTTAAAAGGTGAAAGCCCCCATTCTGGTGCTCGTCTGTGACGAGTACCTACTTAAATTAGCATATAAAAACATAGCGTTTGCAACGCGGACAACAGCAAATATGGTAACGATTTAAAAGTGTATTTCTATTTTTTTAGTATGGTTTTCTTAAAAGTAATATATTTGAGTAAAAACAATGTCTGAGAAATATAAAGTTATCGATAGTACAGTACCAACTTTTATTACCATAACAATTGTAGACTGGGTAGATTTATTTACACGACCTATTTATTGTAATATCTTAGATGAATCCTTAAATTATTGTATCATGGAAAAAGGTTTGAGTGTCCATGCATATGTATACATGACGAGTCATGTTCATTTAATTGTAACTGCATTTGATGGTGAACTGCAAAATGTTATTCGTGATTTTAAAAAATTTACCTCAAAAAAACTAATAGAGGCTATTAAAGAACATCCCGAGAGCAGACGAGAATGGTTATTACGAAAATTTAGTTTTGAAGCTCAAAAATCAGGAAGGGCTAAAAATTATAAATTATGGCAAGATGGCTTTCATCCCATTATATTAGATTCTTTGGAAAAAATTGAACAGCGTTTAAACTATATACACTATAATCCTATTGAAGCAGATATTGTTTATAATGAAAGAGATTATGTAAATAGCAGCTATAGGAATTATGAAGAAGACAATACTGTTTTTTGTAATGTAAATGTTGAACCTTTATGGTGATTTTAGTTAAAAGTTTTAAGAGCCGCGTTGCAAACGCTTTGTTTTATTCACAAATGTAAGTAGGTACTCGTCACAGACGAGCACCAGAGGGGAAATGTTGAACCTTTATGGTGATTTTAATAATAGTTATAAGAGCCGCGTTGCAAACGCTTTGTTTTGCTCACACAAGTAAGTAGGTACTCGTCACAGACGAGCACCAGAGGGGTAGAAACATCTTTAAAACCGACGTCATTGCGAGGAGGATTACTGAAGCGTAGCTTCAGCAATCGGACGTGGCAACCTGTTGTGGACTACCGAAATGCAGTGAAGCAACCTCTTCCAAACTGCCAAAATCACCTAAGCACAAATCCCAAATCGTAATTCCCAAATCGTCAATCCTTAAAACTTATTTCCTAAAAAAAGCATTTGCCCTCAAAACGGGTTCAATAAGTTTCAAAACCTTCCTGTCAGCAATCTTTTCCAGAAAATCCAGATGATGGTGTTTGTGCGTATCCGTTCCTGCAAAATCAATCATTTGTTGTTTTAAAAGCGACAGCGTCACAGCGGTGACAGACGATCCGTAATAATTGGAAAGGGACAATAAGTTTAGCTGAAACAAACAGCCCGCTGCTTTTAATTTTGAATAGGCCGAAAAGTCATTATGAAAATAAGAATACCGCTCAGGATGTGCTAAAACAGGTTTGTAACCCGCAATCTGGATATTGAACAGCGTTTCATATAAGTTAACCGGAGCGCTGATAAAAGACAATTCCACCAAAATATAATTGTCTTTCAAGGGACGTAATTTTTCGGTTTTCAGCAGGCTGTCAAAATTGGCATCCAGCATATATTCGGCGGCGGAAGTGACAGAAATACCCGTAAAATCAATGCTTTTTAAATGGGCATTTAGGGCATCTAATTTTTGCTGAATGGCTTCGGAAGAATTTTCCCAAACACTTTCCATCACATGTGGCGTACAGATAATGTTTTTAATGCCATAACCATGCATCCTCCGCAACATCGCCACCGATTCGTCCATGCTTTTGGAACCATCATCGATATTCGGCAAAAAATGCGAATGAATGTCCACAAAATCTTCAGGAAAAATGGTGGTCAGCGGCGTCTTTTTCTGAAAAAAGGAAAACATAAAACAGCAAATTTTAGAATAAGCCGTAAAATTAAGGAATTTGTTGGGATGTTTATTCGCTTATTCGTTGAATTGTGTTTATGCAATAATGTTTTACGTCAATTTCTTACTTTTTTATAGAAAATCGCAATAATTTTTTCTCCCTTTAGGGTTTGGGGAAAAGAAAAAATTATTTATTTAATTCAACATCCAACATCCAACAGCCAAAATTTATAATTTATAATAGTCCATAGACCCCTTGACTGCACAACGCTAACCATATAAAATGCCTAATTATTTATTTAATTCAACATCCAACATTTATAATTTATAATAACCCATTGACCCTAAGCCTGCACCCTTTTAATAACATATATCAAATAGCATATAACAAATACCATTTAACATATAACCTTCCCAATTCCCTACTCATTCAGCCAAAACCGCACTTGTAAAAATCCGCCAAAGTTTTTGGGTAAAGCACTGCCAAAATCAGCTGCGGCTCCGGCAATAATTTCAAACGGAATTTTTTTTGGCTGAAGACACAATGCAAAATAAGAAGAAAATTGTTCTTTGTTGATGGGAGTGTCGAACCACCCGGGATAATAAACATAACTGCAATAGGTTTTGTACTGAAGATGCACCTACTTACTTGTGTAAACAAAACAAAGCGTTTGCAACGCGGCTCTTATAACTATTATTAAAATCACCATAAAGGTTCAACATTTACATTACAAAAAACAGTATTGACTTCTTCATCATTCCTATAACTGCTATTTACATAGACCCTGCTGATTCACTTCGTCGCTGCTCAGGTTGATGACACGGATGATAAATAATAGTTTTGACAACAATGTTCTTTATCCTTTCGCTTTTTTAATAAATTATTCTCACTAAATAACCTATTAAAACTCAAAACAAACCTTTTTTTAACCAATGAATTTAGGAATTCTATATTTTTCGTTCCTTTTAATTAAGAATTCAATAATTATTAATTTTTTTAACCAAAAAAATAGTGGTCTTTTAGATTTATTAATTAGATTTGCGCCTTACAAAACACAGATGATGACAAATAACACTTGGAACAGCTTTTATTTTTACTTTTATTTTAGCAATAAGAGATGAGGCTTCGTATGTGTTATTTTAACAAAAATAAATAATAAGGGTCTCGAAAAATTTCGAGGCTTTTTTTTTGAAACAAATTTTAAAAATGAGGGTAGCAATACAAGGAATTAAGGGGTCATTTCACCACATCGTGGCCGAGGAATATTTTGGAAAAAATATCGACTTGGTCGAGTGTATGTCGTTTGGTGAAATGCCCGGTTTGTTGCACAACAAAAAAGCGGAAGTGATTGTGATGGCCATTGAAAACTCCATTGCAGGAGCCATTTTGCCAAATTATGCGCTGATAGACGACCACAAACTCAACATTTGCGGAGAGCATTATTTGCCGATTCACCACAATTTGATGGCTTTGGGCGGGCAAAAAATCGAAGACATTAAGGAAGTATATTCGCATCCGATGGCCTTGTTGCAATGCCATAAATTTTTTAACGACTTTCCGCACATCAAATTAATCGAAGACAAGGATACTGCGGCGGTGGCGAAAAGAATTCATGACCAAAAACTAATGAGTGTTGCGGCAATCGCCGGCAGTTTGGCTGCGGAAATATACAATTTGCAAATCATAGCGCCGGAAATACAGACTATCAAAGACAATGCAACCCGATTTTTTATCCTGACCAACGGAGAAAGCAAAAAAAGCGTTTCGGCAAACAAAGCGTCCATAAAATTTATCACGAGCAATGACACAGGCAGTTTGGCGGAAGTGCTGACCATTTTGGCAAAGCACAACCTGAACCTTTCCAAAATACAATCGATGCCCGTGATTGATACGCCTTGGAAATATGCCTTTTTCGCCGATTTTATTTTCGACAGTTATGCCGATTATTTTAATGCCGTCAATGAAGTGAAAGAAAAAACTGAAGCCTTAAAAGTATTGGGCGAATACAGTAAAAGCAAGCGATAATGATACAAAAAGCAAACAGATTAAATGAAGTAAAGGAATACTACTTCTCTAAAAAGTTAAGGGAAGTGGCCGCTTTGCGAAATGCGGGGAAACCAATTATCAACCTGGCCATCGGCAGTCCCGATTTAAATCCGCCCCTTAGCGTGGTGGAAGCCATAAAAAATGCGATGGAACTGCCAACAGCGCACCAGTATCAAAGTTATCAAGGTATCCCTGAATTTAGGGAAGGCATCGCAAATTTTTACAAAACAAATTTCAACGTGTCGTTAAATCCTGCGAATGAAATATTGCCTTTGATGGGGTCAAAAGAAGGCATTATGCACATTTCCATGGCTTTTTTAAATGCTGGCGATCAAGTGCTGATTCCAAATCCGGGATATCCAACCTACGAATCTGTCACAAGATTGTTGGAAGCGGAACCTATTTTTTATGAACTGAGACAGGAAACAAATTGGTTGCCCAATTTTGCCGAAATGGAGAAACAGGACTTATCCAAGGTAAAAATTATGTGGGTAAATTATCCGCATATGCCTACAGGAGCGGTGGCTTCAAAAGAAGATTTTGAACAACTGATTGCCTTTGGGAAAAAACACGATATGCTGATTGTGAACGACAATCCATACTCTTTTGTGCTGAACGACAATCCGATAAGCATTTTGGAAGCGGAAGGCGCCAAAGAAGTAGCAATTGAACTGAATTCGTTGAGCAAAACCTTCAATATGGCCGGATGGCGGGTAGGAATGGTGGTGGGTGATGCCGAAATTATCAAGACAATTTTGGAAGTGAAAAGCAATATGGATTCGGGGATGTTTTTCGGGATTCAAAAAGGCGCGGTGGAAGCCTTAAAATTATCGGAAGACTGGTTTGTGCAACAAAATGAAACCTATAAAAAAAGACAGGCCGCCGTGCGGGAAATTTTTGACGCCTTGGGTTGCACTTACAATAAAAATTACGGCGGATTGTTTGTTTGGGCGAAACTGCCCGAAGGCGAGAACGCAACGGAGTTTACCGACAAATTATTATATGAAAACGACGTGTTTATTACCCCCGGAAATATTTTTGGCTCCAATGGAGAAGGCTATATCCGCGCTTCCTTATGCGTTTCGGAAGTCGTGTTGAAAGAAGTTTTAAACAGGTTGTCAACGGTAAAAATTTAGGAAATGGAAAAATTAGTGGTGATAGGTTTGGGTTTGATAGGCGGTTCTTTGGCACTCGATTTAAAGAAAAGAGAAGGCTATAAAGTGTACGGAATTGACCAAAATCCCGAACATATTAGAAAAGCGCTGGAACTTGGTTTGATTGATGCAGCAATAGATTTTTCGCAATTGTCAGACGCTGATGTGGTGGTGGTTGCAGTTCCGGTGAATAAAATTCCGGAGGTGACACTGAAGGTGCTGGATTTGGTTTCGGCAGAAACATTGGTTTTTGATGTGGGCTCCGTTAAAAATGAAATCTGCAAAGCAATCCAAAATCATCCAAACCGCAAAAATTTTGTGGCGGCACATCCGCTGGCAGGAACTGAATTCTCTGGACCCGAAGCGGCAATTTTGAACTTGTTCGACAATAAGGTGACCATCCTTTGCGAAACGGAAAAGTGTGGCTGGCAAATGCTGGATAAAGCCTTGAGCCTATTTAAAAAATTGAATATGCGCATTAAAATGATGAACCCGGAGGAGCACGACAGGCACATTGCTTACGTATCGCATCTGTCGCATGTGAGTTCATTTATGCTGGGAAAAACAGTGCTGGAAATTGAAAAAAACGAGCAGTATATTTTTGATATGGCAAGCACCGGATTCGCGTCGACCGTGCGTTTGGCAAAAAGCTCATCGAGCACCTGGACGCCAATTTTTCTTCAGAATAAAAAAAATGTGGTGAGGTCTTTGGAAGAATATATCAAAAACCTGAACGAATTTAAGGAAATGATTGAGCGAGATGATGAGGACGGATTAAACAGAACCATGAACAATACAAACTACATCAAAACAATATTAAACGGAATTAAATAGTCAAAGTAAAACAAGAACAAAAATGGAAATTACGAAAGAAAACAGAAAGTGGTTGGATGATATGAATTTATCGCACCCAATTGTCATTGCAGGACCTTGCAGTGCGGAAACGGAAGACCAGGTGATGAAAACAGCGCACTTGCTTAAAAATACAGATGCCAACGTGTACCGCGCAGGTATTTGGAAACCGAGAACGCGACCGGGCGGCTTTGAAGGCGTTGGAGAAATAGGATTGCCTTGGCTGCAACGCGTGAAAGAAGAAACCGGGATGTTGGTGACAACCGAAGTGGGGAATGCAAATCACGTGGAGTTGGCCTTAAAACATGGCATCGATATTTTGTGGATTGGCGCCAGAACAACGGTGAATCCTTTTGTGGTGCAGGAAATTGCCGATGCGTTGAAAGGAGTCGACATACCGGTATTGGTGAAAAACCCGGTAAATCCGGATCTTCCTTTGTGGTTGGGCGCCGTGGAACGTTTTCAGGCAGCCGGAATTTCCCAGTTGGGCGTTATCCACCGTGGATTTTCTACCTATAATTCTTTGCATTACCGCAACAAACCAAAATGGCATTTGGCCATTGAACTGCAAAAAGAGTTCCCTAACTTGCCATTGATTATCGACCCATCGCATATATGCGGAAGAAGAGACACGCTATTGGATGTTTCGCAAACAGCTCTCGATTTAAATTACGACGGATTGATGGTTGAAACCCATATTGATCCGGACAATGCCTGGAGCGATGCCAAACAACAAATTACGCCGGCACAATTGGCGCAAATGACGGTCGATTTAAAAATTCGCCTAAAAAGCAGCAGCAAGGAAGAATTTCAAAGAAAATTGAATATGTACCGCAAAGAATTGGATTTGCTCGACAGCAATTTAATCGATTTGCTGAAAGACAGAATGGGCATTTCAGAACAAATAGGCAGGTTGAAACACAATGAAAATGTGGCTATTTTACAAAGCAGCAGATGGGCCGATATTTTGGCGTCTATGACCGAAGCCGCAGCAGAAAAAGGACTGAGCAAAGAATTTGTGGAAGAAATATTTAAAGCCATTCATGTGGAATCCATCAATATTCAGCATAACGTTAAAAATTAAGGCTAAAAGCTTAAAGGTGAAAGCTCAAAGTTAAAAGGTCCCCAAATCAAATTCCCCTCTGGAGACCTGTGCTGAGCGGAGCCGAAGCAGGGGTTAGGGGCGTGTAAAATACATGATAAAACCAGAACGCGCGGATTTGTAATCCGTGCTTTCTTTTTTTACCATTTCCTTTTC
>JACUUQ010000141.1 GCA_014859175.1 Lutibacter sp. | reverse complement strand
TCCCACAAACAGTATAGTTTGCGGGATTTTCTTTTTTATGATGCGTGCTATTTTTTTTGGCCCAATAAAAAACCCACCACGAAAATTGCGTAAACGTGGTGGGTTACTATGAAAAAGATTTGTTGCCTAGCGACAACTCTGAATTTCAAATATAGTGTTTTTATTCAAACAACTCCAATCTTTTTTTATTAAATTAATTCTATATTTACCACTACTTAAAATTTGCTGTTATCATTTAAGCGCAAAGTCTAATAAAACATTAAAAGATTGCTATTTTTATAGCTTCATAAAAGAACCTCTATATATGCCAACACTCAATTGGATTGGAAAAGATAAAGTAATAAACCATCACCAAGACGTACCTTACCGTGTTTTAGAACACAAATACCATTTTGATGCTGAAAAAGGCGAAACAAACTCCTCCCCTTTGGGGAGGTCGGGAGGGGCTGGTAACAAAATTATTCACGGTGACAACCTCGAAGCATTAAAATCACTCTTACCGGAATATGAAGGAAAAGTGAAATGTATTTATATTGACCCACCATACAATACAGGTAATGAAAGTTGGGTATATAATGACAATGTAAACCACCCAAAAATTAAAAAATGGTTGGGCGAAGTGGTTGGCAAGGAAGGGGCTGATTTAACAAGACACGATAAGTGGTTGTGTATGATGTATCCTCGCTTAAAATAATTGCATAAGCTATTGGCAAATGATGGTGCCATTTTTATTTCTATTGATGACAATGAACAAGCCAATTTGAAATTGATATGTGATGAAATCTTTGGTATTAGGAATTTTTCAGCAATTCTTTTTTGGAGAGGAATGCATACTGTAAGAAACTCTTCAAAAGATTTTAATAAGAATACAGAATATACCCTATGTTTTTCAAAATATAAATCCAAGCTAATTCCAAATAGTGATTCAGATACATTAGATAAAGCAAAAGAATTAATTAAAGGAATGTAAGACTACTTATTTTAAAGTCATTATGAGTGGTTGTCGGTTTTCTTTGATTTTTTTATATTAAAAAATGTAAGCCTATTGCATTTTACCAACATATATTTAGGTTTTTGGGTGCGTATTTAATATTCCATATTGTAAAGACTTTTAAATATCTTTGCAACCATGAAAGGAGTTGTTACAAAATCTACAGGAAGCTGGTATAATGTTTATGCCGAAGATGGCGACAGGGTAGAGTGCAGGCTGAAAGGAAAGTTCCGCATAAAAGGCATCAAAAGCACCAATCCGGTGGCGGTTGGCGACCACGTAAATTTTGAATACGAAGAAGGAAAGGAAACCGGCGTAATCAACAAAATTTTTGATCGCAAAAATTACATCATCCGCAAGTCCGTAAACCTTTCCAAACAAACGCACATCATCGCCTCCAATATCGACACTGCTTTTATTTTGGTGACAATCGACAGTCCGCCAACCTCACCCGGATTTATAGACCGATTTTTGGCCACTGCGGAAGCCTACAGCATTCACGCCGTGATTCTTTTCAATAAAATTGATATGTATTCACCAGAGCAGCTGGAAATTAAAGCGGAATATGAAGCCATTTACACGGCAATTGGCTACCAATGTATCGATGTTTCTGCCACAAAACACATCAATATAAACAAGGTGAAGGAATTGATGAAAAACAAAACAACCATGTTTTCCGGGCATTCGGGCGTGGGAAAATCTACGTTGGTCAACGCCATTGAACCTTCGCTAAATTTAAAAACCGCCGAGGTTTCCAAACAGCACAAACAAGGGCAACACACCACTACTTTTGCCGAAATGTACGAATTGAGTTTTGGCGGATTCATTATTGATACGCCGGGAATCAAAGGATTTGGGGTGGTTGATTTTGAACCTCAGGATATTGCCGATTATTTTCCCGAATTTTTTAAGCTGAAATCAAAATGTAAATTTCACAATTGCCTGCATATGAATGAACCCAATTGTGCCATAAAAGATGCCGTTGAAAATGAGGAAATTGCCTATTCACGGTACAACAGTTATATTCAAATGGTTGAAGGCAACGAAGAAAATTACCGAACGGATATTTATACCTAAAGGCCCCCTAACCCCCGAAGGGGGAATTTTAAAAAGAGGAAAAAATTAAAAGATGAGTCCGCTCTGAAAAGCTACTTTTGCTAAAAATTAGTTTTTTTTTTATTTTATTATTGTAGATTATTGATTTTCAGCAACTTCTCCCTTTAGGGTAGGGGTAAAAGTTGTTGAAAATTGAATATCGGAGTTATCGGAGTTGATTAAAAGATTAAACTTAAAAGTTTTTTGTAATTTCAAAACAAACTCCCTTTCCTTGGGAAAGGGCTGGGGATAGGATTAAACGCATACACAACAAATGAAAACAGTCATTCAAAGAGTTTCAGAAGCTTCGGTAACCATTGATGAAATAAAAGTCAGTGAAATTAATGGCGGATTGCTTATTTTATTGGGCATTGAAGAGGCTGATGATAAAACGGACATAGAGTGGCTCACCAAAAAAATTGCCAATCTCCGCATTTTTAACGATGAAAACGGCGTAATGAATAAATCGTTGCTGGAAATAAACGGTGACACCATTGTGGTAAGTCAGTTTACCTTGCACGCAAGCACCAAAAAAGGAAATCGCCCTTCTTATATTTACGCCGCAAAACCCGAAACAGCGATTCCTTTATACAAGCAATTTATTGCGCAACTGGAACTTCAACTTAACAAAAAAGTGGGAAGCGGACAGTTTGGCGCCGATATGAAAGTGTCGCTAATCAACGATGGGCCGGTGACAATTATTATCGACTCTAAAGAAAAAGCGTAAAGAACTTCTTTATAATTAGCGCCACTTGTTAAAAAAAATATAAATACATACTTATTAAAATAGGTTCGTTATTTTTTTAGTATCATTGCACTTATTAATAATCATTATAAATAACGAAACATGAAAAAATCAAAATTAATACTGTTTGCAATGGCATTTGCCGCTTTTTCTTTTGTAAGCCAATCAGCTATTGCACAAGACAATTTTAAAGTAAATGTTGAAAATTCTAACTTAACCTGGAAAGGATACAAGCCAACAGGCTCTCATGAAGGCACAATTACACTGGCTTCCGGAGACATTTACGTAAATAACAATACATTAACCGGCGGCAGTTTTGTGGCCAATATGAACACCATTAAAGACGCTGACGGAAGCGCAAAACTGGAAGGCCATTTAAAAAACGCCGACTTTTTTGATGTTACAGTTTTCCCAACTGCAAAATTTGACATCACCAAAACGGAAGTTAAAGGCGCTAAGATTCATGTTACCGGAAATATGACCATTAAAGGCATCACCAAACAAATTACGTTTCCTGCCACGCTTGCCGTTAATAAAGATAACGCGACTTTAACAAGTGATACTTTCCAAATTAACAGAGCCGATTTCAACGTGAAATACAATTCAAAAACATTTTTTGATAATTTGAAAGACAAGTTTATCAACGATGATTTCGATTTTCAGGTGACCATCGTTGCCAATAAATAACAATTTCATTTAAAACATTTTTTGGGAATGCCTGCCTTTTTGGTGGGCATTTCCGCTTAAATAAGCGGTCGGGCTTTTGCGGCTCGCTTCCCGTAAAAACGGGAGAGCTCAAACAGACCGCTCAATCCCTAATGCAAATTGAATTACGATTTACGACTTGTCTGCTGGACTTATAGATTTACGTTTTTTTGATTTTAAGTTTATAAAATCCCCCTTCTGAGCCTGTACTGAGCACTTCGGCTGTCGCTCAGTACAGGCTAAAGTCGAAGTAGGGGTTAGGGGGCTAAATTTAATCCTGCGCTGTCTTTTGTTGACGACATCACAAAAGTGCTTTGAACATTGGCAACTGAATCTAAAACAGACAATTTGTTTTTCAAAAAAGCCTGATAACTATTCATGTCTTTTACAATTATTTTTAACAAATAATCGTAATTTCCGGCTACGTGGAAGCATTCCATCACTTCATCTATTTTATTTATGGCATTTTCAAATCGGGTAATCATCTCTTTTGAATGTACAGACAAAGTCACCTGACAAAACACTTCAACCATATAGCCCACTTTCTCTTTGTCCAAAACCGCAATGTAATTTTTAATAACGCCAGTCTTTTCAAGCCTTTTGATGCGCTCATAAGTGGGTGTTTGGGTCAATCCAATTTTCAGGGAGATTTCTTTAATGTTCGCTTTTGAGTTTTGCTGAAGCAGATTCAAAATTTTTTTATCCGTTAAATCTAAGTTGATCATTATCAGTAATTTTTTCTAAAAATAATCAAAAATATTTAGGCATGAAGTAAATTATTCTTTTTATTTATAAATTTATAGTAAAATACACTAAAATTATAATTTAAATCAGTTTATTAAGTTGAAGTTTGCTAATTTTAACTGATAAATTTTTATGTTATGAGCAACAAACCGGCAAACAAAATCCAGGATTTACAATATTTTGGAGAATTTGGAGGCGTAAATCCTTCCATTTCAGATTCAGCGACTTATACATTTTTACACGCAAAAACAATGCTTGATACTTTTGAAGGTCACGCAGAAGGCTGTTATTTGTATTCCAGGCATTCAAGTCCGAGTAATTTATATTTAAGCAAAGCCTTGGCGGCTATGGAATTTACCGAAAACGCAAATGTTGCCGCATCGGGAATGGGTGCCATCACATCGGTATTTTTGCAGGTTTGTGGCGCTGGAGATCACATTGTGGCCGGACGAACCATTTACGGCGGCACTTATGCTTTTCTAAAAAACTTTGCGCCAAAAATGAATATTTCCACTTCGTTTGTGGACATTACTTCATTGGAAAAAGTGGAAGCTGCTATTACACCGACAACAAAAATGATTTATTGCGAATCCATCAGCAATCCGCTATTGGAAATTGCAGATATTTCCGGTTTGGCTAAAATCGCCAAAAAACACGGAATTATTTTGGTGGTGGACAATACTTTTTCGCCGATGATAATTTCTCCTCAAAAATTGGGTGCTGATGTAACCATCCACAGTTTAACAAAATTTATAAATGGCACAAATGATACCGTTGGCGGCGTGGTTTGTGGCACACAAGAATTTATTGACAGTTTAAAAAACGTAAACGATGGCGCAATGATGCTATTGGGTCCGGTGATGGACAGCCTGCGCGCAGCAAGTATTTTGAAAAATTTAAGAACGCTGCATATCAGAATGAAAAAACACAGCGAAAACGCCAAGTATTTGGCTGAGAGTTTTGAAAAGGACGGACTAAAAGTGGTGTATCCAGGATTAAAAAGCCATAAAAGTTATGAATTGATGCAATCAATGTATAATGTTGAATATGGTTTTGGCGGAATGATGACCATTGATGTAGGAAATTTGGAAAAAGCCAATGCGTTGATGGAATTGATGCAACACGAAAACTTGGGTTATTTGGCCGTTAGTTTGGGATTTTATAAAACATTGTTCAGTGCGCCCGGCACAAGCACTTCCTCAGAAATTCCTGTTGAAGAGCAACTGGAAATGGGACTTTCAAACGGAATTATTCGTTTTTCCATTGGGTTGGACAATGATATTGAACGCACTTACCGAGCTATGAAAAAATGCATGAAACAAGTGGGTGTTTTATAACTCAAAACCAAAAATTAAAATTTGATTGATTTTATTGTTACAATGATAAAAAATTGGTGAAAACCCCATTCAAAAAACGAATGGGGTTTTTCATCTGTTTATTTTTTATTGTACAGATGCAGTCGCCATTAATCATTCTACTGTGTATCAAAATTTGTTATGGCTCGTTTCATCTGTTTACATTTTATTTTTTAATGGTACAGATGCAGTTCGCCATGAATCTTTCTTTTACAAATCAAAATTTGTTATGCTCGTTTCATTTGCAAAAACTTTCAAATTTCCGTATCATTACATTTCTAAAAATATATTGAATGCACAACAACAACAACCAAAACCTATCTGAAATAGAAATTCAAGACCAAAAAATTATCGACAATAAAGAACTAAATCTTTATGAAGCTTTAATTCCTGTTATTATTTTGATGGCGATGCTTGCCTACAATATATTTTTTGCCGGCGGTGAATTGTTGGGCGAATACTCCAACCAACTTATTTTATTGATGGGCGGCGTAATTGCTTCCGTAGTTGGTTTTTTTAACAAAGTTTCCTTAAAAATAATGATTGTTGAAATTTGGGAAAACCTGAAAAGCGTTTTTATCCCAATTATGATTTTATTTTTGGTGGGCGCATTGGCAGGCACTTGGCTTGTTTCCGGCATTATTCCGGCGATGGTTTATTACGGACTTCAAGTGTTGAGCCCTTCCATATTTTTGCCGGCTTCTGTTATTATTGCCGCGGGAATTTCCGTGGCAACTGGTAGTTCCTGGACCACTTCCGCAACCGTGGGAATTGCTTTGGTGGGAATTGGAACCGCATTGGGAATTCCAACTGGGATGATTGCCGGTGCCGTGATATCCGGCGCTTATTTTGGCGATAAAATGTCGCCCCTAAGCGATACCACAAACTTGGCTCCGGCAATGGCCGGAACAGATTTATTTACGCACATTAGGTATATGACTTTAACTACTGTTCCTTCAATTTTGGTTGCGATAGCTGTTTTTAGCATTATAAGTTTAAATATTGACACCACAGGAACTGCAGATATCAGCGGACTTTTAAACACCATAAAAACCACTTTTAACATTACACCTTATTTATTTATTGTTCCGGCAACTGTAATTGTTTTAATTTTGATGAAAACAAAACCATTGATTGCCTTGGGAATTGGGGTTGTTTTGGCAGCAATATTCGCCTTTATTTTTCAGCCTGAAATATTGGGAAGTTTGGCGACTTCAAATTTAAGAGCCATTGTAAATGCTGTTTTTGTGGATACAGAAATTATAACCGACAATGTTAAATTGAATGAATTGTTTAGCGCCGGCGGCATGAAAGGAATGTTGTGGACAATTTTTCTGATTTGTTGTGCCATGGTTTTTGGAGGTACGATGGATGCCATTGGTGCCTTGGCAAAAATCACCAAAGAATTGTTAAAACTGGCAACGTCAATCTTCGGATTGTTCTTTAGCACTGTCGTAAGCTGTATCGGATTAAACGCCATTGCATCCGACCAATATTTGGCCATCGTAATTCCCGGTAAAATGTTCAAAAAAGCATTTGAAGACAAGGAATTGGCACCCGAAAATTTAAGCAGAACACTGA
>JACUUQ010000140.1 GCA_014859175.1 Lutibacter sp. | reverse complement strand
TTTTTTAATGCGCCTTTTCGGCGCATTAAAAAAGATTTAGCGGAAAGCCCGACCCTTGTGGTAACGCCCAAAATATTTAGATAAAAATTGCTGTATAAATTAGAATTAAGCCCTAAAAAATAATAATAACATAAAAATTAAAAAGATGAAATCAATAAAAATAATCGCGTTAGTCGCATTTGGACTGTTAATTGGAATGTCAAGCGCTGAAGCACAACAAAATCAAAACAGCCGAAAAAATATGAATAAAGCTGCCGTGGAAACGATGACTGCAGAGCAAAAACAATTGATTCAGGAACAAAGAGACAGAATCAAAGAAAAAAGAGAATTGTTCAGGGAAAGTTTAACCGAAGCGCAATTGGCAATTTTTGACAACAATGACCTTACCCGACAAGAGCGCCACGATGCTTTGATGGCTTCTTTGACAGAAACTCAAAAAGCGTTAATGCAAGAACACCGAGAAAGTGTGCAAGAAAGCAAACAAGCGTTTAGAAATACAATGACAAGTGAACAACGCCAACAAATGCGCAGCAGAATGCAAATGAACAGAGAAATGCAAGGCGCCGGCGAATTGCGCGAAACTGTCAGGGAGCAAAGAAGACAACGGATGCATAACAACGGCGGAAACTAAAAAAGAATTATTTAAAATATAAGTGGCTGGGGAAACCCAACCACTTTTTAATTTATATTATCAATGAAAAATTACCTCGTTCTCTTATTATGGCTTTCGGGCCTCTTTTTTGCGCAAGCACAAGAACTTACAAAAGAAAAAGAAATCAATGATTTAATAGAGGAGTTTTTTATGGAAGATGAAGTCATAAATGAATTGACAGCTTCGCTTAAAAATTCGCAATTTTTATATGTTTCCGCAACCTATAACAGTGACACTTATTTTTCAGGACGTGACATTGGCATTGATCAATACAATATAACGTCTCAAATTACCTACGCACATTCCAACGGAATATTTGCCAGCTTGTCCGGTATTTATTACAGTGAATTTGTGCCGAAATGGGATGTAACCACTGCAACTTTGGGGTTTGCCAAAAATATTGGGGAAAAGAAATTATTTAAATATTCTGCGTCATATTCCAGATATTTTTATGGGAATGACATTGACAATATTTACACAAATACCTTAAATGCTGGATTGGGCGTTCGAAATAAAAAGAGAACAATCGGCACTCAACTTTCCGGATCTTACTTATTTGGAGAGGAACAATCGTTTGAAATAGCTTCCAGAAGTTTTGTGGATGTTAATTTGCTGAAAACTAAGAAAACAAGATTAAAGTTTAAGCCTCAATTAAATATTATCGCTGGAAAACAAACCATTGAACTGGCCAGAATTTATAACCAAGATGGGCAAATGTTAACTGAGTATAAAGAAAATGACGTCTTTGATTTGATAAACACCCAAATAAACCTGCCATTGCAATTTAGCACCAATTCATTTGATTTTGAAGCGGGCTATAACATAAATTTTCCAAATGCGCTTGGTGATGAATCTAACCTTAAAAATACAGGGTTTTTTAATTTTTCAATTGGATATTTGATTGATTTATAGGGAAATATCAAAATAAATTTAAAACTTCTCAAAAACACCCAATCCAAACAAAGCGAAATCATATTTTACCGGATCTGATTTATCCATTTTTCGCAAATTTGCATCCAATTCTGCCAATGCTTTGGCATCGTTTTGTTTTCGCGTTAATAGCCCTAATTTACGCGCAACATTTCCTGAATGGACATCTAACGGACAAGAGAGTTGGGAAGGAGAGAGGCTTTTCCAAATCCCTAAATCCACACCCGTTTTGTCATTTCTGACCATCCACCGCAGAAACATATTTATGCGTTTCGCCGCCGAATTATTTAACGGATCGGAAATGTGTTTTTGGGTTCTTTGCGCGTGCGGAATTTCAAAAAATATTTTTTTAAATTCATGTATTGCTGCTTGTGTAGAATCGGAAGTTACTTTTTTAGAAAACACATTTTCCAATCCGCCGTGATTTTTGTAAATGTGTTGCATTGCAGTTATAAAATACTTAAAATCAGCAGTGTTAAAAGTTCTGTGCACAAAATGTTCAATATTGTCTAAATGATGCGGTTTATGGTTCAGCACAAAATCGTAAGGAGAATTTCCCAGTAAATCCATCATTGTAAAGGCATTTTTGATAATTGATTTTCGGTTTCCCCAAGCAATTGTCGAAGTTAAAAATGCGGAAATCTCTATATCTTCCTTCAATGAAAATTGATGCGGAATTTGAATGGGATCACTTTCAATAAACAACGGATTGTTATATTGAATCACTTTTTCATCCAAAAATTCTTTGAGTTCGTTCTTAGTCAAGGTGAATTAGGGTTTCAATTTTATTATGAATGCAAATATACAATTATTCAGCATCTAATTTTTTACCGCATTGATGACAAAATTTGGCGTTTTCTGGGTGATTTTTGGCTGAACAGTGCGGACAAACTTTCGCATTATTTTGAGTTTTTAATACTTGTATAATCATTTCAGAAGTTAATATTGCAATTGGAACAGCAATTGTTATATAACCTAAAATCATAACCAAACTTGCAATAAACTGACCGACCAAGGTATGTGGAATTAAATCGTAATATCCAATAGATGTGAGTGTTACAATAGCCCAATACATACTTAACGGGATATTTTCAAAACCGTTTTTGGGACCTTCTACCAAAAACATGATGGTTCCTAAAATTACTGTTAAAACCAGTACGCCAAACAGAAATGTAAAAATCCTTATTTTGCTCTCCTTTATCGCAGTAATTAAACTGGCATGCGCATTTACATACCTCGATAATTTTAATATTTTAAATGACCTGAGAAATCTTAAAGATCTAATCACAACCAAAGCTTGTGCACCAACAAAAATTAGGGATACGTATTTGGGAATTATCGCAATAAAATCAACAATTCCATAAAAACTGAAAATATATTTGACTGGTTTTTTAGCAATGAATATGCGGCAAAAATACTCAAGGGTAAACAAGATCGTGATAACCCATTCTGAAATGTTTAAAAAGTTGTGGTATTTCACGTTAAAATTTTCTACACTTTCAAGCGTCACAAGCACTACACTCAATAAAATAAAGACAATTAAAAAAAGATCAAACCTTTTTTTAATTGGATTGTCCACATCATAAAAAATTTCATGAAGTTTGGTTTTCCAGTTTGCAATATGTTGCGCCAGTTTCAAAATAAAATATTTTATTAAACGCTTTCCCTAAAATAAAACATTTATTTCAAATAAAATATGATTGTTGTATTTTTGATGATGGGGTAGGCTTTGAAATAAAATCAGCTCAATAAATTTCTAATGGCAGTAAATGTTAATTTTTACTTCAAAATTTTTGTATTAGTCTGTCTGAATTATGGTTTCAATTTTTTTAATGATTTCTGAAGCCGCTGTTTTAAAATCGAACCAGTGAATTGTTTCATCTTTTTTATTCCAGGTCACTTGTCGTTTTGCAAAGCGTCGTGTATTTTTTTTAATTTCTTCAATGGCGAATTCTAATGTGTATTTTCCGTCAAAATAATCAAAAAGTTCTCGGTAACCAACCGTTTGCAAGGCATTCAATTCTTTATGCGGATATAATTTTTTAGCTTCTTCAAGCAAACCTTCATGGAGCATGAGATCAACTCTTTGGTTGATGCGGTGGTACATAATTTCCCTATCGGCCATTAATCCAATTTTTATCGGAATAAAATTTCGTTTGGTTTTGTCCTTGTTTTTGAATGAAGAATAAGGTTTTCCAGTTCCAATACAAATTTCCAGCGCTCTAATTAATCGGTGCGGATTTTCAATTTCAATGGTTTGGTAAGATTCAAGATCTAATTCTTTAAGCAGATTTTGCAAGGCTTCTAACTCACCATTTTCTATTTGTTTATTTAATTTTTTCCTTATTTCAGGATCAATATTGGGAAAATCGTCAAATCCCTCAAGCACGGCATTGGTGTATAAACCGCTTCCGCCAACCATCAAAACAATATTATTTTTTGAAAATAATTCATCCAATTTTTTTAGCGCGTCTTTTTCAAATTGCCCAACACTATAATGATCCAAAATGGATTTATTTTTAATAAAGTGATGTGTGACAGCAGCCAATTCTTCCGCAGAAGCAACTGCAGTGCCAATTGTCATTTCTTTGAAAAACTGACGGGAATCACATGAAATAATTTCGGCATTAAAATACTTCGCCAATTGAATGCTCAAAGCTGTTTTACCAATAGCTGTGGCGCCAATTACGGTAATTAAATAGTTATTCATCATTCAATTTTCCGCCACATTGATGGCAAAATTCGGCATCGTCTAAATGTTTATCGGCCAAACAGTGCGGACAAGTTTGCGTATTGGTATGAATTTTAGCGTCTTGTTTACTCATCTCTGAAGTTACGATACCTGTTGGCACGGCAATAATTCCATAGCCTAAAATCATCACAAAGCTTGCAATAAATTGACCAAGTGGCGTGACGGGCGACAAATCTCCATAACCAACCGTGGTAAGCGTAACAATTGCCCAATACATGCTTATAGGAATGCTTGTAAACCCATTTTCAGGGCCTTCAACCAAATACATAATGGTGCCCAAAATAATGGTAAGCACAATTACGCTAAATAAGAATATCAAAATTTTTGTTTTACTTGCTTTTAAAGCCGTGCTTAAATTAAGGGACGCCCCTAAATATCTTGTCAATTTTAATATCCGGAATATTCTGAGCAATCGCAGTGCACGCAGCGCAACCAATGCTTGGGCCCCACCAAAAATTAACGAGATATATTTGGGTATTGTTGCCAACAAATCTATAATTCCGTAAAAACTGAAAATATATTTAGACGGTTTTTTTATGACAATGATGCGCGCAAAATATTCCAGCGTAAATAAAACGGTGATTACCCATTCTGAAATGTTTAAAAAATTATGATATTTTGCATCAAATTTTTCGACACTTTCAAGCATAACAAGCAAAATGCTGAATAAAATAGCAATTATTAAAAGAATGTCAAACCATTTTCCTGCCGAGGTATCCGCTTCATAAATAATTTTATAAAGCTTAGTTTTCCAATTTTTTTTGCCTCCTGTCTGTTTCAAAATAAATTTTTTATAAAAGTATGACTAAAATAAAACTTTTATTTTAATTAAAACCTGATTAGTTTTTCTACGTTATTTTTTTGAAGGTATTGTTTGATAATTGCCCTGTTATGGATGGAATTTTCCATGGGTGAAATCATACATCTCAGAATTTCAATATTATTTAGTTGGTGGCCTAAATGAGTGAAACAGTAGCCTTTAAGTTCGTTGTTTTCAATTAACACTACCGATTTTTCACCCAAATTTCTTCCTTTGTCCACCAACACCAAATTTGCATTGCTAAATGAAATTTGCGTAAATTTATTTTTAGAAAACAAATTATATTTTGGCTGGTTGATTTTTAATTCTTCGGCATATTTAAGTTCTGCAATTAATTGATTACCTGTTTCTTCATAAGTAACGGAAACAACTTCTTTTTGCAAAAAAATGGCTCTTTTTGATGTTCTTAAAAATAGTTGATTTACTGCTTTTTTAATGCTTTTTCCTTTTCCTATGTAAAGAATATTGCTGCTGCTATGAATATAGAACACGCCTGTTTTTGATGGCAATTCTTCTATCATCGAAAGCAATTTGGGCGCCATCGATCTCCTGTTTTCTTTAACTGCAGCCTCTTTTACAATTTCTTTAAAAGAATCTTTGTTCAATAAAAGTTTAAATAGGAGCACAGTGGCAAGTGCGTCTCCGTCAGCTCTGTGGCGGCCTGATAATGGAATTCCAAGCGTTTTGCACAAATTCCCCAGTTTATAGGAGGGAAGATCGGGGATTAATTTTTGACTTAATTCTACAGTACACAATGTTTTTCGTTCGAATTCGAATCCCAAACGCCTAAATTCGGTTGTTAAAATTCTATTGTCAAAACTCGCATTGTGGGCAACCAACACACAATCCGCAGTAATTTCAACAATTCTTTTTGCAACCTCATAAAATTTTGGCGCATTTTTTAACATGCCGGAATTGATGCCGGTTAAATTGACCACAAAAGGCTGAATTTCGATTTCAGGGTTTACCAAACTTATAAATTGATCAACAATTTCATGTCCGTCAAATTTATAAATAGCAATTTCCGTAATGCCTTCTTCATTAAATTTACCGCCGGTGGTTTCTATGTCGAGTATTGCGTACAAATTAATTATAATTTCGTGATCCAAAAATGGCGCTTCCAACCCTAATCATAGTGCTTCCTTCTTCAATGGCAATTTTATAATCGCCGCTCATTCCCATCGATAAAATAGTCGGATTCACATTAAGAGATTTGTATTTTTGAAGTGAATCAAAAAAGTGTTTTAGGGATTTAAATTCAGCGCTGATAATCTCATTATTTTCCGTAAAACTCGCCATTCCCATCAATCCTGAGATGTTTACGTTTTTCAGGTTTTTCAATTCTTCTGATTTCAACAATTGTTCAACCTCATCAAACGACAATCCGAATTTTGTTTCTTCACTGGCTATTTTAACTTCAAGTAAACAATTGATCATTCGGTTATGTTTAAGTGCTTGTTTATTTATTTCTTCCAATGTTTTAAAACTGTCAACACCGTGAATTAAATGCACAAATTGCGCCATATATTTCACTTTGTTGCTTTGTAAATGGCCAATCATGTGCCATTCGATATCTTTGGGCAAAACATCGAACTTTTCGGTCATTTCCTGAATTTTATTTTCTCCAAAAGCCCTTTGCCCAGCTTGATAAGCTTCCAATATTGAAGCAACAGGCTGGGTTTTAGAAACCGCGATTAGCGTAACATTTTCAGGTATTGTGTTTGAAATGTTATTTAAATTATTTTTTATGCTCACTAAACTAATTTAATTTATTGATGACCAATCCTGAACGTAATTTTGGTTCAAACCAAGTTACTTTTGGTGGCATAATATTGCCGGTATCGGCGATGTTCATCAACTGATTCATACTTACAGGAAATAAAGCAAATGCAACAGCCATTTCACCGCTGTCAACGCGTTTGCTCAATTCCGATAAACCTCTTATACCGCCCACAAAATCAATTCGTGTATCGGTTCTTAAGTTTCTGATATTTAGAATTGGTTCCAAAATATATTTTGACAACACGCTCACATCTAAACTATCGATGGGATTGTCATCATTATAAGT
>JACUUQ010000139.1 GCA_014859175.1 Lutibacter sp. | reverse complement strand
TAACACCAAACTCAAGGTAATTATTTTCATTCGGTCCAATAATTTCTTTTCGATGTAGTGAATCAAAGGCATTTCGAACAAAAAGATCAAAAATCCGTTTACCGACATCAACAACCCAATCTGAACTTCCGTCATTCCGTGAATTTCCTTGTAAAACAAGGGCATCGTAGTGAATAATTGCAAAAACACAAAGCCCATTAAAAATATGATGATTAAAAATAACCAGTACGGTTTGTCTTTGTAAACTGAAGTTACCTTGTTCTCCTTTTCAACAATTACGATAGCTTTATCAACCCTCACATTTTTTTCTTTCAACACAATTCTCATCACCACAATCGCCGAAATACAAGTAAGTCCATCCACCCAAAAAAGTCCTGAATAACCTATCGCGGCAATAATCAATCCGCCAAAAAAAGGTCCGAATGAAAAGCCCAAATTAATGGCCAACCGAATCAATGTTAACGATCTTGTCTGATTTTCAGGTTTGCTGTACGCTTTTAAACCAACAAACATCGCCGGCCTAAACGCATCGGCAAAAGTCATTGTCAAAAATATACCGACGGCAAAACCCCAAAAAGTATGCACAAATTGCAAAGCGATAAACAAAAATCCGGTAATTAACAAGCTGAAAAACATCACTTTATAAAAACCAATTTTATCAGTAAGTTTTCCGCCCAACCAGGAACCCAGCAAAGAACCCAAGCCAAAACACGTCATCACCCAGCCAACTTCCGACAAGCTTAAGTGCATATCTTTGGTTAAATACAGCGACAAAAATGGCAAAACCATCGTTCCTGCCCTATTGATAAAAGTAATCAACGCCAGCCACCAAACCTCTTTCGACAGTCCGCTAAACGAATCCCGGTAGCTGTTAAATATTCTTTTTAACATTTTTTATCTTAATAATTTTTTATAAAAACAGTATAAAATAGTTTTAAAATTTGGGCCTGCCCGCCTTTTTGGAGGGCGTTCCCCTTTGGGTCGGGCTTTCACTACTCGCATTTTTAGTTGTGAAAAACAACTAAAAAGTGCTCAAACACGCCGTTCAATCCCTAACGCGGCTAGAACCCATAATTTAAAATTCATCATTCAAAATTCAACAATCGCACCTTTCAAATAAAAAAATCAATCATTTCACCCACATTTCAAAACTAAAAAAACCGACTAAAGTCGGATTCAACGTATGAAAAATAATATTTCCATAATGCTTTTGCTGTTTTTTTCAAAATTACAAAAATTTGCGTCAATGCTAATTTTTAATTTCCATTTAATATTTTAAGCCAAAAAATTTAGGTGTTTTAGTTCAAAAAAAAAAGTTTTTATTCTTTTGTTTAACTTTAGGCACTTCAAACTTTAGGCACTTTAAGTACTTTTTTGATAATATTCTGTATTTTTGAACATAAATTTTAAAAAAAATGAAGTATTTCCTAAGTATTTTCGCCGCCATTATGTTGTTATCCTGCGCTAAAAAAGAAGCAACGCATCATGATGAAATCAAGTTATTTCAATACGATTTAAATGTTGAGTTTGCAGATGCCACCAAATCTCCATTAACAGAAGAGGATATAAAAACATTTAAAACTTTAGAATTTTTTGACATTGACGAAAATTACAATATTGAAGCCGATTTTGAATTAACGCCAAACACGCCTGTTTTTGAGATGCCAACCACCACTGATCGTTTGCCTTTGTACAGGAAATACGGCATTGCACGTTTTACATTTAATGGAGAAAAAATTGAGCTGAGCATTTACCAAAATCAGCAATTAATGACCACTATTGATTATGCCGAGCATTTATTTTTACCTTTTAATGATAACACAAACGGCACCACAACTTATGGCGGAGGACGTTACCTGGATTTAGAAATCCCTAAAGAAGGCAGCAAAAAAATACGCATCGATTTTAACAAAGCCTACAATCCGTATTGTGCTTATAACCACACTTTTTCCTGTCCGATTCCGCCTGCAGAGAATAACTTGACTATCGCTATTCCTGTCGGCGTAAAAGCCTATAAATAAAGCACAAAAAAAAGCCTGCCCAGTTTTTGTACACCCCGGACAGGCCAAACCTAATATAATAATTAACCAATAACTATTCTTATAAAGAAATCACAAACACCAAGTAAGCATCATCAGTATCCGGGTTAAATATCGCTGATGCGGATACGCCTAAACTAAATGCGTCTGTGATTTTAATGGCTTTCGAGGCCGAAAGTCCGAAGTTGGAAACCTTATAATCTCCATTTGTTGTATATATTTCATTTCCTGCGCCAACAAAAGCCTTCAATTCTGTTTCTCCAACTTTAAAAGGGTAACCCAATTCGGTATAAATTGAATTGTTCTCATCATTATAAACATTGACACCCAAAAAAGCCGTTAGCGGAAATTTTTCAACACCATCAAAACTCAATGTAGCCTCGCCCACATGATTTTTCATTTTAAAATACCCATCCGAAGCACCATCAACAGGAAAAGCATAATCAATAAATCCCAATGAAACAGGCCCAAAAGCATAACTTGCATACAAATCCAATTCTTGTCCAACCACTTGCCCGCCGGTTTCATAAGAAGCCCAGGTGCCAAGCGTAAAATTGCCCGATGTTAATTCGGCATAAGGCTGCACAGCAGGTGAATCGGAAAATTCAAGACCTCTCCACACATATCTGCTGGCAAAATCAACGCCCACATCAAATTTGGTTTTTGGTTCTTCTTGTGCATTCATTGTACTTAATGAGCATGTGGCAACAAGCAATAATAATGTTCTTTTAATTGTTTTCATCTTTTTTTGTTTTATTGTTAGTAATGATTTTTGGCAATAATTTTCCTGTTGCGTGAAATATCACGCAAACAAAATTCAAAAAATTATAGGGAAATTAAGTGGCTAAAAATTATAAGCCGCTCATTTTCAACCTTATTAATGTTGGTTTAAACGAAAATCAGGGTAGGCATCCATTCCGTGTTCGTGAATATCCAATCCTTCTTGTTCTTCTTCTTCAGAAACTCGGATACCAACTGTTTTCTTTAAAATACCTAGAATTGTAAAGGAAGCTATGATACAAAATGCACCTATCGCCACAATGCCGATGGCTTGTTTGCCCAATTGTTCCCAACCTGCCAAATCTCCAAAAATTCCAACAGCCAATGTTCCCCAAACTCCACAGACTAAATGCACAGCGATAGCGCCAACAGGATCGTCAAGTTTTAATCTGTCAACAAATCCAACACCCAAAACAATGAGTGCTCCTGCAATACTTCCAATAACAATGGCATCGGTCACACCCATAATATCGGCTCCGGCAGTAATCCCAACCAAACCGCCAAGCAAACCGTTTAAGAACATGGACAAGTCATATTGTTTGTGACGAAGCAAAGACACTAAAAATGCTGCCAAACCGCCTGATGCTGCCGCCAGACAGGTGGTCACCAAAACCAATGATGTTTTACCGGGATCAGCTGACAATACTGAACCGCCATTAAAGCCGAACCAACCCAACCATAAAATAAACACCCCTGCGGTTGCCAACGGAATATTATGTCCCGGAATTGCGCCAATAGTGCCATCTTTTTTGAATTTTCCAATTCTGGCGCCCAACAACCAAACAGCAATCAATGCTGCCCAGCCGCCAACCGAATGCACCAAAGTTGAACCGGCAAAATCATAAAATCCAAGATCATTTAACCAGCCTCCGCCCCATTTCCAAGAACCGGTGATTGGATAAACAAGTCCCACATAAAAGATGGTAAAAATCATAAACGAGCCCAATTTCACGCGCTCGGCAACTGCACCGGAAACAATGGTTGCGGCAGTGGCAGCAAACATTCCCTGAAACAAGAAGTCGGTCCAGTAAGTATATCCACCACTTGCATATTCTGCAGTTAAGCCATTTTCGGGTACTGAAAGTCCGAATAAATTGATAAAATAATCGGGCAATACCCCGTTGATAAATGTGCCCGGATACATCAAATTAAATCCGACCAACGCATATAATACCATTCCTATTGAAATAATAAATACGTTTTTAAATAAAATATTGATGGTGTTTTTTTGTCTTGTCAGTCCAATCTCCAACAATGAAAATCCCAAATGCATTAAAAATACAAGTGCGGTGCAAATCATCATCCAAACATTGTTAACTGTAAATAGTGTATTTTCCATAATGTAAAAGTTAGTAGTTTGTTATTTTAGCGCTTCTGAGCCTGTTTCTTTAGTTCTTATTCTGTACGATTCTTGTATTTCAGAAACAAATATTTTACCGTCACCAACAGTTCCCGTAAAAGCCGTTTTTAAAATTGCATCAACTGTTCTGTCCAAAAACGGATCAGAAACGACAATGGACAAATATCTGCGCTGTATGTCGGAGGTACTGTAGCTAACACCGCGGTACACATGCCCTTCTTTTTCATTTCCAACTCCAGTGACATCCCAGTAGCTAAAAAAATTGACTTCAATTTGATGCAGGGCTTCCTTTACTTCATCAAATTTTGATTTTCTGATAATTGCTTCAATTTTCTTCATAATAAAGTGATTTTTTTGATTGATTTCGTGACAAAAATATATATATAATTTTTTACCCCCTAATTTTATGGGGGTGTTGATGTAATTTTTATGAATATTTATATTTATACCCCTTTTTTTTATAGGTTATTTAATTCATTTTAGAATTTATTGAGAATTATACCCCAAATTTTTGGGGGTTGGCACTTTAAAAACAGAAATGCGCGATTTTTCACCCCCAAATTTTTGGGGTGCATTCACTTATTATCATAATAAAAATATAAAAGAGGTGTTTTGGACTTAATAATTGAGAGTAAGCATTAGACAAAGAAGTTAAAAAAAAGACATAAAAAAACCGCTAAAACTTTAAAATAGTTTTAGCGGTTTTGTTTGAATTTAAAAAACCAAAAGATTTTTCTAAATTCTCAATTGAGATTTACTTTATCCGCATCAATCCAATTCCATTTGCCGGTTACGGTTCCTTTTTTCAAAGTTACAATTCCGGGATTTGCGCGTATAATTGTTTTTAACGTGGTTTCATCACAAAACAACATGTCAAAATTTAAGTCAAATTCATCTTTGATATCCAGAAAATCTTCTTCCATCGAAGCCGTCAGCAAATAAACTTTATAGCCATTTTTACTGGCCGCATCTGTCGCTTTTTTGATGTCAGCAAAGCCCTGTCTGTCGCTTTTATCCAAATTATACGCCACGATAAGCATCGCTTTATCTGCTGCCAACACTTCATCGGTTAAATTATTTCCTTCCATATTCTCCAAATAAAAATCGTGAATCGGCGGCAATTCGGCCCTTGTATGTTTCATTCCTTCCGGAATATTTTTGCCGATGGCGTAAGGCCTGAAATCAATGATTGGCAAATGAACCAATACGTGATAAGTGATGTAAAGAAAAACCACAAAAAGTAAAAAGGTTGTCCATTTGGCAAAAGAAACGCTTATAAACGGACGAATATATTTTGTTCCGAAAAGCAACACCAAAATAAGCGCAAACAGCACCACATTTTTATAAAAAGTATCCCAAGGCGATAATTTCAGCGCATCGCCAAAACAACCGCAATCGAGCACTTTATTGTAAAATGCCGAATACCAGGTTAAAAATAAAAATATAAGAATCATCACCAACAAACTCCAAACAGTGAATTTTGGCAAATAACCCAGCAAAAGCATCACGCCCAAAAGCAATTCGGCTATTATTAAAAGGATGGAAAAAGGCAAGGCATAAGGAATCAAAAATTCAAGATTCAACACATCTGAACCAAAATATTCCTGAAATTTATAAGAAGAACCCAAAGGATCCACCAATTTTACAAAGCCAGAAAAAATAAAGGTTAAAGATACAATCAATCTAAAAATCAAGGTTACAATTTTCATAGGTCGCTATTTGTAGTTATTTTATTAATTGTGTTTCATCATAAGTTGTTTTTTTACACCAAATAAGTGTTGCGCATTTGATTTATTCCGATTCTTTTAGGTGAATTAACGCAAAAACAGCATAATTTATCATGTCTTGGTAATTGGCGTCAATACCTTCAGAAACGATGGTTTTTCCTTTATTGTCCTCAATTTGCTTTACGCGCAACAATTTTTGGAGAATTAAATCAGTCAGCGAACTTACGCGCATATCTCGCCAAGCTTCCCCATAATCGTGATTTTTGTCTTCCATCAAACTTTTGGTGATGCCCACATGCCTGTCGTATAATTTTATGGCTTCTTCCGCAGACAAATCGGGTTGTTCCGCCACGCCTTTCTCCAATTGAATTAAAGCCATAACCGAATAATTAACAATTCCAATAAACTCGGAAACTTCGCCCTCCTCCACTTTTCTCGTTAAATTTTCCTGCAATTGGCGAATGCGCTGCGCCTTGATAAAAATTTGGTCGGTTAACGACGGTAATCGCAATATGCGCCAAGCACACCCATAATCTTTTAACTTATTTATGTATAATGAACGGCATTTTTCAATAACCGCATCATATTGTTTTGACGTTTGTTGCATATTCCTTTAATTATTTCCGTAAATTTCGAACAAATTTAATGAATTAAAAAATCATATTTAAAGAATGAAGAAAGTTGCTGTTTTTTGTGGTTCAAGCATTGGGTTTAATGAAGTTTACAGAAATGAAGCCATTAAATTGGGCAATCATTTTATTGAAAATAATATTGGACTGGTTTATGGAGGCGGAAAAATTGGAATGATGGGGATTTTGGCCGATACGATGATTGAAAAAAATGGTGAAGTAATAGGTGTTATTCCGGGATTGTTGCGCCATGAAGAAGTTGCACACACCAATATTACCGAAATGATTGTCACCAAAACCATGAGCAAGCGCAAAATTAAAATCAGTAAATTGGTTGATGGTTATATTGCGTTGCCGGGCGGTTTTGGCACTATGGATGAAATTTTTGAAGCGTTGACTTTGGGCCAGCTTGGCATTGAAACCAAGCCTGTGGGGATTTTAAACACCAACGGATTTTTCAATCATTTAATTTTACAGCTTGATGTGATGGTGACAGAAGGTTACCTGAAACAATCGAATAAAGAAATGCTGATTATAAGTGATTCCGTTACCGATTTAATTGCGCAAATGTTTAATTACAAAGCGCCAGAAATGACCAAAGTAATTCATAAAATAGTGAAATAATGGGAAGCATTAATTGCAACGGCACCTTAATTGACTTGTCGGCGCCAAAAGTAATGGGGATTTTAAACTGCA
>JACUUQ010000006.1 GCA_014859175.1 Lutibacter sp. | reverse complement strand
ATTGGCAATAAATTCATAAAGGCCAGCATAATTGACAGGAATGCCGTAATGCTCCAAAAAGCTTGCCAGCTCCAAGTGGCCGGGAAAATATTCCCGATGGCAATAAAACCGCCAATGCTAGTTGCGCCTTTTTTGGTGAAAACATATTTAAATTGGGTAACATAATCTTTTAAGGTCCAAATAGCCAAAGAGTTTCCTTTTGGAATACTTTCCATAAAAGTATAATCTTTATGTTCAACAGTAATGCTGTTCATAAGAGAATTTGATACGCCAATGGTTTTATCTTCTCTTGGGGTTATAACAATTGTTTTAACAGTTCCGTTTCTCTCAACATCAACGGCAATATCTCCCTCTTTTGAATTTTGAATCAATTTGGTAAAATCTTGCCAGTAACCAACAGGATTTCCGTTTACTGATATTATTTTGTCATTTTTTAACAATCCTGCTTTTTCTGCTGGAGAGTCTGCCACAACAGTATCAATAGTGGCTTCGGTTCTAACAGAAAAAGGTTCCATAACTCCTTTTGCCCACATTTCATCCCCAATATTTTCTGGAATCGCCAAAGTTTCAATGGTGCCGTCTTCATGCATTACTTCAAGGGAAGTAATTCCCCTTAAAAATAAATGTTTGTTAATGGCGGTAACATCTAAAGGTTCAACGCCATCAAATTTCAGTATTTTGTCGCCATCTTTAAAACCATATTCGTGCATCAATTCATTCACGGCGAAACCATATTTTAGGTCAGTTGGTTTAATAGAATCAACCCCCCAAACAAAAACAATCATGATATAAATTAAAATACCCAAAATAAAATTTACCGTTACGCCGCCAAGCATAATAATTAAGCGCTGCCAGGCCGGTTTCGATCTAAATTCCCAAGGTTGCGCAGGCTGTTTCATTTGTTCGGTATCCATGCTCTCGTCAATCATACCCGATATTTTCACGTAACCGCCCAATGGAATCCATCCAATGCCGTAAACCGTTTCCCCAATTTTCGTTTTAAACAATGAAAATTTATAATCAAAAAATAGGTAAAATTTTTCTACGCGGGTTTTAAATATTTTTGCGGGAACAAAATGTCCCAACTCATGCAGTACAATTAAAAATGATAAACTTAAAATAAATTGTAAGGCCTTAATCAATATGTCCATATCTGTTTCTTCAAATTACTAAAATCGCACAAATGTACGTTTTTAAATACAGTTGTAAAAACCGAAATATTGGGTTAATGCTTCATTTAACAAAGTTTTAAATCAGTTTAACAACTAAAAGAATCATTTGCCTTAAATTTGTGGTTTAATTTTCAAAAAAATGAATCTAAAATTTTTCAAAAAATCTGTTCCAACCTTATTGATAATGGCTGTTTTTTCGGTTGGAATGATTTTCGCCATTTATTCAATGCTAACACCTGAAAAAAAATTGCCTGTTTTTAATCCGGCCGACGTCAATCCTAAATTGGTGGATGAAAGTGTGGTTCACATACGAAGAAATCATAAGGTGGCCGATTTTAAGCTCATCAATCAAAACGGTGAAATTGTGACCCAAAATGATTATAACGACAAAATTTATGTAACAGATTTTTTCTTTACGCGTTGTATGACCATTTGCCCGGTGATGACCAATAATATGGGAAAATTGCAGGAAGTTTTTAAAAATGATGACGACATAAAATTTTTGTCGCTTTCTGTTACTCCGGAAATGGACAGTATTCCAATTTTAAAAGAATATGCAATTAATAAAGGCGTAATTGATGCCAAATGGAACATCACCACCGGCGATAAAAAACATATTTACGAGCTGGCGCGCAAAAGCTATTTTGCCGTTTTGGATGAAGGCGATGGCGGATTGCAGGATTTTATACATACCGAAAATTTCATCTTGGTCGATAAAAAACGTCAGATTCGCGGTTTTTATGACGGCACAGACAGTGAAGACATTGAACGATTAATTTTGGACATTAAAATATTGCAGAATGAATCTAAATAAGTGATAATTATCATTGTTTAGAATCATTCTAATTTAGTATATTTGCCTATTATTTATAATTATTCTTAATAATGGGAGATACTATAGCAAGTTTATTGATTGGTGAAATAGGAATTATTCAAGATTTTTGCCTGGATGCTATTCCATTAAACCTTTTGGAAATGGGCTGTTTGCCAGGGAAAGAAGTAAGATTGTTACAAATTGCTCCTCTAAAAGATCCTTTATACATAAAAGTAAACGGAAGCCATTTAGCCATAAGAATAGAAACGGCAAAACAAATTAATATTACCAAGTTGCGCTAATGCAAAGCAATTCGCTTTTAAATATAGCCTTGGTTGGAAACCCCAATACAGGGAAAACTTCTTTATTTAACCAACTAACGGGATTAAATCAAAAAGTTGGTAATTATCCTGGAATTACTGTTGATAAAAAACAAGGCAAATGTAAAGTTTCCGAACATTTAACTGCCGAAATCACCGATTTACCGGGAACCTACAGCATCAATCCGACCACTTTGGATGAAACCATTGTGCTGGAAACCTTACTTGATGAAAATAACAGTTCGTTTCCCGATTTGGTTATTGTTGTTGCCGAAGTTGAAAACCTAAAACGAAACTTATTTTTATTTTCTCAAATAAAAGACCTGCAATTTCCCTCCATATTGGTCATCAATATGTCGGATCAAATGATTCGAAAAGGAATCACCATTGATATTGAGGCCTTAAAAAGGGAATTAAAATCTGAAATAATTTTAATCAGCGCCAGAAAAAATTTGGGGATTGATGCCTTAAAACGCGAAATTGAGAATTACGAAAACTGGAATACCGAACCAATCGCCAATATTTCAGAAAAAATTGATTCCGAATTTTTTGAAACGATAAAAACCACATTCCCTGAATTTTCTTTATATAAATCGTGGCTGTTAATTACCCAGCAAAAAAATTGCGGTTTTCTGTCAAGCGAGCTGCATCAAAAAATAACGGCATTTAATCCCGATAGCGAAAAAATAAAAAAATACCAGCATAAAGAAACCATCTACAGGTATCAGATTATCAATGAAATATTGAAGAAAACATATTCAGTTGATAAAAATGAGGCGTCGGATATTCGTTCTAAACTCGATAGGATTTTAACCCACAAAATTTATGGATATATTATATTTTTTGGGGTTTTAATGCTTATTTTTCAGTCTATTTTTGAATGGGCAAGTTTGCCGATGGATTTAATAGACAGTTTGTTTGCCAATTTAAGCGAACTGGCCAAAACCAATTTTCCGCAAGGTGTATTTACCAATTTAATTGCCGAAGGCGTTATTCCCGGTATTGGCGGCGTTGTTATTTTTATTCCTCAAATCGCCATTTTATTTTTGTTTATCGCAACCTTGGAAGAAACAGGTTATATGAGCAGGGTAGTGTTTTTAATGGATAAAATTATGCGCAAATTTGGGATGAGCGGCAAAAGCATTATTCCTTTAATTTCAGGAACCGCCTGCGCCATACCTGCAATTATGGCTTCAAGAAATATCAGCGACTGGAAAGAAAGGTTGATTACCATTTTGGTTGTTCCTTTTACAACATGCTCGGCGCGATTGCCGGTTTACGCCATTTTAATTGCTTTGATAATTCCAGATAAGCGCGTTTTTGGTATTTTTAACTTACAGGGACTAACGCTGATGGGCTTGTATCTTTTAGGTTTTGCAGCAGCAATTTCTTCAGCAATTTTATTGCACAATGTGTTAAAAATAAAAACAAAAAGTCTGTTTATCATTGAAATGCCAAACTATAAATTGCCGTCTTTTAAAAATGTTTTTTATGAAGTTGTTGAAAAAACAAAGGCTTTTATATTTGGTGCCGGTAAAATAATATTAGCCTTGTCTGTCGTTCTGTGGTTTTTAGCTTCGAACGGACCTGAAAAATTTAAAAATGCAGCTGAATTTGTAACCGCGCAAGAATCCGCCAATGACTTACCTGATGAATCGCTTAATAAAAAAATAGCTTCCTACAAATTGGAACATTCCTATATTGGCATTATGGGAAAAGTAATTGAACCTGTTATTAAACCGATGGGTTACGATTGGAAAATTGGTATCGCTTTAATAAGTTCCTTTGCCGCGCGTGAGGTTTTTATTGGCGCTTTGGCAACTATTTACAATGTGGAAAGTGAAGGAGAAGATGTCGCAACTATAAAAGAACGGATGGCAGCGGAAGTGGATCCCGTAACCGGTGAAAAAAGATTTAATTTTGCCACAGGCATGTCTTTATTGCTTTTTTACGCTTTTGCCATGCAATGCATAGGCACGCTGGCCATTGTAAAACGAGAAACCAAAAGTTGGAAATGGCCAATTTTACAACTCACAGGAATGGGCGCTTTGGCTTATATTGTTGCCGTAATCACCTTTAATATTTTAAGCTGATGCAAGATTATTTGGTTTATATTGCTTTAGGGCTTGCCGTCGCATTTTTGGTTAAAAAATATTTTTTTAAGTCGAAGAAGAAAGGCAATTGCGACCCAGATTGCGGCAGTTGCCATTAGTTTAGGAGTTTAATCGTTTAGTTTTTTTAGTCAATTTTCACTAAAATTGACTAATTTTCCATTACCAGTTATCAATTCCCCCTTCGGGGGTTAGGGAGCCTAACTCAATCCCACATCCAAAGTCATCATAACTATAAATCCGCCAATAAAACCCAGTGTTGCGATATCGGTATATTTGTCTCTTTGTGTTTCTGGAATAACTTCTTCAACCACCACAAATATCATGGCACCGGCCGCAAAAGCCAACGCATAAGGCAAAATTGGCTGAAACGTCATCACAGCCCAAGCGCCAATTACGGCTGCAATCGGTTCAACCATTGCAGATGATTGCCCATACATAAAACTCTTAAATTTACTTGCGCCCTGTCTTCTTATCGGCATAGAAACCGCAAATCCCTCAGGGAAATTCTGCAGACCAATGCCAATGGCAAGCGCAACTGCCCCGCCAATGGTTGCGCCATCAAAACCGGCCGCAACACCGCCAAATAAAACGCCAATGGCCAATCCTTCAGGAATGTTGTGCAAGGTGATTGCAAGCACCAATAAAGTGGTTTTGTGCAAAGGTGTTTTTACGCCTTCTTTTTCCGATTCTTTAAAGTTTACGTGTAAATGCGGCAATATTTTGTCCAATCCAAACAAAAATATCGCGCCCAGCCCAAAACCCACAACAGCAGGAATCACTTTCACAAAACCTTCGCCCGAACTCATTTCTATTCCCGGCGCCAACAGGCTCCAAAAACTGGCCGCTACCATAACGCCACCCGTAAATCCAAGCATTCCGTCGAACAGTGCCCGGTTCATTCCTTTGAACAAAAACACCAAAGAGGCGCCCAAAGCAGTTAAGCCCCAAGTGAATAATGTGGCATATAATGCAGCCAAAATGGGATCGATACTTTTAAAATAATCAATAATTTGTGCCATCTTTTATATTTTTTTTACGAATAAATTTTTTGAAATTTGATTTGATATGGAGATTGATCCAGTCGCGGTTTCAATTAGCATTGAATTGTCGAACGATTCTTTTGAAACCACTTTTAAATTGCTTCCCAGTTGGATTTGCAGTTTGTCCAAAAATTTCAAAAACGGATCGGAAGAATCTTTAATGCCGATAACAACGCAGGATTCGCCATTTTCTACGGAAGAAAGCATCATATTTTTATGATGTTCAATATTGCCATTCTTGTCGGGAATAGGATCTCCGTGAGGGTCGTGTTTGGGGAATTCCAAAAATGCTTCCAACTTGTCAATTAAAGTTTCGGATTTGATATGCTCCAGTTGTTCAGCCAATTCGTGCACTTCATCCCAATTATAATTGAGTTTATTCACTAAAAACACTTCCCACAATCGGTGTTTTCGAACAATTTCCACGGCAATTTTTTGACCGACTTCAGTCAATGAAACGCCCTGATATTTTTTGTAATGAACCAAATCTTTATCGGCCAGTTTTTTAATCATATCCGTCACAGAAGATGCTTTTGTTTTTAGCGCTGCTGAAATCAGGGTGGTGCTAACCTTATTCGAATTGGCATAAGCCAAACTATAAATGGCTTTTAAGTAATTTTCTTCGGTTTGAGACAATAACATAAAATGTTTATTTAGACAAATATAATAAAATATTTAGACTTGTCTAAAAATAGGTTTGCAAAAAACCTCAATTAAGCAGTTCTAAAATAGAAGTTTTTTAGCTCAAAAAAAAATTAAAACATTCATGTCCTACAAAACCGAACCATACAATTGTAGCAGCTTATGATAAATTTTTTCAAAAACCTCAACGTCTCTGTTATTATTTGCATCCGACAAAGTACTTTTTTTTGGTATGTGATTTAACTGTAAAGGTTCTGTTTTATAGACAATCCAAGCATCGCTCCTGATATTTTCCGTTGCGAATTGCATTTGGCAAACGAACAAAAAAGCATACTTATCAAATGACCTTTCGTTTTAAATTTCTTTGTATATCGACCAGAGTCACATTCTTTGACACTCCTTTTGATTATTTTATCATCAATTAAAGAAATCAGCTATCCGAAAACAGATTTACAAGAAAAATAATTACCCTTACTCATCGTATTTTAGTTTTTTGCAACATAAAATTACGATAACTTTTAAGAAGCCATTAATTTGGCTTCTTTTTTATCGGACAACAATGTATATATATCTTAGGTCGGAATCAACAACTAAACGTATCATGGAATAAACGATTCAACAATTCAACGCATCAATGATAACTGTATCCGTTTTCTGGGAATATCAACTTCCAAAACTTTCACAATCACGTGCTGCTGTAAAGTTACAACTGAATTAACATCGCTCACGAAAGTATCCGACAAATTGGAAATATGAATCAAGCCGCTTTCTTTAATGCCGATATCAACAAAACAACCAAAATTGGTGATATTATTTATGATGCCCGGCAACAATTGACCTCCTTGTAAATCGTTGATGGAAGTGATATTTTGGTTAAAAGTAAAAACTTTCGCTTTTTTGCGCGGATCCAATCCGGGTTTTTCCAATTCCTTAACCATATCTTTTAAGGTAGGCAATCCAATAGATGCAGTAACGTATTTTTCCAACTGAATTGATTGCAAAACAATCTTATTTCCTATAAGCTCAGCAACCGTTAAATTATTGTCTGCAGCCATTTTATGCACAATATCATAACTCTCGGGGTGCACTGCCGAATCATCCAACGCATTTTTACCATTTTTGATTCGCAGAAATCCAGCGCTTTGTTCAAAAGCCTTATCTCCAAGTCTGGCCACTTTTTTAATGTCATTTCTGGTAGCAAATGCCCCGTTTTCAGCCCTGAACGCCACAATGTTTTCCGCCAATTTTGGTCCGATTCCAGAAACATAACTCAGCAAAGATTCACTTGCCGTATTAACATTTACGCCAACCATATTTACGCAGCTTTCCACGGTGCTGTCCAAAGCAATTTTCAATTTGACTTGATCCACATCGTGTTGGTACTGGCCAACGCCAATAGATTTAGCGTCTATTTTCACCAATTCAGCCAAAGGATCTGCCAATCTTCGGCCAATAGAAACTGCACCCCGCACAGTAACATCATAATTTGGAAACTCATCGCGTGCAATTTTTGAAGCAGAATAAATGGAAGCACCGGCTTCACTCACCACATAAACTTCTATATCCGTATAAAATTTGATGTTTTTGATGAATTGTTCCGTTTCACGTGATGCGGTTCCGTTGCCAATGGCGATGGCTTCAATTTTATAGGCGTTCACCAAAGAACTTATTTTGCCGGAAGCACCTTTTAAGTCGTTTTGTGGCGCATTTGGATAAATTGTCTCATTGTAAAGCAACTCGCCCTGAGCGCCCAGGCAAACCACTTTACAACCCGATTTAAATCCAGGATCGATGGCCAAAATGTGTTTTTCGCCAAGCGGCGCGCCCAACAGCAATTGTTTCAAGTTTTTTGCAAAAACCTGAATGGCGGCATCATCTGCTTTTTCTTTTGCCAAATTCAACCTTTCATTTGCCAAGGCAGGAAAAAGCAACCGTTTATAGGCGTCTTGTATCGCTATTTTAATATGGTTGGCGCAATCATTTTTTGAATTGATGATTCTGTCTTCTATTTTTGCAATGGTTTTTTCGTCATCTATTTCAATTTTCACACGAATAAACCCTTCGTTTTCAGCTCGTAAAATCGCCAATAAACGATGAGACGGACAGCGGCTTAACGGTTCCGAAAAATCAAAATAATCGCGATATTTTTGTGCCTTTTCATTTTCAACTTTTGCTTTTATTAAAGTGGTTGCAATAATGGAAAACTTTTCCAATTGATAGCGAATGCTGTTTCTGATATCGGTTCGTTCATTGATCCATTCAGCCATAATATGTTGTGCGCCTTCAAATGCTTCTGCTAAAGTTTTGACTTCAGCGGTAATATATTTTTGGGCAATAGAAGCAATATTCTCTGCACGTTGGCTCATGATAATTTTCGCCAAAGGTTCCAAACCTTGGTTGCGCGCAATTTCGGCTTTTGTTTTTCGCTTTTTCTTGAATGGAAGGTAAATGTCTTCCAAAGTGATTAAATCATTGGCGGCAATAATTTTCGCATTCAATTCATCGGTTAAAACTTCTTGGGCGGCCAATTCTTTAATGATGGCAGTTTTGCGCTTTTCCAAAACTTCAAATTGCAATTTGTACTTCACAATTTCACCAATTTGCACTTCGTCCAAATCGCCTGTCATTTCTTTTCGGTAGCGTGAAATAAAAGGAATGGTGCAATCTTCGTTTAACAATTGCACGGTATTAATAATGCTTTTATCAGGAAGGTCGGTAAAGGATTTTATATAAGGTATTAGTTGCATTTTAATTTGGTTTTCAGTTGGTAATCTCAGTTTGCAGTCAATACAACTCTTTAAATTATCCAATTTTGACTAAAAATCTTCACCCTGAGCTTCTTTCTGGATTTGGCTAAATATGGTAAGATGCTAAAACAAGTTGAGCATGACGTTTGAAAAAAATTAGTAACAATTACTAACTTATTTGCGCTCCGTTGGCAACAGCATCATTTTCCGGCTCAATAAAAGCCAATTTGCCGTCGGGTGTGTTGGTCATTAAAATCATTCCTTGGCTTTCTATGCCTTTTAAGATACGTGGCGCCAAATTTACCAAAACCGTCACTTTTTGTCCGATGATGTCTTCCGGATTAAAACTTTCTGCAATGCCCGAAATAATGGTGCGAACGTCAATGCCCACATCAACTTTTAATTGCAATAATTTTTTGGTTTTCGGAACTTTAATTGCTTCAATAATGGTTCCAACCCTGATGTCCAATTTCGTGAAATCATCAAATTCGATGGTTGGTTTTTGTGGTTCCGTTATTTTATTTTCAGCTTCATTTGTTAACTTTGTCGCTTCCAATCTGTCCAATTGCTTCTGAATTTCTTCATCCTCTATTTTTGCAAACAACAATTCTCCTTTGCCAATTTGATGGTTTGGCGGCAGTAATTCTTCTTTGTCTTCAACATCATTCCACCCTTCGACTCCGCTCAGGGCGCTGTCAGTTTGGTCACTGGCTCCGCTCAGGGTATTATTTGATTGGTCACTGAGCGGAGTCGAAGTGATATTCAAAATCCCCTTCAATTTTGCTGAAGTAAACGGCAAAAAAGGTTCGCTCAAAACCGCCAAAGCAGTGGCAATTTGCAAGGCAACAAACATCACTGTTTTTACGCGTTCTTCATCAACCTTAATCATTTTCCAAGGCTCTTCATCGGCCAAATATTTGTTTCCCAGCCGTGCTAAATTCAGCAATTCTTGAGAAGCTTCACGAAACCTGTAACGATCGATGGAATTGCCAATAATGGAAGGAAATTTGTGCATTTTCTCCAAAGTTTCATTGTCAATATCAGAAAACTCATTGGGTTCAGGAACAATGCCGTTGTAATATTTATCGCTTAAAACCACTACCCTGTTGATAAAATTGCCAAAAATGGCCACCAATTCGTTGTTGTTTCTTGCCTGAAAATCTTTCCAGGTAAAATCGTTGTCTTTTGTTTCCGGCGCATTGGCCGTTAAGGCAAAGCGCAACACATCTTGTTTGTTTGGGAAATCTTCCAAATATTCATGCAGCCAAACCGCCCAATTTTTTGAGGTGGAGATTTTATTGCCTTCCAAGTTTAAGAATTCATTTGCAGGCACATTTTCGGGCAAAATATACGTGCCTTCGGCTTTTAACATCGCCGGAAAAATGATGCAATGAAACACAATATTGTCTTTGCCAATAAAATGAATCAGTTTTGTGTCTTTGTCTTTCCAATAAGGTTCCCAGTCTTTTCCTTCACGCGCTGCCCATTCTTTGGTGGAAGAAATATAGCCAATAGGCGCATCAAACCAAACGTAAAGCACTTTTCCCTCCGCATTTTCAACAGGCACCGGAATTCCCCAATCCAAATCGCGCGTTACCGCTCTTGGTTTTAATCCGTCGTCCAGCCACGATTTTACTTGTCCCAACACATTGGCTTTCCAGTCGTTTTTATGGCCTTCCACAATCCATTCGCGCAACCATTTTTCATATTTTTCCAATGGCAAATACCAATGTTTTGTCATTTTTTTGGCAGGAACATTGCCTGTGATGGCCGATTTCGGATTGATTAAATCGGTGGCATTATGGCTTGTGCCGCATTTTTCACATTGATCACCATAACTTTCTTCGTTGCCGCACTTGGGGCAAGTGCCAACCACAAACCTATCGGCCAAAAACTGGTTCGCTTCTTCATCATACAATTGCTCGCTGGTTTCTTCAATAAATTTTCCTTCATCGTACAATTTTCTAAAAAATTCAGAAGCTGTTTTATGGTGAATCTCTGCTGATGTACGCGAATAATTATCGAAAGAAATCCCGAAATCTTCAAAAGATTTTTTAATGATGGCGTGGTATTTATCAACTATAACTTGTGGCGAAACGCCTTCTTTTTTTGCTTTTATGGTAATTGGCACGCCGTGCTCATCCGATCCGCAAATAAAAATCACATCATTTCCTTTCATACGCAAATAGCGCGCATAAATATCGGCAGGAACGTAAACACCGGCCAAATGGCCAATATGAACCGGCCCGTTGGTGTAAGGCAGCGCTGCCGTAATGGTATATCTTGTTGCCTTTGCGGCAGGACTTTTGGAATTGCTCATCAAAATTTGTTTAAGAGCCACAAAAATAAGGATTGTTTGTCAGAAAAGTGAATAGTTGATTCGGTTTTCGTAATTTGCAGTATGTTTTATTAAATTTCAAGATGATTCAACCCAGCTATTTACAAAAAGGCGATACCGTTGCCATCGTTTCCACAGCCAGAAAAATAGCTTCGGATAAAATAATTTCTGCCATTAAATTGCTTGAAAAATGGGAATTGCATGTAATTATTGGAGAAACTATTGGTTCTGTAGAAAATCAATTTGCTGCTTCTGATGAAAAAAGAATCGCCGATTTTCAACAAATGCTTGACAACCCAAAAGTAAAGGCGATTTGGTGCGCAAGAGGCGGTTATGGAACTGTTCGACTAATTGACAAACTTGATTTTTCGGCGTTTAAAAAGCACCCAAAATGGATCATCGGTTATTCCGATATTACGGTTTTGCACAGCCACATCCACAATTTCGGGATTGAAACTTTGCACGCAACGATGCCCATAAATCTTGAAAATAACAGTCAGAAAGCTTTAGAATCATTAAAAAAGTGCCTCTTTGGAAAAAATTTATCTTATGAAATTCCTGCTGACGAAAAAAATAAATTGGGAAATGCTTCGGGTGAACTTGTAGGCGGAAATTTATCGGTTTTATATAGTTTATTGGGAAGTAAATCGGCCACTAAAACAGCCGGCAAAATACTGTTTATTGAAGATTTGGATGAATATTTATACCATATAGACAGGATGTTGATGAACCTGAAGCGAAACGGTTATTTCGACAATTTACAGGGTTTAATTGTTGGCGGAATGACTGATATGCACGACAATGAAATTCCTTTTGGGAAAACTGCGGAAGAAATTATCTTGGATTGCGTTTCGGAATATGATTTTCCGGTGGTTTTTAATTTTCCTGCCGGACATTTGGATGATAATCGAGCGCTGATTTTAGGGCGAAAAGTAGCTTTGGAGGTTGGGGAAATTAAAAGTAAAATCACATTTCTGTAAAAATAAATAATCAAAACTTAACCGCAAGAAAAGTTTTATAAAAAGTTCGCTATATTTCTTTGTGTAACTTTGTGGCTGTTTGAGAAGCTCCGTGTGATTAAAATTCGTTGCACAAAGATTCACAAAGAAAAAAACACAGAGATTCACAAAGTTTAAAAGCACAATTAATCCTTGGCTTATTATTTTTAACCGCAAGGAACGCAAAGAAAAAGCGCAAAGGGCGCAAGAAATTTAAAAACCAATAAGAATCATAGCGTGCTTTGCATAAAAACTTTGCCTACTCGGCAGTTAAATAAGGTAACTAATTTTAAAAAAATGGCTAAACACAACGAATTAGGGGAATTGGGAGAAGATCTTGCGGTGGAAGAGCTCGAAAAAAACGGCTATGAAATTTTGGAACGCAATTGGCGCTATAAAAAAGCGGAAATTGACATTATTGCACGAAAAAATGAGGTTTTGGCCATTGTTGAAGTGAAAACACGTTCTAATGACTATATAGGAAATCCGCAAGATTTCGTGACGCCAAAAAAAATTAAAATGTTGGTGGAAGCCGTGAATGAATATGTGATTTCAAAAGATTTGGACGTTGAAGTTCGCTTCGACATTATTGCCATCATCATCAACCAAAACAAACTTACCCTTGAGCATCTTGAAGACGCTTTTTTTCATTTTTAATTTTCAAAATAAGCCTTTAAATCTTCAAAATGTTCGGGTTTTGCAATGATTTTCTTATCCTTGTCAAGTATAAAATAGGTAGGCGTTGCATTGATTTTGTACTCTTTGGCAAACTCATTTTCCCATTTTTTCAAACCTAAAATATTGGTCCAAGTTGATAATTTTTTAGCGAATTGTTCATAGTCTTTTTTGTGGTCTTCCAAAGCCACCGCAACCACATGAATTGCCTCATTTTTGATGGAAAATTCATATAATTTAGGAATTTCCTGCAAACAATGTGAACAGGTTGTGCTCCAAAAAACAAGGATATAATTGTCGGCAACATTGAGTTCGCTCAATTTTTTTTGCACGCCATTTTCTTCCCATGTAATTTCGGGCGCTTTATTGCCAATGGCCAATTTTATTTTTGACTGCATTTCATCAACAAACGCTTCATCTTTTAAATGCTCAGGCAATTTGCCGTAGAATTCATCGATCACAAAACCAGCCATTTCCAGGTTTTCAAATTGCTCAAACGCGTAAATTAAAGAAGTTAAAATCTCGCTTTTTACTTCATTATTTCCGCCAACTTTTTGCATTACTTCATTTATGGCATTTTTGTACAACACATTTTGAACTTGAAAATCATCGGAAACATTTAAATAAAACACATATTCAATGGCCTTTTCACTAAAAAATGTCGCATTTTTCAATGCATTGTTTTCAAAATTTATAAAATCAAAATAATGCTGTTTTACGCTGTTTAAATATTCCTGCGGTGAAACAAAAAGCGTGGGCGCAAAATACTTACGGCTTGCTTTTATAAAATGGTTTGCCAATTTTCCTTTCGTTTCTTCCTCATATTTATTTTGGATATTGGCATAATCACTTAACGTTTTTACATATAAATCAATGGTAATTTCATCTTGTTTTTTATCTTTCAGGCCGAAAAAAGCGATTTGCAAAGAATCCAATTTTTGCTGGGTTTGTAAAGCCTCTTGCATATAATTGGCATAGGATTTATTTTCTTCGGAAGTTAAAAATTCTATGGAATTGGAAAGGTTGCGGGAATCAAATTTCAGCGAAACATTTTCTTGGCCAAACAGCAAATCAACAAAACCAAATACTTCCGGACTAAAAGACAAGCGGTACATTCCCGCTTCAGTTCCTTTTGGGATCTCCAGTTTAAACTGGTCATTGTCTATTTTTGAATTTGAAATATACACTTGTTTGGTTCCTTTTAACTGATATAAAATAACGCGTGTAACCAAATCGTTTTTCGGGCTCACAATTCCCGTAATTGAATGTTGGCTTTGCGCACCAACAGAAATAAATAAAAGCGCTATCAATATTTTTTTAAACATATTCGTTTTTTTGAATTATTTATTCATAAATCACGCCAAAAGTAACTATTTTTAAGCCGAAAGCACAAATAAAAAAATCCAATTTCAGTTGGAATTTTTGCGATAAGCAGTTGAATTTTTGATATAATTGAAATCTGTGTTAGGGATTGCAGCAGAAATCCTTTTTATTGGTTTTTCACCAATAAAAAGATTGCCGCGGAAAGCCCGACCGGTTTTTGAGGGTTTTGGCCCCGAAAAAAAACGGGAACACCAAAAAAATAAATACAATTAAATTAATTTTTTACTTAAATGTTAACTTATGAATTTTGACCATAAAACAATTTGGATTACCGGCGCGTCATCGGGCATTGGAAAATCCTTGGCTATTGCACTTTCAAAACAGCATACAAAATTAATTCTCTCTTCCCGAAATGAAAAGGAACTGAATGCCGTGAAAAATGCCTGCGAAAATCCTGAAAACGTACAAATTTTACCTGTCGATTTGGAAAACTACATGAGTTTGTCGGACAAAGTTGATGAGGCTTTAACACTATTTGGCGGTGTTGATGTATTGTTTAACAACGGCGGCGTAAGTCAGCGATCTTTGGCAAAAGACACTGCAATGGAAGTGGACAAACGCCTAATGGACGTGAATTATTTGGGAACGGTGGCGCTCACAAAAGCTTTATTGCCTCATTTTATTGAAAAAAATAGCGGCTATATTGTGGTAATTACCAGCATTGTCGGGAAAATTGGCACGCCTTTGCGGTCTTCTTACGCCGCTTCAAAACATGCATTGCACGGATTTTTCGACAGTTTGCGGGCTGAGGTTTACCAAAATAACATTAAAATTACACTTGCTTGTCCGGGTTTTGTGCAAACCAATGTTTCCCTAAACGCTTTAACTGCCGATGGAACGCCACAAAATAAAATGGACAGTGCCACCAAAAACGGATTAACGCCTGAAGTGTTTGCCGAAAAATTATTAAAAGCGGTTCGGCAGGAAAAACAGGAAGTTTATATTGGCGGATTTAAAGAAAAACTGGCGGTTTATGTAAAACGGCTTTTCCCTAAACTGCTTTCTAAAATGATTCGAAAACTGGCGGCAACCTAAATAAGTTCGTTTTTTTTGAAATATAATACAATCGCCTCTTTCATCAACACGGTTTGCTCGCCCGATTTTAGCGGAGGCAATGCTTCCAAAACTTTATAATGTGGCCATCCATCGCTGTCGAAAAAGTCAAATTCATAGTAACCAAAAGGTTCCAGCAAGCGACAAATTGCAATGTGCATTAAATTTAATTTATCGTCTTTTTTAAATTCTTTGGCGCCTTGCCCCAATTCCTGAACCCCAATTAAATATATTATCGCATCTAAATTTAGCACTTCTCCTTCGCTAAAAGTAGCGGATAATATATTGAGAACTTTCTCCCACTCTTCTTTTAAATTTTGATCTCTTGACATCCTGATTCTTTAGTTAGTGTGCAAATATACAAATCGATTCATGTATATTTACAAAAATCAAACTATGAATACATTAGACATTATTATCACCGCACTTTTGTTATTTGGTTTTATAAGGGGCTTGTTTAAGGGTTTATTTCTTGAAATTGCTTCATTTATTGCCCTTATTGCAGGGATTTATGGCGCCATGCATTTCTCTCATTTTATAAAAGATTTGTTGGCTCCCCTTGTAACTTGGGAAGAAAAATACATCACCTTGGTTTCCTTCGCCGTCACTTTTATTGTCATCGTGTTGGCAATTACTTTGATTGGAAAATTATTTACAAAAATTGCCGATTTTGCGAGTTTGGGAATCTTAAATAAATTGCTTGGCGGCATTTTTGGCGCTTTAAAAATTGGTTTTGGACTTAGCATTATTTTATTGGTTTTCAGTAAATTGAATAATAAAATTCCATTTTTATCAGCAGAACAGCAAGAAAGCGCTGTTTTGTACGAACCGCTTAAAAACTTGGCGCCAAACATTTTTCCTGATTTTGTAAAAGTTGAAGAAGCCGAAAATGAAAAAAGTTTTTTTAATTAGTTTGCCGTAAGAATATTAAATTTGCGCGTCAACTTATCAAAATAAATTTCAACTATGCCAAATTATAACCGCCACTTTTTTATTTTATCTTTTTTTACAATTTTGTTTCTTGGTTGCGCTTCAGACAAAGAGCCAGCTTTTACCATTGAAGGAAGTGTTTTAAATTTAAAGGAAAACTTTGTTGTGCTTTCGGTGATTGAAGACATTCAAAACGCTAAAATAAGGATTGTTGACACGATAAAAGTGACTGATTTAGGCAAATTTGAATCGGATTATAATTTAGAACCAAGCATTTATAGCCTCACTTTTGACGGAATAAAAACAATAAATCTCGCCATTGATAAAGGCCAGCATATTGCCGTAAAAGGAAATTCATTGGATGATTTGGAAATCAGCGGTTCTGTTGACACCGATTTATTGATTGCCTATGAGGCTTTCAGAATCGAATCTTTGGACCGATTGGTGAATTCTGTAAGAAAAGAAATTAAAACATTGCAAAGCGATAGCGCAAACGAAGATAAAATTGCAGAATTAAGGGAGGTTGAAGTTGAAAACTATAAAACGCATTTGAATGAATTGATGGTTTTTGTAAAAGAAAAAATGGGGACTTCCATTGCTGTTTACCCAACGTCCACAAGATGGAATGGCGAGAATAATTTGCCTTTTTTACAAAAACTGGTTGCTGAATTTGAAGAAAAAAATCCTGGTTTAAATATTACCCAAAAGTTAAAAGATAAATTGCGCTTGCTTGAAAAAACAAGTGTTGGAGGAACCATTTCTGGAATTGAAATGCCATCTTCATCAAATGAGATGATAGCACTTAACAACATTCGAGGAAGATACACTTTAATTGATTTTTGGGCAAGTTGGTGTCCGCCTTGCAGAAGCGAGAGCAAATTATTAGCCAATTTGTACCACACGTATCAAGAAAAAGGATTTGAAATTTACGGAATTTCGCTTGACTCCAAACGCGAAAATTGGTTAAACGCCATTGAAAAAGACAAAAGAATTTGGGCTAATGTTTCAACGGTTGAAGGCTTTAAAACACCTGTTTCTTTGGAATATGGAATAACTTCTTTGCCCACAAATTTTTTGATTGACGCTTCCGGAAAAATTATTGCCGCAAATATTCACGGACAGCAATTAAAAGAAAAAATTGATGCGTTGTTTCTTGAAAATTAAGGAGCTTAAATCTCTTTGATATCTGAGGCATTTATCCAGCCAATTTTACCATCGGCCAGTTTAATTTTTTTCCAGTTGGAAAGTGCATCCAAAATAGTCACTTTAGTTCCTTCATGAAGTTCAAAAACGGTCTCGCCATCTAAAGACGGAGCGTTTTTTATCTCGCTTTTTTGGGAAAACACAATGGCTTTGCGGTTTTTTTGTGTATTTTCAAAATTGCTGAATGCAAAAAATACCGTTACTGCCATCAAAAGAACAGCGAAAATAGTGGTATTAAAATAAAATATTTTACTTTTTGGAGTGGCAGAAAAGTAATACAATAAAAATAGCACCGCGGATAAAAACGAAGCCGTAACCGCTATAATCGCCCAAGTATTGTAGGTTAATTTTTGAATCACATTTACAGAAAATCGCTGGAAAAATGTTTTAGGCAAATCTTCAATTATATCAATGGTCATCCGTTTTGCAAAAACCAAGTTATTTGAAGCGTCTTGGTGCATCGGATTTAGCTTTAAGGCCTTTTCGTAGTAATAAATGGAAGGCGCCACATTATTCAATTTATAATAACTGTTCCCTAAATTAAAAAACAAATCATCCGATTCGAGTCCGCTTTTTTCAATGTTTAAATACAGTTCAATGGCCTTCGTATATTGTCCGTTTTTATAAAAATCATTTGCCTTCGAAAACAGTTCGCTTGAAGTTTGCGCGAAGGAAAAACTGCCAATAATTAACGCTAAAATTAAAATAAATCTCTTCATCATATTAAAGCTGTTTATCAATTTCTGTTAATATTTCCACTGTTTTTTCATACTCATTCTTCATCATCACATCCGTTGTAGGCGTGTAGCGCGCAAAATCACAATCGTTTAAGACTGTTATAAATTGCTTGATAGTGTTGTTGTCAACCCCTTTATCCTGCAGCAATTCCGTTATTTTTTCTTTAGACATTTCCAAAGTTTCAATCTGAAGTTTTGCTTTTAAAAAGTTATGAAGCGCTTTTTCCAAAGCAATATAAAATGCTTCTTTTTTGCCCAATTGCTTTTTGGCTTCCGACAAATATTTGCGGGCCAATTTGTTGGCGTTTCTAATTCTGTTTCCAAAAATATCTCCAGCGCGTTTTGCGCGTTTTTTGCCGATAAGTATGCCAATAGGAATCGCTAAAAATGGCAGCAACAATAATAAGTAAAATTCGGTTGAATGCAGAAAATCCTTTTTCACAGCGGGTTTTAGTTTCGTTTCCAAGGCAATAAATCTAAAATTATTTCCATTTGAAACGACATTTTTTTTGAAAGTACCGGCAGTGTCATTGCTGGTTGAAACTATTTCTTTGCCGTCGGTTACCTCCACAAAAACGGCTTCAGCCAATATGGTATAATATTTTTCGTCTTTTAGGTTAAAATAAGAAAACGAAACTTCCGGAATTTTATATTTTCCCTTAAACTGCGGCACAACCGTGTAGGCATCAGAAATAGATCCCCGCAAACCGCTTAAAGATGTGGTCACCTTTTCTTTGTGTTCTGGCGTATAAGCTTCCAATTCGGCAGGTGTGACAATCTTAGGAATTTCAAACAATTTTAAATTGCCGCTTCCCTTTACTTCTACTTTTATTTGTGCTGCATCGTTGGATTTTAAAACATTTTTATCGGCCAAAACGCTGAACTCAAATTCGCCTACCGCTCCAGAAAAATCCTCAGGTTTCCCTTCTTCAGGCAAGGCTTTTACCCTTACTTTTCTGATGGCTGATTCTGTTGCATAACTGATATTTCTGGTGATCATATTTCCAAAAAAATCGCCTCTTCCTGTTGGAATCCCCACTGAAAAGTCCATTTTCATAGGTTCAATAATTAATTCGCCTGAACGTTGCGGAATCAACACCGCTCTTTTTAGCACTAAAAACCGATAATCCTCGCCATTGTATTTTCCGTTTTGGACGTTACTGTCAGTCACTTCAATATCTTGATTCCAAAAACCATTGTACTGCGGAGAATCACTAACGCGCCAATCGTTTACGCTGATGTTTTGACTTACAAATAATTTATAAACCACATAAATTCCTTCACCCACATACGGATTTAAATTAGACACTTCGGCCACCAAATGGATGTTTTGCTGTGCGATATATTCAGGATTATTTGGGTCTTTCGGGACTTCTACAGCTTTTGATACCGTTAATTTTATGGCGTTCGATTTTACAATTTCATTCTCATACTCAATAGTAGCCGGTTCAATGATAAATTCACCTTCCCTTTTTGGCTCAAGTATATAAATGTAGGTTTGTGAATAGCTTGCCTTTCCGTTAATCCAGGATTGGCTTACGGAGGAGCTTGGGCCGCCCACCACTTTAAAATCGGCAAATGATGGCGGCTTAAAATTATCTGCACCTTGTTTATCAACAGAAAACTCAATTCTAAAGCGCTGATTTAAACCCAAATTGGTTTTACTCACTGCAGTTTTAAACTCCACCTGAGCGAAAATCGTTTGGGAGACAAACAATAAAATAGCAACTATGTAAAACTTTACAAGATTCATTTTTTTACCAGTCCTTTTCGTTTTTAATTTTTTGGCCTCTTGCTTTTTGGGCATTTAATTTTTTTTGCGTTTTGTTTTCTTCATTGTTCATCGCCTCCAGCAATTGCTTCATTTGTTCGGGCGACAACTGATTTGGTCTTGGTTTCTGATTTTGGTTTTGCGGATCGTCTTTGTCTTTTTTAGGATCGCCTTTGTCATCTTCCTTGTCTTTTCCTTTATCCTGATCTTTATCTTTTTCGTCCTTTTTATCTTTATCGTCGCCTTCCTTATCTTTTTGATCTTTGTTTTTATCGTCTTTATTATCGTCCTTTTTATCTTTATTGTCCTTATTGTCTTTATTGTCCTTATTGTCTTTGTCTTGCTGATTTTTCAGTAATTCCTGCGCCATTGCCAAATTGTAGCGTGTTTCTTCATCTTTGGAATTATTGCGCATCGAATTTTTATAGGCATCCACGGCTTTGTCATATTGCTTTTCTTTCATAAATGAATTGCCCATATTGTGAAAAATTTCGGCTTTGCTCATTTTGTTCGGCGCTATTTTTTCAGCCAAATCATATTGAAAAATCGCTTCTTTATTTTGGTTTTTCTGGTAAATGGTATTCGCCAGATTATAGGAAGCTTTTGCGTAATTCGGATTTTTGTCCAACGCCTTTTTATACGCAATTTCTGCCTCTTCGAATTTTAGCTTATTGTATAATTCGTTCCCTTCCCTTACCTCTTTTCTTGCTTCCCGTTCCAAATCTTTTGGACTTTTTTCTTGTGAAAACAGTAAAGATGTAATTCCTAAAAACAGGATGAAAATGCTATTTTTCATTGAATAAATTTAATTTTTGAATCCATTTTGTTTTCTTTTCAAACAATGTTACATCAATAATTAACAACAACAAACCGATGCCTACAAACCACTGAAACTGATCTTCAAAATCAGAAAATTGCTTGGTTTCAAATTCACTTTTTTCTGCTTTTTCCAAAACCTCTTTGATAATTTCAATGGTTTCCTGGGTTTTATTTCCATTGATGTATTTCCCTTTTCCTGTATTGGCAATATCTCTTAAAATCTGCTCGTTCAGTTGGGTAACAACCACATTTCCTTCATTGGTTTTTTTATAGGCAACAACCCTTCCGTTTTCTTTTATGGGAATTGGCCCTCCTTTTGCGGTTCCAATTCCCACAGTATATATTTTTATTCCTTTTTCCGCGGCTTCTTTGGCCAGCTCCAAGGTGTTTTCTTCGTGGTCTTCACCATCTGAAACAATCACCAAAAATCGGTTGGTTTGTTCGTCGTTGTCATAGTAGGAAATTGCGCGTTCAATGGCGTCATTTATGGCCGTTCCCTGATTGGAAACCATCTCTGTATTTGCGTTTTGCAAAAACATTTTTGCCGCGGCATAATCTGTTGTAATTGGAAGTAGCGGATAGGAACTTCCTGCATAAATAATAATTCCTATGCGGTCGCTTCCTAAGTTTTCTATCACTTTTGTGATAATTTGCTTGGCTTTTTCCAAACGATTTGGCGCAATGTCTTCGGCCACCATACTTTTTGAAACATCCAAGGCAAAAACAATGTCAACACCTTGGCGTTTTACGGTTTCCAGTTTTGTTCCCATTTTAGGGTTTGCCAATGAAATAATTAAAAAGAACAAGGCAATACAAAAAACAGTCAATTTTAAAAACGATTTAAACGTTGATTTTTCCGGACTTAATTTTTTAATTAATTTACGGTCCGCAAATTGTTTTTGAGTCCGTTTTTTCCACCAAAGCACCAATAGAAACAGCACAATTATTGCAGGAATAATTGCCAAATAATAAAAATATGTCGGTTCTTCTATTTGAAACATTTTTTTAATGTTTAATCATTTAACTGTTTAAATAAAACTTCTAAAAACAGTCTGCTTTAAGCCAAATTCAATCAACAAAAGCAATCCGGCCAATAAAACCAGAAATCTGTATTTTTCCTCGTAATTGTAATATTTAAACTCTTCCACTTCCGTTCTTTCAAGCTTGTTAATTTCGTTATAAATTGCTTTTAGCTTTGAGTTGTCTGTTGCCCTAAAATAAATTCCGCCGGTTTCCTTTGCAATGTATTTCAACAATGGCTCATCAATTTCCACAAGCGAATTCCTGAACAAAATTTCTCCCGATGTTGGATCTTTTGCATAAGGAAAAGGTGCTGTTCCGTTTGTGCCTATTCCAACTGTATAAACTTTTATGCCTTGGCCAACCGCCAATTCCGTTGCTGTTTTTGGATCTACAAATCCGGTATTGTTAACGCCATCCGTCAATAAGATAATCACTTTGCTTTTGGCTTTGCTTTCTTTTAATCGATTTACTGCCGATCCCAATCCCATTCCAATGGCTGTTCCACCATCCAATTCTCCCCATTTTAGTTCGGAAAGCGTGCCCATCACAATGCGTTTATCGCTGGTAATTGGCGTTTGCGTGTAGCTTTCGCCTGCATAAACAACAATTCCTATTCTGTCATTCGGACGCTGGTTCACAAATTCCATCGCCACCACTTTTAAGGCTTCCAATCGGTTTGGCTTTAAATCGCGCGCCAACATACTTGCAGATACGTCGATGGCCATCACAATATCAATTCCTTTGCTTGTTTTGGTGTTTTTGCTCATCTCAACAGTTCTCGGACGCGCCATCGCAACAATTAATGAGGCAATTGCCAGCAATCTTAACACATAGAGCAACGGTTTTAATTTTGCCAAAATTGAAGGTTTTGCCTCAAATCCTTTTGTGCTCGAAATAGTTAATGCTGCACTGTCTTCTTTTCTGATTAAAAAATACCAAATAGCCAATAAAGGTATCAGTAACAATAACCATAAAAACTGCGGATGTAAAAACTCAAAATTATTCCACTTCATTTTTTGTTTCTTTTGCAGGTTTTAAATTTTGTAAAATGCGTTCAGATAAATTTCTGTGCGCTTTTATTTCTTCAACAATTGGTTTCGATTTTGCAAATTTCACCATATCGGCGCTTTCCAAAACCTCTTTTAATTCTTGAATTGTTTCTTTTGAAATTCCCAATTTGCTCGACTCATTAAAATCGTTTATGGTATCTATCAATTCATTTGTGGTCGATTCCAATGCAGGAATATAAATGTCTTTTTCAATATAGGTTCTTACAATATCGGTAAGTTCCGTATAATATGTTTTTATTTTGTTTTGCTGAAGCAGTTGTTTTTCGTCTAATTCTTTAAGTCGTTGCAAGGCTTCCTGAATTGGCGCGACAACGATGATTGGCACTTCTTTTTTCTCTTTCTTTCTGAAAATAAAATACAAAGCGGTAACGATGATTGCTAAAATCAACAAAATCCACCAAAGCAACGGTTTGTAATCGTCGAATGTTTTTGGTTCGCTTTTAATTGCTTTAATGGGAAATAGTTGTTGTTTTAATGTATCCACTTTAACTGTGGCAACGCTTACCAGCAATGAATCGGTGAAAAATGCTTTGTTGTTTATGAGCACTTGTTGTTTTGGTATGGTATAGCGACCGCTGTCGAAACTTGTGAGCACATATTTTTTTTCATAGGTGTCTTTTAAAGTATCAACAGGCAACGATTCCACCAACTCCACTTTTCCCAAGCTGTCCGACTCAAATTTTGGAAAAATAACCACGCCGTTCTTTTTCACAGATATTTTATACTGAATTTGCTCGCCAATTCTTATGTCGGCAGTATCTATAACAGTTGACACCGGATTTTCCTGTGCAAAACTTATAAAACCGATTAAAAATAATATATAAAATAACTGTTTTTTCACCTGTTTAATTTTTATTTTTTAGCTGTACAGCTGCTGTTCGCCATTAATCATTCTACTGTGTATCAAAATTTGTGAGGCTCGTTTCATTTATTATTCATTCAAATTCCAATGCTATTTAGCGCCTTTTCGCTTAAAATAACCCAATAATTTTTTAACATAACTTTCATCTATTTGTGAACTGATAACGCCCGAGCCACTATGTGTAAAAGATTTTTCAAAATAATCCACCGATGCTAAATAATGTGCTTTATAGCCATTTCTGACGCTTTTTGAAGCCGTGTTTACCAGCATTGTTTTTCCTGTTTCGGCATCGCGCATTGGCACCATTCCTAAATTTGGAATTTCGCTGTCGTGAACGTCATAAATCCTGATTCCAGTTACATCATGCTTTCTTCCAACAATTTTTAAGGTATGTTCATAATGGGCATCCATAAAATCGGACAGGATAAAAACAATGGCTTTTTTCTTCATCACGCTTGAAAAAAACTTAAGGGCTTCATTGATGTCTGTTTTTTTGCTTTTTGGCTTAAATTCAATCAATTCCCTGATAATTCGCAACACATGGGTTTTTCCTTTTTTCGGCGGAATGTACAATTCCATTTGGTCTGAAAACAAAAGCAAACCAACTTTGTCATTGTTTTGAATGGCCGAAAAGGCCAGTGTCGCCGCAATTTCTGTAATGGTATCTCTTTTAAATTGTTGTGTGGTCCCAAAATATTCGGAGCCGCTAATATCAACCATCAACACCATCGTCAATTCTCTTTCTTCCTCAAAAACCTTCACATAAGGCTCGTTATATCGTGCGGTTACGTTCCAGTCAATTGCCCTGATATCATCGCCGTATTGGTACTGTCGTACTTCAGAAAAAGTCATACCGCGTCCCTTGAACGAACTGTGGTATTCGCCAGAAAAAATGTGATTGGACAAGCGGCGTGTCTTAATCTCAATTTTACGAACTTTTTTAAGTATTTCTTTGGTTTCCATTTATTAAAGTTGAAAGTTAAAAGCTGAAAGCTGAAAGTTTTTGAGAAAAATCAAAAAAATAATTCAACGATTAAACGATTAAACTTTTATGTTCTTGGCATTAATTTTTGGGTTGAATTTAAAAAATTTAAAAAATCAAATAAACGATTAAACTTTTTACGGTACTTCAACTTCGTTCACAATTTTATTGATGATGTCTTCTGATGTAATGCTTTCTGCTTCCGCCTCGTAGGTAACACCAATTCTGTGACGTAAAACATCATGCACAACGGCACGAACATCTTCAGGAATTACGTAACCTCTGCGTTTTATGAAAGCATAGCATTTGGCCGCAAGCGCCAAGTTGATGCTTCCGCGGGGAGAAGCGCCAAAACTAATCAAACCTTTTAAATCCGGCAGATTATATTTTTCGGGAAAACGTGTGGCAAAAATAATATCGAGGATATATTTTTCAATTTTTTCATCCATATACACTTCACGCACCGCTTTTCTTGCCCTGATAATTTGGTCAATGGAAGCCACCGAATTTATATGTCCGTAAGTGTCGTTTAAATGCTGGCGCATAATTAATTGCTCTTCATCCAGTTTTGGATAGTGAATTACCGTTTTTAGCATAAAACGGTCAATTTGCGCTTCCGGCAACGGATATGTCCCTTCTTGTTCAATTGGGTTTTGGGTGGCCATTACCAAAAATGGTTCTTCTAACTTAAAAGTTGTGTCTCCAATGGTGATTTGGCGTTCTTGCATGGCTTCCAACAAAGCGGATTGCACTTTTGCAGGCGCACGGTTAATCTCATCCGCCAACACAAAATTTGCGAAAATCGGCCCTTTTTTTATGGAAAAATCATTGACTTTAATGTTGTAAATCATGGTACCAATCACATCAGCAGGCAACAAATCTGGCGTAAACTGAATTCGGCTGAACTTTCCCTGAACCGCTTTTGCCAAGGTATTAATGGCCAACGTTTTTGCCAAACCGGGAACACCTTCCAACAAAATATGTCCGTTACCCAGCAAACCGATAAGCAATCGTTCAACCATATGTTTTTGGCCCACAATCACTTTATTCATTTCCATCATCAACAAATCCACAAAGGCGCTTTCCCTTTCAATTTTTTCATTTATTGCCCTGATATCTACAGAAACGTTATTTTCTTCAGTCATATTTTTTGTTTTTAAAGGTGTGAAATTACCATGCTTTATTTCGCTATGCAAATAGCATAAATATTTTCTGAAATCTTGTTAAAAATTGGTTAAAAATATTGACAAAATGGGTGGTTTAGTAAGATTTTAACACCTATTGCCTTTCACAAAAAAAAACCATCAAAAAGTGGAATTTAAAATTCAACAAAAAAAAAATAATCTTGCATCCAATTTTGTTTTAACGGATTTAAAACCAAGTATTTCATAAATATGCAATTCCAACAATTTTTCCTTATTTGCTGTTTTTTCTCTAACAAAAAACCCTAAATATTACGTTATTCAGCTTATATTTGAACTTTATTTAACAATATATTAACGTTTAATTGTATATTTTAAATTTTTGTTTAATCTTTGAAAAAATAAAAACAACCAGATGAAAAAATCATTGACAACATTTAATTTTTTGGCATTTCTGTTTCTTATTCCTGTAATTACTTGGGCACAAACCCCTGTTTCAGGAAAAGTAGTAAATGTCAAAGGTGAAGGAATTCCCTTTGCCACCGTTCTGGAAGAAGGCACTTCAAACGGAACAACCACTGATGACAGCGGTAATTTTCAATTTAAGGTTTCAAAATTACCCACCATTTTAATGACTTCTTTTATAGGATTTGAAACAAAGAAACAAGAAGTAGCTTCAGCAACCGGCATTCGCATAACCATGCAAGAAGAAAGTGTAGGATTAGATGAGGTTATCGTTACAGGAAACCGGGCAAAACCACGTACGGTATTAGATTCTCCGGTGCCAATTGACAATATTGGCGTTCAGGAACTGAAATCGAGCGGACAAACAAGCATTGACCAAATGTTAACCTACAAGGTTCCGTCTTACAATGCTTCAAACCAAACTATTTCTGATGCCACCGCGCATTTTGATCCAGCTGATTTAAGAGGCTTGGGTCCAAGCAGAACCTTGGTGTTGGTAAACGGAAAAAGAAAAAATCAGAGTTCTTTGGTATATATCAATGACACTCCCGGAAAAGGGGAAGTTGGAACAGACATGAAAAGTATCCCAACCGCAGCCATTGAAAGAATTGAAGTTTTAAGAGATGGCGCCTCGGCCCAATATGGTTCTGATGCTATTGCGGGCGTGATTAACATTGTTTTAAAAGAAAATGTTGAATATACCACCCTCAACATTAATTCAGGAATTACCACTGAAGGCGATGGTTTTAGTGTTGGCGCCGACATAAATTCTTCTTTAAATGTGGGGGAAAATGGCTATGTAAATTTCACACTGGCCTACTCGCAACAAGAACTTACCAATAGAGCGGGAGAACCGGGAGAAGACACTTTATTTGGTGTTTCTGCAAATGACCCAACTTTTGGTCCTTGGCTGAAGAAAAACCCTGATTTAGGAATGACCATTGGACAACCAGAGATGAAAAACGGGCAAATTTTTTACAATGCCGCATTTCCTTTTAAAAATAATTCAGGTGAATTTTATGTCTTTGGAGGCTTAAGTATTAGAAAAGGAACCAGTTTTGCTTTATATAGAACTCCTTATTGGGTTCCGGATCCTTTTAATTTATTGCATGAGTCTGGCAATGAATATAATGGATTTCAACCAACTTTTGAAACGGACATAAAAGACTTCAACAATAGTGCTGGCGTAAAATTTGATTTGTTAGGGTTTAACGCTGATTTAAGCGGTACTTTCGGTTCAAATTCTGTGGATTATACTGTTGGGAATACCCTTAATCGTGATTTAGGCGCTGCAAGTCCAACAAGTTTTGAAGTAGGCGGCTACTCTTTTAGCAATTTAATTGGAAACTTTGATTTAAGCCGAAACTTTGGTCAATTGAGTTTGGCTTTTGGGGCAGAAGCCAGAAAAGAAATTTTTAAAGCCACCACAGGTGAACCAGACTCCTACTTTGGCGGCGGCGCACAATCTTTTCCGGGAATCCAACCATCAAATGCCGTTGATGAAAGCAGAACCAATTATGGCATATATGCAAATTTGGATTGGGATATTTCTGAGGCATTTTTAATTGGTGGCGCTGTACGTTATGAAGATTTTTCTGATTTTGGAGACAATTCTTCCTGGAAAATTAACTCAAGGTATAAATTGGGCGAAAAAAGTGCGCTTAGAGCTTCTTATGGTACAGGCTTTAGAGCGCCATCATTGCATCAAATATTTTTGAGCAATATTCAAACGTTGCTTTCAGGAGGAACCATATCAAATCAGGGAACTTTTAACAATGTAGATCCAGTGATTCGCGAAGGGTTAGGAGTGCCACAACTGCATGCTGAGACATCAGAAAACATTTCAGCCGGAATTACCCTCCAACCAGTTAAAAATTTGTCTTTCTCTTTAGATTTTTATAAAATAAATGTTGATGACCGGGTATTGTTTTCAGGAGAAGTTGGTTTTGATGGAGACGACAACACCACAAATCCTGTTGAACAGATTTTAAATGACTATGATGTAACCAGTATTAAATTTTTTATCAATGCTGTTAATACTGAAACTTATGGTGCTGATTTTGTGGCCAACTACTCAAATATTGCTTTGGGTGCCGGAACTTTAGCCGTTAACTTGGCCGGAAACTTGAATGACACCAAAATCAAGGGACAGATAAATACGCCTCAAGTGTTGGCTGAAAATGGCTATGATATTTTTAACAGGAAGGAACAAGCCAGAATTACAGATTCACGCCCAAAAACTAAAATACTTTTAGGCTTTGATTATAAAATCAATGATTTTAGTGTGCAATTAAACAACACTTATTTTGGTGAGGTTACTTGGAGGCACGCAAACAATGGCCTTAACGGGGCTCCACTAGGACCAAACGGATCTTTGTTGCCGACAGATGATGCTGAATATGATCAAACATTTGCCGGTAAGGTGATAACTGACCTTAACTTTAATTACACTTTTTCCGAAAAACTATCCTTGAATTTATCAGTTAACAATTTATTGAACGTGTACCCGGATGCAATAGATACCAAAGGTGATTTTGTTACTGACTTAGGTGGGCGTTTTAAATATCCTTGGGAAGTTAACCAATTTGGATTTAATGGCACAATTTTAAAAGCAGGACTAAGTTATAAATTTTAACCTAAAATTGGATTAAACATAAAAAAAAGAGGCAGTTTTGCCTCTTTTTTTTATGTTTAATATTTTTTTAAAACAAATTGATTTCCATCAAATTCTCCGTAGGTAAAATGGACAATCCAATCGCCGGTGTTGATATATTTTGAGGTTTCTGCAAGCGGTATTTCAAGCGGTAAATGACGGTGTCCGAAGACAAAATAATCGTAATGTTTTTCGGTTAATTTCATTTTGGCATATTGCACCAGCCATTCATTTTCTTCCCCTAAAAACTTAACGTCTTCAACGCCAGAAATCAGTTTGTTTTTTACTGATAAATAATGTGCAATTTTAATTCCGATATCGGGGTGCAACCATTTAAAAAACCATTTTGAAACCGGATGTGTAAACACTTTTTTCATGCGTTTATAACCTTTATCTTCCGGTCCCAAACCATCGCCGTGGCCTATAAAAAACGATTTGCCGTTAAGCATAAATTCTTTTGGCTGGTGATAAGTGGGGATATTTAGTTCCTTTTCAAAATAATCGTTCATCCAAAGGTCGTGGTTTCCAACAAAAAAATGGATTTCAATTCCTTGGTCACTTAACTCGGCCAATTTTCCCAATACGCGCACAAAACCTTTTGGAACTGCTTGTGAATATTCAAACCAAAAATCGAATAAATCGCCCAGTAGAAAAAGTGTATCCGCATCATTTTTGATAAAATTCAGCCAATTCACAAACTTTTCTTCGCGTATTTTGCTTGCTTCAACAGTTGGAGCGCCAAAATGTTGGTCCGAAGCAAAATATATTTTTTTATTGGTTGTCAAAATTTACTTTTTACCTGTTTGATAAATTTGTGAAAGCTAGAATTCAAATTCTTTTGATTTAACAAAATACAACAAAAATGAATCGGAAATCATAATTTTTTTTCTGATATTTTCGAAATGCTGTCCAGCTCAATCACTTTTAAAATCATATTGTCCTTTTTCTGGATAATCATAAAATAACCCGTTTCGTCGAATAAATTTCTGGCCATAATTGCCTTAAAATAGCGTTTTAAATCTTTTCTGACTGCTGGAGAAATTGGGTATTTCACATCGAGTTCATTAATATATTGATTGAAAATTATGTCATTTTTATCGAAATTAGTAACAAAATCGTACAATTCCCATTTGTTCATTTCTTTTCTGTTGTTGTCGATGTATTTAAAAATAAATGGGTTAAGTTGGCTGTACAATGCCGCGCTAAAAGTGCCGGTGGTATCTATGGAAACAAAAACATCGGGAATTATTCCGCCGCCGCCGTAAACAACTTTTCCTTTTGGCGTTTTATATTTTAACGAATCATTTACTTTAATGCTGTCTTTTGAAATAAGCTCCCCGTTGTGGATTCTTTCCAAATAATCATTGTTATATTGGTCTGTATGATTTTTGCTGTATGGTTTTTGAATGGACCTTCCGGTTGGCGTATAATACCTTGCTGTTGTAAGCCTTACAGCCGATCCGTCGCCCAATTCCATTTCCTGTTGCACCAATCCTTTCCCAAAAGAGCGGCGACCAACAATGGTGCCTTTATCGTTGTCCTGAAGCGCACCCGCAACAATTTCACTTGCTGATGCTGAATTTTGGTCGATTAGCACAAATATTTTACCTTGTTCAAAACCGCCTTTATCGGTTGAGAAAGATTTGTCAACGGCGCCATTTTTATTTTTGGTGAAAACGATTAATTTGCCATCCTCTAAAAATTCATCAACAATCATGTTGGCAATGTCCATATAACCGCCCGGATTTCCTCTTAAATCAAGCGCCAAAGAAGTCATTCCTTTTCCAATTAGTTCATCCAATGCTTTTTTAAATTCTTGGTAAGTGGTTCTTGCAAAACGGTCAACTTTAATATAACCCAACGTATTGTTAATCATATAATGCGCTGAAACGCTTGTTATTGCAACATCACCACGCGTAATTGGAAAGTTTAATTTTTGGTTGGTTGTGCGCCGGTAAACCAACACATTCACTTTGGTGTCCGGTTCGCCTTTAAGGGCTTTCATCACCGCGTCACTCATTTTTCTGTTACCTTCAATCGTTCCGCGTTCAATTTCAGCAATGCCAGCTTTTTTCATAAGACTTTTGCCAAATAAGGTGTCGGTATTGGCGACAATAATTCGGTCACCGGCTTTTATTCCCGCCTTTTCGCTTGGCCCGCCTTTAATAACGCTGCTCACCGCAACGGAATCTTCGTGGACAATAAAACTTACCCCAATGCCTGCGAATTTTCCCTGCATGCTTTCGGTAACGCGCTGCAATTCGTCTTTTGGAATATAAACGGAATGTGGATCTAATTTTGCCAACATGGTGGTAATGGCATCATCTAGCAAGCTGTCTGTATTTACCTTATCAACATAATCATACTGTATATAATTTATCAAACGCTTTATTTTTGCTTCCTTGGAATTGGAACTGAATACAACCGATTTGTTTTGAAAGTTAAAAGTGCTGCCAATAAATATCCCTGCGGCTATGGCAATACCGATAATTAAGGGAAAATAAACTTTATTTTTTATCATTATAAATTTTTAAGATGGGTAAGTTCAACACCAGCTTTTTCTAAAAACTCTAAGCCTGTTTCATCTTTATAGGCATTGGCGTAAACCACTCTTTTTATTCCGGATTGATGTATCAATTTACTGCATTCTTTACACGGAGACAAGGTAATGTATAAGGTAGAATCTTTGCAGGATTGTGTTGAAGCCGCCACTTTTAGTATGGCGTTTGCTTCGGCATGCAACACATACCACTTTGTGTTTCCTTCTTTATCTTCGCACGGATTTTCAAAACCTGTTGGCGTTCCGTTAAAGCCGTCGGAAATGATCATTCGGTCTTTAACAATTAATGCGCCCACTTGTTTTCTTTCGCAATATGATAATTTAGACCACTCATAAGCCATTCGCATATAAGCCTGGTCGTATTTTAATTGTTTCTTGTTCATAAATTTTTTATGTGATTTCAAAAGTACTAAGATTCTAATAAACGCTACGTTAATTTTTTACCAAAATATGGATGCTTTTAGGATTGGCAACACCAACCCGATTATTATGGATGAAATGATCAGAATCCAATCGCGCTTCGGGAAACGGAAAACGGTTTGAAAAATAAGTCCGATTAAAAGAATTACAAATACAACAATCAACTGCGCCAATTCAATTCCCAACGCAAATTCCAATAGCGGAATTAATTTTTGTGATGAGCCGCCTATCAATATTTTAAAATAACCTGAGAATCCGAGGCCGTGAATTAACCCAAAAAATAGCGCGAAAAATAAATTGGTGTTTGTTTTCGCCAGTTTTGTGGCATTTTTCGCAAAAAACACATTCACCAAAGCCGTAATCAAAATGGTTACAGGAATTAAAAATTCAATCCAGTTTTGGTTTATCGACACAATTTTATAGGCCGATAAAATAAGGGAAAGCGTGTGCCCAAGGGTAAACAATGTAATGAGCCACAATATTTTTTGCCAATTTTTAAAATCGTACACTACCACCAAAGCGATTAAAAAAAGCACGTGATCATAGGCGTTCCAATCAAGCACATGAAAAAGCCCTTCTTTAAGAAAGAACATAAAATTATCCATCAATATAATTATTATTTAAGCCCAAATATAGAAAAATTTGTTGCCCAATAACAATTAGCTGAACCAATTATTTACCAATTCATTTTCTGTTGGCTGGGCAGTTTTATGCGTAAACTCGTTTTTTATGGCATCATATTGATAATCATTGCGCCAGTCTTCAATATTTTGAGCAACTTGTTTGATGCTTTCGCAAACATACAGTATTTCTTCATTGGTAATTGTTGGGTGAATGGACATGCGAATCCATCCCGGTCTTTCAACCAAACATCCTTCAATGATTTTTTCTTCAATATTTTTTGAAGTTTGCTGATCTACATGCAACAGAAAATGGCCATAAGTTCCTGCGCATGAGCAACCTCCTCGGGTTTGCACGCCAAAGCGGTCGTTCAACAATTTAACAACCAAATTAAAATGTACATTTTCAATAAAAAAGGAAAAAATTCCAAGTCGGTCTTTGTGCTGTCCGGCCAATAATTGAAGATTCGGAATTTTGGCCAGTTTTTCAAATACCAAATCAATAAGTTCATGTTCGCGTGCCAAAATATTTTTTACGCCCATTTTTTCTTTCAGCTGAATGGCCAAAGCAATTTTGATGGTTTGCAAAAAACCTGGCGTTCCGCCGTCTTCACGGGTTTCAATGTCATCAATATAATCGTGGTTTCCCCAAGGATTAGTGTAATTTACAGTACCTCCTCCCGGATTGTCGGGTACGATGTTTTTATACAATTTTTTGTTGAAAATTAACACGCCGGAAGATCCCGGACCGCCTAAAAATTTATGTGGGGAAAAGAAAATGGCATCTAAATAGGCTTCCTCATCTTTAGGATGCATATTTATTTCAACATAAGGCGCCGAACAGGCAAAATCCACAAAACACAATCCGCCATAATTATGAATTATTTTTGCTATTTTATGATAATCGGTCACAATGCCAGTTACATTGGAACAAGCCGTTACCGAAGCAATTTTTATAGGCCTTTCTTTATGCTGTATCAGGAGCTTTTCAAAGCTGTCAAAACAAATTAAACCCGAATCCTGACAAGGAATAATTTCAACATCGGCAATGGTTTCCAGCCAAGAAGTTTGGTTGGAATGGTGTTCCATATGTGTTATGAACACAATGGGCTTTATATCTTGGGGAATTGCAGCATATTTTTTGATATTTTCTGAAACCCGCAGCCCTAAAATACGTTGAAACTTGTTCACAACGCCTGTCATTCCTGTTCCGGAAGTGATTAAAACATCTTCTTTGGAGGCGTTTACGTGGGCTTTAATAATGGACCGTGCTTTGTGGTACGCCATCGTCATTGCCGAACCTGTGACAGAAGTTTCGGTATGCGTATTGGCCACAAAGGGTCCAAATTCATTCAGTAATTTTTCCTCTATGGGCCGGTACAATCTGCCGCTTGCGGTCCAATCGGTATAAATAATTTTCTTTTGCCCATAAGGAGACTCAAAAGTTTGGTCAACGCCTACAATATGCTTTCTGAATTGTTGAAAATAGGTTTCTAGTTCAGAAGGTTGACTTTGTTTTTCGATTGCTGATTTTGTTGGCATCCCTATTGAAAAATATTGGTTTATTTAAAATTTGCGATTCCCTTTTTCAGCCAATTGTGATATTCCTCCACATTTGGCGTATAGGCAACCGGTTCTGTTAAATTTTCCTCGTTATGGTCCATCAAAACATAAAATGGCTGTGCGTTGGCGCCGTACCTTATAATTTGAAATTCGCTCCATTTTTGTCCGATATATTTTAACTTTTTCCCCGGATACAATTTGGATTCAATTTCTTCGCCATCGGCAAGCGGTCTTTTATCATCCACATACAACGAAATTAAAACCACCTCGTTTTTAAGTATTGGCAGAATTTCATCTTTTGGCCAAACATTTTGTTCCATTTTACGGCAATTTACGCAAGCATGGCCCGTAAAATCAATCATCACCGGCTTGTTTACTTTTTTAGCGTAGGCCAAACCTTTGTCGTAATCGTTAAAAGCCAAAATATTGTGAGGCGGCATTAAATGCGCACCATCCGGTATTTCCATATTTTCAACGAAAGATATGCCGCTATTCATTCTTGAAAATCCGACTCCGTATGGCGATTCACTGTAATGTTGCGCTGGCGGAAAAGCACTTATTAAATTTAAAGGCGCTCCCCACAAACCTGGAATCATATAAATGGCAAAAGCCAAGGAAAGCATTCCCAAACTTAGCCTTCCCACTGAAATATGCGTTAAAGGAGAATCGTGGGGCAATTGAATTTTTCCGAAGAGATAAAATGCCAAGGCCATAAATATGGTAATCCAAATCGACAGGAAAACCTCTCTTTCCAGCCAATGAAGCTGTAACACCAAATCGGCATTCGACAAAAATTTAAACGCCAAAGCCAATTCCAAAAATCCCAACACCACTTTTACGGTATTTAACCATCCGCCCGATTTTGGCAACGAATTTAACCAGCCGGGAAAAGCGGCAAACAAAGCAAATGGAATGGCCAACGCCAATGAAAACCCTAACATTCCTACAATTGGGCCAATCTGGTTTCCTCCTGCGGCAGCTTCAACCAACAGCGTTCCAACAATAGGTCCGGTGCAGGAAAAAGAAACAATGGCGAGTGCCAATGCCATAAAAAATATGCCGATGATACCACCTCTGTCGGCCTGCGCATCTACTTTTGTTCCCCAAGAACTTGGCAAAACAATTTCAAAGGCACCCAAAAAGGAAACCGCAAAAACAACCAGCAACAAGAAGAAAATTACGTTAAACCAAACATTGGTGGAAAGCGCATTTAAAGCATCGGCACCAAAAATGGCGCTTACCAGCAAGCCCAAAAGCACATAAATAATCACAATGGAAATTCCATAGATAATGGCATTCCTTACTCCTTCGGCCTTGCTTTTGCTTTGTTTGGTAAAAAAACTTACGGTCATAGGAATCATAGGAAAAACACAGGGCGTTAACAATGCCGCAAATCCGGAAAAGAAGGCAATGATAAAAATGGTTAACAGACTTTTATTTGATGTTTTATTGCTGTTTGTTGCAGCAATAACTTTGGCAACTTCTTTGTTTTGAACAACAGTTGCTTCAGAAACTTCTATCGTGTCAGTTGTATCTACGGCAACTTCTTTGCTTTCATCTGTATTTGCAATCGCCGCAGTTGCTTTATTTTCGGGAATTAAAAATGTCAAATCTATTGTTGTTGGCGGCAAGCAACTTGCATCGTCACAAACCATAAACTCAACTTCACCTAAAATTTTAAAAGCTTTTGAATTGTTTATTTTAACGCGCTGTTTAAAAACGGCCTTGTTTTCAAAATACTTAATTTCCATGTCAAAAACAGGGTCGTGGACGGTAACACCCTTTTCTTCAGAAGTTTTTCCGACAAGTTTAAAATCAGCACCTTTTTTAAATAAAAAAGAGGTGGGTATTGGCCCATCGGCAGGAACATTTTGCGAATACAAGTGCCATTTTGCTTCAATGGTTGCTGTCGTAATTAAATCGTATTCTGTATCTGAAATTTTTTCTGCGGAAGTTGACCACTTTACCGGGTCGTGAATTTGGGAAAAACTTGAATTGACCAGCGTGAAAAACGCCAGAAGGAAAAATATTTTTTTCATCTGTTTAAATTTTATTTTTTAGCGGTAACAGATGCTGCCTGCCATTAATCATTCCTTTATGTGTCAAAATTTGTAATGCTCGGTTCATACTAAAAGTTCGTTTTCTTTTATAAGAATTTTCAAAATTAAACAATAATAATCAGTATGTCGTTTTATAATCGTTTTTCCCTTATTTCATGTTGTTAAACTTTTCTTAATTTGTTCTTGTTTTGTGTTTATTTTGTGGCTTGAAAAAATATTTTGGGGTCAATCGCCTTAAAAATAAATGTGTGCTTTTCAGCATAATCAATGCAGCAATTTTTTAACTAAAAGTTCCATTTTACTTGGTTACTATAATTTTTCTGCTATATTTACCTAGCTTTGTTAGCATTAATAATAATGTTGTTTAAAATTATTTATGAGGTTCGCCAATAACATTAAATTTTCCCTCTGTTTGCTGCTTGCGGTTTTAATATCTCCGCTTATTCACGCGCAATATGGGCATTATTTAAATAATTATACGCTCTATGAATACAAAGCCGGAAATCAAAATTGGGACATTTCCAAATCGGCAGACGGAAAATTATTTGTGGCAAATAACAACGGACTTCTGGAGTTTGACGGCATCAATTGGAACCTGTGGGAAATGCCCAACAAAACCACCATTCGCTCTTTGTTGGTTTACCAAAATAAAATTTATGTGGGTTCTTATGAGGAATA
>JACUUQ010000138.1 GCA_014859175.1 Lutibacter sp. | reverse complement strand
ATATAAATCAATACCTTGCAAACAAAAAATAAAAATTAACGCACCAGCACTAATAGTCAATAAAGGATAAATCCTTTTATAGAATCAAAAGACTTTTTGCACAAAATTTAAAAGTCAGATTTAAAACCATTCCTTTTGCAGCCGTGCAAAAAGTCTTTTGATAAATTTTTAGTATCCTGGGTTTTGTATCAACAATCCGCCGCTCAAGTCAATCTGGGCTTGTGGAATTGGAAATAATTCGTGCTTACCGTCAATAAAGTTTTTTCCGTGGGCTCTAAGTACAGCGCCGGCTCTTCCTTGACGCACCAAATCGAAATATCGATCGTGTTCAAAAGCAAGTTCAACCCTGCGTTCCTTCCAAACTGCCGTTTTATCTACAACAGCCGCATTGCTTAAACCAGCCCTGTTTCTAACCCTGTTTAATGGCGTTGCTGCATCACCGCCAACTTCTATGGCAGCTTCCGCATTCATTAAAAGCACTTCGGCATATCTTAAAATACGGATGTTTTTATTTGATTCCCAGTCGTTTCCATTAAAAGTTTCAGCAGTTTTGCTCACATAAGCTTTTTGGTTGTACATTGGGTTTGAAACGGTATTGGCGACTAAAAGACCATCCCACAAGGTTTCTCCCCTAAAAATAATGGTGGCATCCCTTCGGGTATCATTTGCTTCATAAGCATCCGCTAAATCTTGGGTTGGGGTATTGAATCCCCAGCCCCAGCCACCGGCACCACGTGCACCCTGACTTACAAAATAGCCTTCAACACCTTTGTTGGGAGTTTCGCCTCTCGCTTGAATTTCAAAAATAGACTCAATGTTATTTTCACCAATTTCTTTCCAAATATCCTCATAATTGGCTGTTAAATCATAGCCTAAACCCATTACTTGGGTGGTTAAATCTTTAACTTTTTGCCAACGATCCGGATCTTCCAAATTATACATATTTACTTTAGCCAACAAGGTTAAAGCAGCGCCCTTTGTGGCTCTGCCAAGATCTGCACTACCATATTGCGTTGGCAAATTTGCAGCAGCTTCGGTTAAGTCGGCAATTATAAATTCATAAACTTCTTTTCTGGTTGCTCTTGTATTTGCCGCATTAATATCATCCTGATTTTGAATATTCGGCACACTTTTAATTAACGGAACGCCTCCAAACATCTGGCCCAACCGAAAATAAAACATCGCTCTTAAAAATTTACTTTCCCCAATCAGTCTTTTTTTAAGCGTTTCGTCAATCGCTAAATCAGGCAAAAATTTAAGGGCTTGGTTTGCTCTGGCGATCCCTTGATAATTTGCTTCCCAAACTTCATTAAAGGACAGTGAAGTTGGTGAAAAACTAAGCGCGTCCATGAGGTCTTTATCGCCTCCGGTATCTCCTGGATCACTTCCTTTATCGGCATCATCGGAAGTTATGCTGCTCACGCCGTTCCAGGCAAATGAACTTTCGTTCCAATTCAAAAATTTATTGTAAACCGCATTCACCAATTCAGTTGCTGCAGTTGGGCTTGATAAAGCCTGTTCGGGAGTTTCTGTTGACGGGTTTACGTCAAGAAAGTCATTGTCATTACAAGATAAGAAAGCTAAAAGCATCAAACTTATAAGTACTGTATTTTTATTTTTTTTCATAAGAATGAAGTTTAAAAATTAATGTTAATGCCAAATAAATAAGAGGAAACAGAAGGATACGCATTTAATTCGATTCCTGTTGTGCCTAATGGGTCTCCGTTGCCGGGTAATTCAGGAGTAAATCCTGAAAAACTTTTGATAATGAATGGATTTTGGGCTAAAGCATAGACTCTTACTTTCTGAATTCCATCCGATATTTTAGGGAAGGTATAGCCCAGTGAAATATTATTTATTCTAAAGAAATCGCCACTTTCTAAAAAGTAGGTTGAAGAAAGGGGAACCTCATTTGAAGGTGCCGGATGTTGATTTTGGGTATTAGTCGCGGAAAAAATATTGCTGGCAACACTTTGTTCTATGTTTTCACCCCCAAAGCGTTGGGCCTTTTTACCGTTATAAACTTTACTTCCTGCGTTTCCGTAGCCATCTGCATTAAAATCCCAATTGGCATAGGTAAAGCCAATATTTATTCCGTAAAATAAATCGGGTTGTGGAGAGCCAAAAAACTGACGGTCACTGTTATCTATAACATTATCATTATTTATGTCATTATAAATAAATTTACCGCGTTCATCCGTTCCTATAACTTCAAGAAGATAAAAACTGCCAATAGGCTGTCCTTCTCTCAATAATTTAGTGACTTGTCCATTGTCAATAGATCCACCAGCTTGCTCAAATGCAAATTGATTGGTTATTTTTTCCAATTCATTTTGATTTGTGGTTAAATTACCGCCTATGCTATAATTGAATTTATCATTAATTTCGTCTTTCCAATTCAAGGTAAATTCAAATCCTTTGTTTCTGATTTTTCCTGCGTGGGTAAGTGTGGCTCCGCTGGCGCCGAAAGCTTGCGGCAAGCTAATTGGCAATATCGCATTTCTGTTTAAACGATTGTAATAATCTATTTCTCCGGAAAGACGGTTGTTAAGAAAACCAAACTCGACACCAAAATCAATTTCTTTGGTTACTTCCCAGCTTACATTGTCATCAATGATAGCAGTGATGGTTGATCCAGGTACGATATGCTGATCTGGACCCAACACATAATCAAGACCCGAATTAAATGTTAAGGTATTGAAAGGAATATTTTGGTTACCCAATTCTCCCCAGCTCGCCCTTAATTTTAAATTGTTCAAAAATTCCGCATTTTCCAAAAAGCTTTCTTTTGAAATGACCCATCCCAAACCAACAGAAGGAAAATTACCCCAATTTTTATCTTTGTTTGCAAACACGCTTGAACCATCTCTTCTGATAGTTGCGGTTACTAAGTATTTATGGTTAAAGTCGTAACTCATTCTCGCAAAATAAGACCGCAAGGCTTTTACGTCAGAATTTCCGCCGCTTGCAAAATCGGTTCCGGCATCACCATTATTTAGTGAAAACAAATCAGAATCATTTGGAACATTGTTTCTTGAGCCTTGTAAACTGCTGTTTTGATCTTTTTCTGTGGTTGTGCCAAGCACCAATTTAAAATTGTGGTTTCCCCCGAATGTGTCATCGTATGTTACAAACGCATCATATACCCAATGGTAAAAATCGCTTTTGCTTGAAGTTAAGGTAGTTAAATTGGTTGAAGCAAAATCTGAATTTTCTCTGCTTGGATCACCGGCAAGAAATGCTTCAAGATTATTGACGAAGTTATAAGATTTTCCATAACCGCTTTCGATACCAAAACTGGTGTTGAATTTTAATTTGTCCATAATTTTATATTCCGCGGTAAAATTCCCCTGAATAACCAAATTTTTTATAAGCTCGTTACTTAACTCCAATTGGGAAACCGGATTTCCTACATTGTTGTATTGCGCCCCATTATCATCAAACGGAACGCCATATTTCCCTGCGAAGACACCATCTTCATAACGAACAGGCACCAAAGGCGATTGTTTATAGGCGTTTGTAAATGCGCTAAAAGGCTTGGGTGTTGCGCGATTTAAAGACAAAGAGATATTATGCCCAAATTTTAATTTCGAAGAAATGTTATAATCAACCTTATTTCTTAAATTCAGCCTTCTGTAATCGTTGCCGATTAAAATCCCTTCTTCATCATAATAATTTGCGCTAAAAAATGCAGTTGTTTTTTCATTTCCGCCGCTTATGGAAATATTATGGTTTGTGACTTTACCGGTTCTAGTAATTTCATCAAACCAGTCTGTGTTGTATTGTGGATTTGCAGAAAAACGATTGAAGCCAAAAGCAATGTTAGAAAAGTTGGCGAATGATGCCGCATCGGCCATATTTACTTTACTGAGTAAAGTTTTTGCTCCATAGTAGGAGGAAACATCCACTTTTATTTTACCTTCTTTACCCGATTTTGTGGTCACCATAATAACGCCATTTGCGCCCCTGCTTCCGTAAATAGCCAAGGATGAAGCATCTTTTAATATATCCATGGAAACAATATCATCACTGTTAATATTGTCTATTCTGTCTGTTATGATGCCGTCAACAACATAAATCGGATTTCGGCCTCCCAAAATGGTACCGGTTCCCCTTATGCGCACAACTGGCGAACTTCCCGGCGCGCCCGAGCTAATAATTTGAACCCCAGAAGCCTTTCCTTGCAAAGATTGTGCGGCAGTTAAAGCAGGTTGTTTCAAAAGATCTTCTGCTTTAATGCTGGTAATTGATCCAGTTAAATCTCTTTTTTGAACCGTGCCATACCCAACAACAACAACTTCTTCTAAACTCTCTGCGCTATCTTCAAGCACAACATTAATAATGTTAGCCGTTCCAACCACAATTTCTTTAGGTTTCATCCCAATATAGCTAAATACCAAAACATCATTTTGATTGGCGGCAATAGTGAAATTTCCGTCAAAATCAGTCACAACTCCTTTAGCGGTGTTTTTTATTAAAACATTTACCGAAAGAATAGGTACTCCATCTGATGAAGTAACTTTCCCCGAAACAGTTCTTTCCTGAGCAAAAATTAAGAAAGGAAGGAATAATAAGGCGTAAATTATTTTTGTTTTCATTTAAAATAAATTTAATGTTAAGTAATTGTTAAAGTTAATTGGTTTATGTTCTATTTTAAAAAATGCGCATACACTTTAGTTACGCCATATTAAATTTAATATTAACTTATTTCTGAAAGACGTAATGCGGCGAGCCTTATTTTATACTAAAAAACAAAGACAAAAACGATAATTGAAGTAGAAGTGACGTAGTTTTATCTGGCTAATTTGGAAAGAAAAAGCAGTTATATTAATTAAAATTTTGCAAAAAACCTCTAAGACTGCCTTCTTTTGGGATACCGAGTTTTATTTTTAACCGATATCGGTTTGTTTCAACCCCCCGAATTGATATGTTTAGTAACGGTGCAATTTCCTTGCTGCTCATATTCATTCTTAAATAGGCGCAGATTTTTAAATCCTTGTGGGTTAAAGTTGGAAAGCTTGATTTTAATTGATGAAAAAATTCTTCGTGAACCTGATTGAAGTTGTATTCAAAAAGTTCCCATCCGTCAGCATGTTCAATGGAATTGTCTATTTGTTTTATGAATTTTTTAAAGGAATACTGATTTGTGAAATTGTTTTTGTTGGACAGTAACTCGTCTTTTAATTGCAACAGAGTTTCATTTTTTTTAACCAAAGTCATCGCAGTATTTGCTAACTGTTTGCTTTTGAGTTTTATTTCATTTTTAAGGGATTCATTTTTTAGCCTTATAATTTCTTTTTCATTTTCCTGTTTTCTTTCTTCCAATAATTTCTTTTGCGTTTCTTCATACATCAATTTCAGTAATTTTTGCTCTTTCCTAATCTTCTTTTTATAAAGTAAATAAATGACTATGGAAGCAAGCAGAAATATAAATGCATAAATAATAAATCCTGTAGAGCCTTTATACCAAGGCGATAAAACGGTGAATCCCAATGATAAAACAGGTGATTTTTCTTTGTTGTGGCCAACGGTTCGTATGGCTAAATGATAAGTTCCGTCGGCAAGGTTTGAGAACTCCAAGATGCCGTTTTTAGACTCTGTCCAGGGCGGATTTAAATGTAAGCTGGAAAGTTTATATTCAAAAATATGGTCTTTTGAGAATGGGGAACTTACCGCTATTGTCATGGAATTGTTGCGAAATGGCAGTGAAATTTTGTTCGTGTCAAGCGCTATTGCCAGGTTATTTATGGTTATTTTAGAAAGTGTCGGTGTTTTTAATGCTTCTTTTTCTGAAAATTTAGCCGCGTCAATAAACATAAACCCATCATATAAATTGAGTGCAAAAGTTGAATCGTTTATTTTTGAAATATTTTCATAACCGGTTATGAGCCGCTTTTTGAAGAATTTATTCGGAATTAAAATGTTTTCAGTTTCATTTAAAAGGGATCCAAAAGTTATGGTATTTTCAGTTTTATAGGCGATTTCAGGAATGTTTTCTTCGGAAATGATGTAGCTTTCTTTGCCTATTTTGTCATTTAATAAATTGTGGGGCACAATACTGTCGATTAATGATTCATAGTTTTGCCAGCCTTTTATGGTATGAAAAGCAATGGTGTTTTTGAGTTTGTAAATTCGCACAAAATAATCGGACCAAAGTCCTTTTTTATTGTAGTCTTTAATTTCAGTGATGGTCTCATAATTTGCATCAAACTTAACGCGGTACAATCCTTTGTTGGCGTGGGAAATCCAGGCAGTGTGCTCATCTTCAAAAACCAGAAATCGGGCAGGGATGGTGGTTTTCCCCAAGTGTTTTACCTGCCATTCCCCATTTATTTTTTTAAAGCTCACCAAACCGGCATAAGTTCCCTGAACATAAGTATTTTTTTGCTCAGGAACTTTATTGATTACCCAGCCGCCTGTGTAACCAGAAATGAGTTGTAAAGTATTGTTTTTAACCAAATAAGTGCCATTATTATGTCCGCAAAACAAATCGCCGTCTATTTCTTTTAAGTCCCAAACCTGTCCTTGAGAACCTTCAATAAATTGTAATTTGCCTTCGGCATCAATAAAATACAAACCGGTATTGCTGCCAATATAAATGGTGTTTTTATAACGGATAATGTCATACACCGCGCCAAGTTTGCCTGAAATGTCGTTGTAAAAATAATTGGGCGTATTCAAATCAACAAAAGCAATTCCGTTGTCCAATCCCAACCAAAGCTCGTTATTTTCGGATACAAATTGCCCCAATACGGTATTGTTTATAAGACCTATTTCTTTGTTGATGTTAAATAGGATGTTACCGGAATTATCCGTAATATAAATTCCGTTTTTTATGGTGCCAAAAAGCATATTGCCATTGGGCAATTGTGAAAATTTATTGAGATAGTGTTTTTTAATGGCAGAATTTACGGGAGTTTCCCAAGAAGTAATTTTGTTATTATCCAATAAATATGAACCTCCCAACTCGGTGTTTATTAAAAATTGGCTTTTGTTTTTTGCTGTTACTGAAATAATCTTCGCAAATTTTAATTTTTCAGCATAAAAGAAAGGATTTAACTGTTGATTTTCCAGCACAAAAATTCCGTTATCTAAAGTTGAAACATATAGTTTATTGTTCACAACATCGCAAGACATAATGGTAGAAGACAAATTGTGTGAAGTGATTTTTAAGTCTTTATAAATATGGATGTTTAGAAAGGAACGAAACACAACTGCGTCACCAAACAACACTATTTGCCAATATTCTTCATCTTTGGAGACGTTTATTTTCTTGGAGGCAGTAAGCAGCGAAGTGTAAACCAAAGCGCCTTTATTGTTTCTTGAGA
>JACUUQ010000137.1 GCA_014859175.1 Lutibacter sp. | reverse complement strand
TTATAGTGAAAATCCTTTTTTGATTCGCCGGTAGGCGAATTAAAAAAGATTGCAACGGAAAGCCCGACCCGCCTTTTCGGCGGGGAACGCCCAAAAAATATAAATAAAAAGTGCTTTACTTATTAGAATTAAACTTTAAATAGCAATATTGTTTAAGTATGGTATGGGGAAATTTTTCGACAGACTCAAAAATACTTCCCATGAAACGACTGACTTTTATTGTACTGATTTTAATGTATGTTAGCTGTTCAAACGACGATTCTGATAATGATAACCAAGAAATTGGCAACAATATTGATAAAGATTTAACCGGTTCATTAAATTTATTCCCATTGGCGTTAAATCCTGAATTTAACCCTGTTTCAAAAGTCAATTTAAGTGACGGCACCTTGGTTGGAATTGTTAATTTTGGCGCTGAAGTACATGTATATCCGCATCCTTTTACAGTGCAATGAAATTATAAACGATGAGTTTCAGGGACAGAAGTGTGCCTTTACCTACTGCCCAATAACTAAAAGTACGCTTGCCTTTACAAGGGATGAAATTTTTAGGGCTTCGGGATTTCTTTTTAAAGATAACCAAACTCCCTGGGATGATAAAACAGAAACTATTTGGTCACAAATGTTGATAAAAGGCATAAAAGGTCCCAAAGAAAATGTGAGATTTAATACCATTCCTGTTGTTGAAACCACTTGGAAAACGGTAAGGCTATATTTTACAAACGCCAAAGTGGTGTCTGTCGATTTGTTTTCCACCAAAGAAGTTCCTTTAGAAGGAAATGACAGCAGTTAGAGCCAGAATTCCCCCGCTTCAAATGAAATTGTATATGGGATTTTAAATGACTTTAACAATATCAGAATTTTTAGATATAGTAATTTTTCAGATAAAGTTACCCTAAACGTGACTATTCAGTCCCAAAAATATATTGTTTATGGCGATGCCTCCAAACACATTATTAATGCTTTTAAAGTTGATGATTTTGAAGATTACACAAACATTGACAATGATTTTCCGTTTGTGTTAAGGCATAAAAGTGGCATAAAATATGATATTTTGGGAAGGGGAATAAACGGCACTGTTTTAGAAAAACCAAAGTTTGCTTATGTGGCAGTTTGGAGCGCGTGGAAAGATTTTTACAAAAACTTTACTTTTTTTGATTGATTGTTTTAGGTGTAAAGCAATACTCGCCAGATAATCACAATTGTAACCATACCAGCACAGCCAAGAGCCAGATACTTTCCATTGCAATCGAGTGTTACTATAAAAATTATAAATTAATTTGGAAAATGTTACCCGTTTAGGTGACTTTGTTAAAATTTAACGCTCAATAAATTGAGCAACTATAAACGTGAGGCAGGAATTTATAAAGATTACTTTTCTCATTTCTGCAAAAAACAACCTTTAGTTGTAAGAAAAAAGATAGTTTGGACTATTCTTCTAATTCAAACAATGAAAATTGTTCCTGAAAAATAGCTGAAACATCTTACTAACACTTATGGGCTTTGGGAAATAAGAATTTCCGAATGAAATGGAATTTTTAGAATATTCTGTTTCTTCGATGATGGAAACCTTATAATTTTATTAACCGCATTTTAAAAAAACGCAAAAAACTCCGAAAAATCAAATCAACAGCGCTGAAAAGCTAAAAACCGAGTGTTATGAAAACAAATAAAATATTAAATCATTCGATACACATCTTACCGAAAATTATGGTAATGTTGGATCAGAAACTAGAGATAAATTTGAAGAAGAGTTTGAAACTTTTAAAACTGGAGTTTTAATCCAGGAAGCTCGAAAAAGACAACATTTGACTCAAGAAGAACTTGCCGATAAGGTTGGGACCACCAAAAATTATATTTCAAGAATTGAAAATAATGCAAGTGACATTAGACTTTCCACACTTATGAGAATTATAAAAGATGGGCTCTGCGGAAATTTGAAATTATCCTTGGATATTTAGATTATAAATTACCACTGGCAACTCCGTATTTTATTTATGCTCAAATCGGATTTAGTAAAAACCGACAAACATTCAATAAAAATATCGCATAGTGTAAAAATCGGAGATTTTTACGTCGCACAAACCAGAATACAAACCCGGTTAAAACTTATTTTCCACTTCGGCGGCCTCCAACATTAAATAATGAAGGTCGGTGTTTTTTATAAATGGTTTTAACAAGTCGCTTCCCGGTCCGAACATCGCCAATTCCACATAATCTGCAGAATGGTCCATACTGATCCAGCCTACGGAATTGTGTTTTTTTTGGATTTGCGCAAACGCTTCAAACGGCAAATGTTTTGGATTGTACAAACCGTCTTCAGTGGATTTTAAATTGCTGTAATAGCTTAAAATTAATTTGGCTTCCTCATCAGTTGCCATAAAATTATTGGCGTATTCTATGCGTTCTTTTATCTGTGAAATGGAGGTTTCTTTTCCAAAACCGTTTAAAATCCATTCGTTGGTGTGTTTATAGTTCTGTATGGCGTCAAAATTGTCGTTGGCGTTTTTGCCATAAATAATTCCTGGATTCGCGTTTCCGTGGTCGGTTGTGATGATTACCAAAGTGTCATTATTTTTTTCAGCAAAATCGATGGCAACTTTTATGGCTTCATCATGCGCCGCCTGATCGTAAATTAAACCGGCAATATCGTTTCCGTGCGCCGCCCAATCCACTTTCCCCGCCTCAACTTGAAGCACAAAACCTTCAGGGTGATTTTTCATCATTTCAATCGCTTTTTGGGTCATTTCACCCAAAGTCGGAATTTTTTCTGTAAGTTCTTTATTATTTTCTCTGTCTTTGGAATAGGGAAGTCCGTCATTGTAAAAAACGCCTAAAATGGATTTACCGCTTTTGGCTTCAAGCATTTCATTTCTTGTTTTCACCACTTGATATCCTTTATCGGAAAATTCCTGATACATATCGCGTTTGTCTTTTCTGTGTTCAGCAGCGAAATAATTATTTCCGCCGCCCATCATTACGTCAAATCCCTGTTGTAAATATTCTTCGGCTATAAAATCTTGGTCATTTCGTCTTTTACTGTTGATACAAAATCCTGCCGGCGTTGCATGCGTAACAGGAACGGTGGTTACGCAGCCAGCCATTTTACCGGCTTTTTTAAACTTTTGCCAAATAGGTAAATGCGCTTCTCCGTTAACGCCAATATTTAAGGCGCCATTGTTTATTCTATGGCCGCCGCCCCAAGAAGAGCTTGCCGCTGCCGAATCGGTTACGATGGAATTTGCCGAAGCCATATCCATTAACGCGCGATTTACGCGATTGTCTTTATACAATTGCAGCCAATTGCTTCCTTTTCCAGTTTTTCTGGAAAGGTAAATATCGGTCATATTTAAGGTTCCGGAACTCATTCCATCACTTACGATCACAATAATATTTTTGGCTTTTTTATTGCTTTTTCTGTCATCAAAATCCAGCGAAGAAGCAGCAATATCAAAAGGATTTAACAGGGAAGTCCCAAGCGCGAAAAGCGAACCGTTTCTAAAAAATTTTCTTCTGTCCATAAGAGGGTGATATAAAATATTTGGCAAATATAAAAGATTAAAAAAAAATTGATGTTACGTATGTTTTAATAATTTGTTAATTACTTTGAAATAATTTAACGGATTGGCAATTTATTTTTTTGATAATCTAAAAAAAAACTTAAATTTAAAAAATTGAATTTACAAATTATGATTAATAAAAAATACTACCAAATTGTCTCAATAACCATTATTCTTCTCACAATTTTTTACAGTTTTTATTCTTTGTCGCCTTCGGCAAAAATTAAAAAAAACAGTTCGTTAACTGAGTTTTCTGCCGATAATGCATTGCTGCAATTAAAAGAAATTACCAAAGAACCGCATTTTACAGGTTCGGCGGAACATGAGGTTGTAAAAAACTACCTTGTCTCCGAATTGGAAAAATTGGGATTGCCCGTTGAAATTCAGGAACAAATGGCGGTGAACAATAAATGGGGAGCGGCCACAAAAATCAAAAATATTTTGGCGCGCATTAAGGGAAGCGGAAACGGAAAAGCATTGTTATTGCTTTCGCATTACGATTCCAATCTGCATTCTTCGCTTGGCGCAAGCGATGCCGGAAGCGGCGTGGTTGTTATTTTGGAAGGCGTTCGCGCTTTTTTGGCGAAAAAGGAAATCCCAAAAAACGACATCATTATTTGCATTTCCGATGCTGAAGAATTAGGGCTTTTGGGAGCAAATGCCTTTGTGAACCATCATCTCTGGGCAAAAGACGTTGGATTGGTGTTGAATTTTGAAGCGCGCGGAAGCGGCGGCCCAAGCTATATGTTGTTGGAAACAAACGGCGGAAACAAAAAATTAATTGAAGCTTTTAAGCAGGCAAAAACTGATTATCCGGTGGCCAATTCATTAATGTACAGCATTTACAAAATGTTGCCAAATGATACCGATTTAACGGTTTTTAGGGAAGGCGCAAATATTGACGGCTATAATTTTGCCTTTATTGATGACCATTTCGATTACCACACCGTTCAGGATTCCTATGAACGAATGGACATGAGTACGTTTAATCATCAGGCTTCGTATTTTATGGCAACACTCAATTATTTTGCTGATGCAGACCTAGAAAATTTAAAATCGGAGACGGATTATGTGTATTTTAATTTTCCTTATTTCGGTTTGGTGTTTTATCCGTTTTCTTGGGTAATTCCTATGTTTATTGTTTGCGCTGTGTTGTTTTTGTTGGTGCTTTTTATGGGCGTATTAAAAAGGAAATTAACTGTTGAAGGTATCACAAAGGGATTTGTTCCGTTTACCTTTTCTATGTTAGCATCGGCTGCACTGGCATTTTTTGGATGGAGATTGTTGTTAAAAATCCACCCGCAATACAATGATATTTTACACGGTTTTACCTATAACGGTTATTATTATATTGCTGCATTTGTGTCGCTGACAGTTGCGCTGTGTTTTTGGTTTTATAAAGGATACTTCGCAAAAAGAAGCAAACAGGATTTGATGGTTGCGCCTTTATTTTTCTGGCTGATGATTAACGGTTTTGTGGCGTTTTATTTGCCGGGAGCCGGGTTTTTTATACTTCCGGCAGTCATTTTGTTGGTTATCCTTTTTATCGCGCAATTCTCTGTTTCCAAAGTAAACACCATGTTGCTTTTTACGCTGTTCAGCATTCCGGTGCTCATCATATTTGCGCCTTTGGTGAAAATGTTGCCGGTTGGGCTCGGACTTAAAATGTTGGTGATTTCGGCGGTGTTTACCGTGTTGTTATTCGGATTTATGGTTCCGGTTTTTCAGCAATATAAAAATCATAAAAAGTTAAGTCTGGTGTTTTTGTTGATGGGTTTGATGGCCTTGATTTCGGCTTCCGTGTTTTCATCTTACAGCATTGACCGAAAAAAGCCCAACAGTGTTTTGTATGTTTTCGACAGCAATAAAAATGAAGCCTATTGGGCGAGTTATAATACAGACACTGATGATTTTACAAAACAATTTTTAGGCGAAAATCCAACAAAAGGAGGTTACGACGAAAATACAACTGCCAGCAAATACAGAACGAACATTCAACTGCACACAAAAGCTGAAATTGTAAATCTGGAAAAGCCCGTAATTTCAATAGTTGAAGACACGATTAGTGGCGCCGACAGGAAACTGGTTTTGCGCATTGAATCACCCAGAAATGCCAATAAAATTGAGCTTTTGGCCAAAACACCCATTCAGTTTAAATCGTTTATGGTAAATATGGAACCTTTGAAAAACGAAACAAAAGCTGAATTTGTGTTTTCTGTGGGAAAAGGCACCATTATGAATTTTTACAGAACCAGTAAAGATGAAATTTTAGAAATTGCGTTTGTGGTCGATAAAAGCCAGGTGATAGATATTGATGTGCTGGAAGCCAAATATGATTTGTTTACCAATCCGCAGTTCAAAATTACGCGAAGAAGCGAGATAATGATGCCTATGCCATTTGTGCTGAATGACGCCACCATCATAAAAACCAACATCAAATTATAAATATGAAACGAGCATAACAAATTTTGATACACAAGGAAATGATTAATGGCGAACTGCAGCTGTACCAATAAAAAATAAAATTTAAACAGATGAAAAAACTAATTATTTTAATTTTTTTGGCGAATGTATTTTTCTCCTGCAAAGAAAAACAAAAAGAAGTAGCTGAATTTGCGGATGAAACTGTTTATTTAAAGCCTGAATTAAACGATAAAAGTGCCAATTATTTATACCATTTTGCCTTCGAATGTATCAATCAGGAATATCCAAATAATTTGGGACAGGTTTTGGGCAATAAATCCTATTTGAAAGAACCTTCTGAACTTCATCCTACATTTTATGGCTGTTTCGATTGGCATTCATCGGTTCACGGACATTGGACTTTGCTCAATATTATGAAAGAATTGCCCAGTTTTGAGCACAATGAAGCCATTTTAAAAAAGCTCAAATCCACCATCACCAAAGAAAATATTGTAAAGGAAATTGATTATTTTGATGATGAGCACAATAAAAATTTTGAACGCACTTACGGCTGGGCCTGGCTGTTGAAAGTTGCTGAAACTTTGCAGGATTGGGACAACCCGGAGGCCAAGTTGATGTACGCAGATTTAAAACCTTTGGTGGAACTCATTGAAATAAAATACATGGAATTTTTGCCAAAACTAAATTATCCAATTCGTGTAGGAGAACACTCAAACACCGCTTTCGGATTGTCATTGGCCTTGGATTACGCCAAAAAATATTCGCCTGAATTGGCAATGATGATTACCGAAAAGGCAAAAGTGTATTATATGAATGACCAAGGTTGTCCGATAACCTGGGAACCTGGAGGATTCGATTTTTTGTCGCCTTGTTTGCAGGAAGCGTCTTTGATGCTGAAAGTGCTGCCAAAAGATGAATTTATAGTTTGGTTCGATGCTTTTTTGCCCGATTTCAGAAACAATCCGGCCAAGTATTTGGAAGTTGCCGAGGTTACCGACCGCTCCGACGGTAAATTGGCGCATTTAGATGGTTTGAATTTTAGCCGTGCCTGGTGTTTGTATGAAATTGGCAAGGCTTTGGATAACAACCAAATGATCAATTTGGCAAACAAACATTTTCAGCACAGCTACGAAAAAATGGACTCCGGCGAATATGCAGGCGCCCATTGGTTGGCTTCTTTTGGCTTGTATGCGATATTGAAAAGCAAATAGTTATTATAGAAAATGAGAGCCTAAAGTTAAGTAATACTCAAATTTACAGGTAAGAAAGACATTTTATTTTTATCATTTATAAAAAAAACAGTCTAAATTTGATAAAAATTAGACTGTTTTAGGTTAAGTTCATTTT
>JACUUQ010000345.1 GCA_014859175.1 Lutibacter sp. | reverse complement strand
TTTGATTTGCTGAAACAATTTCTGTTGGCGGATTTGCAGTGCCAAAATATACATCATACGTTAAAATGTCACTTGCGTCAACATCACTTGCACTCCAGGTTAGTGCCAATGTTTTTGGCGCGTCGTGAACCAAGTCATTCAAGGCAGGGCTTGTTAAAATTGGTGAAAACGGTAAATGGTTTACAATGCCCAAGCCTTCTGTATAAAATTGGTTGGTTGCCGAATAACTGCTTGACGCATTTTTATTGTCCGTTGCTTTTGCCCTCCAATAATAGGCAATTCCCTTTTCCATAGTAAGCGTTCTATTGGTACTGGTTGACGTTATGTTATGAACCAATTGTGTAAACTGCGCATTTTTGGAAACCTCTATTTGATAGGTTATGGCACCACCTTCAGCATCAGTTGAAGCATTCCATTGAAAATCGAGCACATTGTCTATGCATAATAAATTATTGGTGGGATAAACCAATGTTGGGGCGGTTGGCGGGGTGTTTACAACCGGTGGAGGTGCTGGCTGTTCTCCGCCACCGCCGCCGCCGCCGCCACAAGACCATAAACTAATACTTAATGCTGCTATAAATATAAAATTTTTCATCGATTTATTGTTTTATAATTTTCAGGGTTACCGGTTGGTCTAAAAGCACTTTTGCAATATATATTCCTGTTGGTTTGTGCTCGAGGTTTAACTGCACTTTTCCGTAAACAACCGGATATTTTTTTGTTGAAATCAGTTGTGAATTTATGGTATATAACTCAACTGTAACCTCTGTTTGCGTTGTTGGAACCGCAATTTCAAAAGTGCCTTGGGTTGGATTTGGATAGGCGATAATTTCATTGAAAAATTCAATGTTTTTCGAGAATACGCCTTCACAAGATTTGGCTGTTTTAACCTCAAGCAAATCTCCGTTTTTTACGTCAACCTCAAATTGCGGCGAATTGGTTTTAAAAGTTTCTTGTCCGTTTACATAAACTGCATAAGGCGCTGTTCCTTTTTTAATTACAACGGCCGCTTTGGCAAAAGTTACGTTGGCTTCGGCTAAAATCTCTTCTCCTGCTATCACCTTAATTTCAAAACATTGTTCAAAAGATTCGCCTGAAACTGAAATGCAAATGGTGTAAACCCCCGGCTGTAAATTGTCAAGGAGCAAACTATTTGTAAAAGTTTTATTTGGTATGGCAATAGGTGTTGTGCCATCTGTTGAAATTCCGCTAATTTCCGCAATATAGCTATGTGTTGCTGCGGCTGAAATTGAGATTTTTCCGTTGTCTTTATTTGGGCAGGTTTCACTGGTTACTTC
>JACUUQ010000136.1 GCA_014859175.1 Lutibacter sp. | reverse complement strand
GTTTAAATTTTATTTTTTAGCGGTAACAGCTGCTGTTCGCCATTAATCATTCCTTTGTGTATCAAAATTTGTTATGCTCGTTTCATTTTCCACTTCAAAAAAAACTTCTTAATCTAATTAGGGTTTTGGATTGCAAAAGTATATAGAATTTTTTTAATATGAATAATAACCTTAAAAAACGCTACTTTTTGAGCTTTAATTCATTGTTAAAATTCTGCCAATCTGTCATATTTTTAAAAAATTGGTTATATCTTTGCCGTCCAATAAAAAATTATGGGAAACGAAAAGATTATCGCAGAAAAAAATCAAGGGCAACCGCTGTTAACGGAGCAAATTGAAGAAAATTCCAAAAAATTATATATAGAAAGTTATGGCTGTTCCATGAACTTTAACGACAGTGAAATAGTCGCTTCCATTCTTTCAAAACAAGGATATAACACCACGCATTTATTGGAAGAAGCCGACTTGGTTTTGGTAAATACTTGCTCTATTAGAGAAAAAGCTGAGCAAACTGTACGCAAACGTTTAGAAAAATACAATGCGGTAAAAAAAATAAATCCTGCTATGAAAGTGGGTGTTTTGGGCTGTATGGCCGAGCGTTTGAAAGCCAAATTTTTAGAGGAAGAAAAAATTGTTGATTTGGTTGTTGGGCCTGATGCTTACAGAGATTTACCGAATTTGCTGGAAGAAATAAATGCCGGCCGTGATGCCGTAAATGTAATTTTATCAAAAGAAGAAACCTATGGCGATGTTTCGCCGGTGCGCCTAAACAGCAACGGCGTTTCCGCTTTTGTTTCCATCACAAGAGGCTGCGACAATATGTGCACATTTTGCGTGGTGCCTTTTACACGCGGACGCGAAAGAAGCCGTGAACCTAAAAGTATTTTAGAAGAAATAAAGGATTTAAGCGATAAAAACTATAAAGAAATAACCCTTTTGGGCCAAAATGTTGACAGTTATCTTTGGTATGGCGGCGGATTGAAAAAAGATTTTAAAAATGCTTCTGAAATTGCGCAAGCAACAGCAGTGGACTTTTCACAATTGTTGGATATGGTGGCAACTGCTTTTCCTAAAATGAGGATTCGCTTTTCTACTTCAAATCCGCAAGACATGAATTTGGATGTAATTTATACGATGGCAAAACACGAAAATATCTGCAATTATATTCATTTGCCTGTTCAATCGGGCAGCACATCGGTGTTGAAAAGAATGAATCGCCAGCATACTCGCGAGGAATATATTGCATTGATTGACAACATCAGAAAAATTATTCCTGATTGTGGTTTGTCGCAAGATATAATGACCGGTTTCTGTGGAGAAACGGAAGAAGAACATCAGGAAACCTTGAGTTTGATGGAATATGTGAAATATGATTTCGGATTTATGTTCGCCTATTCTGAACGTCCGGGAACATTGGCAGCGAAAAAAATGGAAGATGATGTTCCTTTTGACGTAAAGAAAAGACGACTTGCAGAAATTATATTGCTGCAACAAAAACACAGTTTGTACCATACCGAAAAATTTGTTGGTCAAACGGTTGAAGTATTGATTGAAGGAGCCTCAAAAAAATCGGATTCCCATTGGAAAGGCAGAAATTCGCAAAATGCGGTGATTGTTTTCCCTAAAGGAGATGAAAAATTGGGCGATCTCGTAAATGTTTATATTGAAGATTGCACATCTGCCACGCTAATAGGAAAAAGAATTTAATTCATGGAATCATTGCAAGCCATAAAACAACGTTTTGAAATTATTGGAAACGACCCACACCTAAACCGGGCACTTGAAAAAGCAATTCGGGTTGCACCGACTGATATTTCGGTATTGGTTACCGGAGAAAGCGGCGTTGGTAAAGAAAGTATTCCAAAAATAATCCATCATTTATCGCACAGAAAACACGCAAAATACATTGCCGTTAACTGTGGCGCAATTCCGGAAGGAACGATTGACAGCGAATTATTTGGCCACGAAAAAGGTTCGTTTACAGGAGCCATCGCTTCGCGCAGCGGTTATTTTGAAGTTGCCGACGGCGGCACTATTTTTTTGGATGAAGTTGGTGAATTGCCTTTAACCACGCAGGTTAGGTTGTTACGTGTATTGGAAAATGGCGAGTTTATAAAAGTGGGTTCGTCGCAAACGCAAAAAACCAATGTGCGCATTGTTGCCGCAACCAACATAAATATGCAGGATGCCATCAGTAAAGGAAAATTTAGGGAAGATTTATATTATCGTTTAAGCACCATTGAAATAAATTTGCCGCCGTTGCGTGAACGTGTTGGCGATATTCATTTGTTGTTTAGAAAATTCGCTTCGGATTTTGCCCAAAAATATAAAATGCCACCGGTTAAACTTTCCGACAACGCCGTAAAGGTTTTGGAAAATTATGGTTTCCCCGGAAATATTCGCCAGTTGCGCAATATTGCTGAAGAAATTTCTGTAGTTGAAGAAAACAGATTGATTTCCTCTGAACGATTGTTACAGTATCTGCCTTCAAAAGGCACCAATTTGCCTTCGGTAATCGCAAACCAAAAATCTGGCAGTGAGTTTTCATCAGAAAGAGAAATTATGTACAAGATTTTGTTTGATATGCGAAACGACATCAACGATTTGAAAAAATTAACACTCGATTTAATGCAAAGCGGCAGCGTTGAAAAAGTTAAGGAAGAAAACAAAAATTTAATTCAGAAAATTTACAAAGAAGAAGTTTCAGATGCTGAAACTGATAATCAGGTGGAAGTGGTAAGAATTAATGAAAAATACAAAGAATCTGATGACGATTACGACTTTGAAGAAACGATTGATGCTGATGAAAGCTTGTCCATTCAAGACAAAGAAATTGAATTGATAAAAAAATCGCTAGACCGCAACAAGAACAAACGAAAACTGGCTGCAAAAGAATTGGGAATTTCGGAAAGAACATTATATCGAAAAATAAAACATTACAATCTATAATTAAAATATTAACTTTGAACTTAATTTTCAAAGCCTTAAACAACTTCAAAACTGTAGAATGAAAAAAATTAGTTACCTTTTATTATTGCTGCTGATTTTCACCACACAAAGTTGCGGAATCTATTCATTTACAGGCACTAACATAAAGTCGGACGTAAAAACAATTCAAATTGACTATTTCCCTAACAACGCCATCTTGGTTGAGCCCACTTTAAGTCAGGCTTTTACGGTTCGTTTACAAGATTTATTTTTACAGCAAACAAATTTAAGTTTGGTGAAATCGGGAGGAGATTTGCAGTTTGAAGGTGAAATTACAGGCTACAGAATTAATCCAATGACCGCCACCGCTGAGCAAACAGCTGCGCAAAACCGACTTACAATTACAGTAAATGTTCGCTTTTACAACAACAAACTTGAAGAAGACAATTTTGAACGTTCCTTTTCACACTATTATGATTATGATGCAAATGCGCAATTAACCGGCGGCATTTTAGACGATGCTTTCAATGAAATTCTTGAGCGAATCACACAAGATATTTTTAATGCTTCTGTGGCAAAATGGTAAACTATGAACAGCGCTGAATTCTCCTATTTATTGGAATATCCAGAAAATATTGATGCGCCAAAAACGCATGCCTTGGATGAGGTTATTGCAGAATTTCCGTATTTCCAGTCGGTCAGGGCAATTCAGCTTAAAGGGCTAAATAAAACAAACAGCTTTAAATACAACCAAACATTAAAAAAAACTGCGGCCTATACCATCGACAGAAAAGTGCTTTTTGATTTTATCACTTCACCTATATTTATTGCAAAATCAGAAACACCGTCAAATACCTTAGAAGAAATTGAAGTAATTGATGCCGAAGATGTTAAAGTGCTCCATAAAAAAATTACGGATTCCGTTTCCAATAAAAATACAAAAACTGAGGTTATTTCTGTTAAAAATGATGAAGTTGAGAATGAAGCAGATGTGCTGGAAATAGGAAAACCGCTGCAATTTGTAAGTTCAGAGCCACATTCCTTTAACGAATGGATGCAATTAATCGCACAAAAACCAATTAAAAGAGAAGAAATTCCATCGCGTAAAATTGAAAAAATTGAAGAAAAATTTAACTTAATAGACAGGTTTATTGAGTTAAACCCAAAAATAAAACCGGTTGACAAAAACGCCATAAATTTAGACGTAATTACTGAGAGTTCCGCAGAAAATGAAAGTTTGATGACGGAGACGCTGGCGAAGGTTTATCTTGAACAAAAAAAATATGAAAATGCTATAAAAGCTTATCGCATTTTAATTTTGAAATATCCAGAAAAAAGTGGTTTCTTTGCAGACCGAATTAAAGCAATAAAAAAATTACAAAAAAATAAGTCATGACATATACATTATTTTTAGTTCTGATTATGATCGTAGCATTTTTGCTCATATTAATCATTATGGTTCAAAATCCAAAAGGCGGAGGATTGTCATCTTCTTTTGGCGGCGGCGGAACACAAGCTTTAGGAGGCGTTCAAAACACAACAAACTTTTTGGATAAAAGTACTTGGACACTTTCAATTGTATTGCTTGCCTTAATTTTGTTGTCAAATTTTGCTGCACCAAAAGCAACTGTTGTTGTCACAAGCTCAGAAATTGAAAACACTATCCAAAATCGTGAAGTTCAGGATGCACCGGCACAACCAGTGACTTCAGCACCTGTTCAAGATAGTGTAAAATAATTTTACTGAAAATATTTCTTTAAAAATGCCAATGTAGATGACACGTTGGCATTTTTATATTTCTGCTTATCCCTTTAGAAACACATTTGTCAGTTTTATTGAATTGGCACAATTTTGGAATCTTTATCCAAAGAATTAATAATTTTTAAAATAAATTAAAAATGAATGAACTAAATATTAAACCATTAGCAGACAGAGTACTGGTAAAACCGTTACCGGCTGAAAAAACAACCGCTTCCGGACTGATTATTCCAGATTCAGCCAAAGAAAAACAACAAAAAGGAACTGTGACGGCAATTGGCAACGGATTAAAAGATGAACCAATGACCGTAAAAGTTGGCGATACCGTATTATTCGGCAAATACGCTGGTAACGAGCTTGTTATCGATGGCACTGAATATTTGATTATGAGAGAAAGTGATATCTTGGCAATAGTTTAAAAATAAATAGCAGGGACAGGTCGCGACCTGTCCGTTCAAAGGTTATAATAAATTAAAAAAAATAAAAATGGCAAAAAAAATAATTTTTGATATAGAAGCACGCGACGGATTAAAACGCGGTGTTGATGCATTGGCAAATGCGGTAAAAGTGACTTTAGGTCCAAAAGGAAGAAATGTAGTGATAGGAAAATCATTTGGCGGACCTGTGATTACTAAAGATGGCGTTACTGTTGCCAAAGAAATTGAGTTGGAAGATCCATTAGAAAATATGGGCGCTCAAATGGTGAAAGAAGTTGCTTCAAGAACCAGTGATTTGGCAGGTGACGGAACAACAACCGCAACAGTTTTGGCGCAAGCCATTGTAAAAGAAGGACTGAAAAATGTGGCTGCAGGAGCTAATCCGTTAGATTTAAAACGCGGAATTGACAAAGCTGTAGCGGCTATTGTTGAAGATTTGAAGAAACAATCACAGGAAGTTGGCAACAATTCAGATAAAATAAAACAAGTCGCTTCAATCTCAGCGAATAACGATGAAACGATTGGTGAATTGATTGCCCAGGCATTTAAAAAAGTGGGTAAAGAAGGTGTTATCACCGTTGAAGAAGCAAAAGGAACTTCAACTTATGTTGATATTGTTGAGGGAATGCAATTTGACAGAGGCTATCTTTCTCCATATTTTGTTACAAATGCAGAAAAAATGTTGACTGATTTGGAAAATCCTTACATTCTTTTATTTGAAAAGAAAATAACAAACCTAAAGGATTTATTGCCAATTTTAGAGCCGGTTGCCCAAAGCGGAAAACCGTTGTTAATTATTGCTGAAGATGTAGAAGGAGAAGCTTTGGCAACTTTGGTGATGAACAAATTACGCGGTGCGTTAAAAATAGCCGCCGTAAAAGCCCCTGGTTTTGGTGACAGAAGAAAAGCAATGTTGGAAGATATCGCTATTTTAACTGGCGGAACCGTAATTTCTGAAGAAAGAGGACTGACTTTAGAAAATACCACTATTGATTTATTGGGCACTGCGGAAAGAATTACCATTGACAAAGACAATACCACTATTGTTAATGGATCTGGAAATGCGAATGACATAAAAGATAGGGTAGCACAAATTAAAGCGCAAATTGAAACCACAACATCCGATTACGACAAAGAAAAATTACAGGAACGTTTGGCCAAATTGTCAGGAGGCGTTGCAGTTTTATATGTAGGCGCAGCCAGTGAAGTTGAAATGAAAGAAAAGAAAGACCGCGTTGATGATGCCTTGCACGCAACACGTGCCGCTGTTGAAGAAGGTATCGTTGCCGGTGGTGGCGTTGCTTTGGTAAGAACCAAAGAGGTGCTAAAATCTTTAACTACTAAAAATTTAGATGAATTAACAGGCATCAAAATTTTAGACAGGGCCATTGAAGAGCCATTGCGTCAAATTGTTGAAAATACGGGGGGTGAAGGTTCTGTGGTTGTTGCAAAAGTTATTGAAGGAAAAGGCGACTTTGGCTACAATGCCAAAACTGGTGAATATACAAAAATGTTGAAAGCCGGTATTATTGACCCAACTAAAGTGACAAGAATTGCTTTGGAAAATGCAGCATCTGTGGCGGGTATGATTTTAACTACAGCTTGCACATTGATTGAAATAAAAGAAGAATCAGCTGTCGGAATGCCTCCAATGGGCGGCGGAATGGGCGGAATGATGTAAAATTTTATAAATGCAAATAAAAAGCCGCTTAATTTTTGTTAAGCGGCTTTTTATTTGCAGTAATTTGAGGAAATATTACGCTTTACAAGCATATTTTCCAGATCCACACTTAGCGGTTTCTTTTAAATTTGATACCATTTCCGCTTTACAAATGCTCTTTCCTTCTTCACATTTACATGCTCCACTAGCAACACATTCGCATCCTTCAACATGTGCAGTTTCATTGGCTATTTCTTTTAAATCCATTTTACAAACCGTACAAGTTCCAAGGACTTCATAGGTTTTTCCTTTTTCGCAATCCATCGGACATTGATAAACACCAGAAGTCATTTCTCCTTCTTCATGGTCATGGCCTTCGTGGCTTTCTATCTTTACTTCTTCCTTAACCTCTTCCTTTTTGGTTTCCTTACACGCAGTAAATAAGATGGCAAAAGAAAAGATTGCCGCGAATATTAAAATTGATTTTTTCATTTATTTAATTATTTTTATTTTTTAAAAATTGAATCAACTCCGATAACTCCGATATTAAATTTTCAACAACTTTTTACCCCTACCCCAAAGGGATAAGTTGCTGAAAATCAATAATCTAAAATAATGAAAAAAAACTAATTTTTAGCAAAAGTAGCTTTTCAGAGCGGACTCAAACTTTGAGC
>JACUUQ010000135.1 GCA_014859175.1 Lutibacter sp. | reverse complement strand
AGTGGGCAGGCAGGCAGCAGCTGTACCAATAAAAAATAAAATATAAACAGATGAACCGAGCCATAACAAATTTTGTTACACACAGCAATGATTAATGGCGAACAGCAGCTGTTACCGCTAAAAAATAAAATTTAAACAGATGAAACGTTTCTTTAAAATTTTAATCAGTATCATTTTATCTCTGCCCATTGCATTTGTTGGCTTCTTTTTTTGGGCTTCGTCAAATGTGTATCCTTTAGAAGAATATGATAAAATTATTCAAACAAATATAGATAATTCAGTTAAAAATGATTCTGTTTTTAGCTTATTGACCTATAATATTGGGTATTTAAGCGGGATGACCAATAATTTGCCAATTGCCAAACCCAAATCGCTTTTTGAGGGCAATTTATTAAAAGTGAAAGCTGTTTTGAAGTCTTTAAATATCGATATTTTAGCTTTCCAGGAAATTGACTATGCTTCGGCACGCTCTTTTGACCTCAATCAGCAATTGGAAATTGCTGAATTAGGCTATCCGTTTGTGGCGCAAGCCGTAAATTGGGATAAACGTTACTTACCTTTTCCGTATTACCCCATAAGTATGCAATTTGGCCAAGTTTATTCCGGGCAATCGGTTTTAAGTCATTTTCCCATTAAATCACAAAAACGTATTGTTTTAGAAGCTGTTGAAGATGCACCATTTTACAGGAATTCTTTCTATTTAGACCGATTGGCGCAAGTGGTGGAAATACAAATTAAAAACAGCACTGTTATTGTGATTAACGTTCATTTAGAAGCTTTTGATAAACCTACAAGAGCAAAACAAACCAAAGAGGTTTTGGACTTATATGATACATATAAAAATGAGTATCCAACATTATTGGTTGGCGACTTTAATAGTGACGTTAAATTTCCGGATGCCAGTATTTTACCTGTCATAAATAGTGTGGATATTGGTATTGCGGCTTTTAATCATCCCTATCCAAATACATTTAATTCCATCAATCCTCACAAACGCATTGATTATATTTTTTACAACAAAAATTTTATAGAGGAAACAGGGAGTCGTGTTTTAACAGAAATGGGTGATGCGTCGGATCATTTACCTTTAATGATTCACTTTAAGTTAAAATAATTTGAATACTGTTTAAGCCAGCTATTGAATCCAATCAATTAAATGATGGTTCTGTCTTGCGCAAAATTTTGTGAACGCTTAACGGAAAACATAAGGGCTATATTGGTTTGCTTAATTTTTTACCTATATTTGCGCTTTTATTTTAAGACCTTATGAAAATAAAACTGACACTGTTTTTAATTTTGATGACTGCTTCAATTTTCGGACAGGAAATTGGGTCTATTAAAAATGGAAACATTCGGTAAAGTTCTTAAAATCGGAAAATTTATTATCGTGGGTTTTGCTGATGTAAATTCAAGAACAGCACATGCCGTGAAATCGTTCAATTTTCCTGATAAAGAGACAATTTTTAATATGATTATTGCAGGTTTTGAAAGCATCAATAACCATCAGATCTTTGTGCAAACAGACCAAGATACTGTGGTAAAATTTGAATATAAAAAGATAAATGGCCAGATGTTTTTAAATAGCAATCAGCATAATTTAAGCAATAAAACGGATGGAACAAGCACTTCATTAAGCAAGGAACAGCTGATGATGTTGTTTGGAAAACAAGCCTAATATTATTAACGGCTCCATAGTTCAAGGGATAGAATAAAAGTTTCCTAAACTTTAGATCCAGGTTCGAATCCTGGTGGAGTCACAAAATAACATTGATTATCAGGTATTTAAAACATTTTTAGTCAACCGTTAGTCAACCAACAAAAAAAAGCATTCGTTTTTGAGTGTTTTTTGTTGAAGAAATGTGATATTTTTTTTGCATATTTTTTTGCACCAACTTTATTAATAAACCTCATCACGTAATAATAAGAAAATTCCTTTTTTTTCTGTTAGTGGTTCGGATAGCACCACTTTAAAAAATATCTTGTACGAATCTCCCAATACTTTAGGGTTTCTTTATGAAATATAATTTAATGCTTTTCTTTTATAATATCAAAAATCGATTAGAAAACTTATCTAAGGGTGGCTAATTTGATTAATCAAATTTCAACACTTGCCAAATAACGAAACCACCTTCTTAAATCATATTTATTTTGCAAGGTTTGCAAGGTTTGCAAACTTTGCAATTTTATTTTATCAACTGGCTATAACATTAATCTTCCTTAACATTACTAACCGCAATTATAACATCATTTTCAATTTTACTACTTCGAGTTAATATTATGTCGAGGTAATCAACTCCTAATTTTCGTTTTACTTCAATGATACTATTTATGAGGTCATCATATTTGTTCTTACCTTCTCCTAATATTAATCTTCTTAACGTAAATTTAGAAAGTGTTTTATATTTATTTATGTCTTTTAAAAGTGTATCAATAAATGAAATTAAATCTTGGTCTAAATCATCTCTTTTCGAATTTAGTAATGTTTTTAAAGAGCTTTTTGCTTTCACCTCTAAAGTTGCTTCTGACTTTCCAGTGCTATATTTAGGTTTGAATTCCTTCATTTCTTCATAGAACTTCCAGAATTCTTTAGATAAAGGTTGGCGTTCGTCTTCAGGGGTACATTTTACAAATTGTAATAATTCTTCAAATGTTTTTTCAGTTGGTTTCCCTTCAGTTTTCTCATTATCGAATTGATGAACTATTGAAAATAAAGCCATTCCTTTTTTTCTTAGCACCACAGCGTTATTTTCAACATACAATTTAGCGGTTTTGGTTCTATTAGGTAATTTTTTTATTTTCTCGATTATTTCTGGGTAATTTGTGATTATTTCATTGTAATCATTTCTAATAACTGTATTGGTGCTCAACTCTTCAAGGTCTTCAGGGTTTTGGCTAATTTTAATAAATAAACCACTTGGTGTTGGCTGTTCATCCGCATCAAACATTTTAGCATCTTCACCCAACGCATTATGAATTAAAAACATTTTTTGTTGGGCTATTTCTCTACTTTTAACAATATCTGAACCTTGTTCAGTTGGAAAAAAATTGTAAATATGTAACTCTTCAAATACTTTAGCACTCATTCTATTAATCCTTCCAACACGTTGAATAACCCTAGTAGGATTCCAAGGAATATCATAATTAATAATTAACCCAGCTCTGTTTAAGTTATAACCCTCAGAAAGTTTATCACTTGTAATTAGCACATCATAATCATCAACTTGATTTTTAAATTTAGCATCAAAATTAGCGCTCAATTCTAGCGCAAAACTTTTTGTGATACTACCATCACAAAACATTGCTCTATTAATCAATTCTTTTTCAAATAGCTTTTTTAAATGCCTTACAGTATCAGTATATTCAGTGAATAGAATAACTTTTCTTTTTGGATTAGCTTCTTGATGAATTACATTTTTAATAGTTTCCAAGACCGCTTTTCGTTTGGGGTCTTTTTCCACCAATTTTAAAGCTTTAATTTCATCATCAACTTTTTCAAATAATAAAATATCATTTTTTATATCGGTGATAAACTTATCTTTAAATTCAAATTTATCAACGTCATAAATTTTTGTGTGCTTAGGTTTCTTTTTAAATTCAGCATTTTTCTCAAACTCTTCTAATGCTTTTTTAATGGCTTCATAAGTAAAATCATCGTCATCATCATCGTCATCATAAATATGCTCAATAACTTTTCTGTCCATTACATATTTCCCTGAATGCTCAATAAATGAAAGAACCATTTTATGCGTTCTTAAAAATCGCTCAATACTTTTTTCAAATGCACCAAACGAGCTTTCAAAACGCTTCACCAATAACCTTCGCATAAAGTCGAATAAGTTGCGCTGTTGTTGCAACGCTCTGTTATCGTCTTCACTTAATTTGTCTTCATCCTTAATCTTACTTTCGTATTCAAAAGGTCTATAAATTGCACCGCTAAAATTTCCTTCTTCACTAAAATAATTGGTTATAATTTTATCATAAAAATCAGATTGCTCCTTAGATAGTTGAAAAAATTGCTCTTCGGGGTCTTTAACCTCAGATAAATTCTGGACTTCCTTTTTGTACTCAAAATCGGTTTTTAAATCTATTCTGTTACGTCTAAGAACAACTGGTGTAATAATATTTTTAATACCACTAGCCATTTCACTTACATTTTGCCTAACAATATGAATATCAATTGGTGGTTCAATACCAAACAATTTGGCGTAATCGCTTTCAGCTTTTCTAACCTTATCAGCATTTAACGATTGGTGATTTTTTATAATATTTGACAATCGTTTAAAGCGGTAGTTATAAGCATTAAATCTGCCTTCTAAATCTTGTTCCAATGTAATTCCCGATTGACCAGGTATTATAAATAATTTTAACAATGAAAATATATCAGCTGGAGAATTGTTAAAAGGTGTGGCAGTTAACAAAATAACCTTTTTACCTCTACAAATATCCAATAGTGCTTCATATGCTGAGGTGTCTTGGTTTCTGAATTTGTGCGCTTCATCAACAATAATTACTTCATAATCTAAATCATTATTTAAGATGCTTTCAGCCTCATTTTCTAAATTACCTGAACTAACAATATCCCAATTATGAAGTTTAAATTTATTTTTATATTCCCACCAACCAGTACTATCTTTTTTAGTGCCAATTAATCCTGGGGGGCATAATATTAATCCTCTTTTACCTAATTGATTGGCGACTAACGATGCAATAATACTTTTACCCAAACCAACCACGTCAGCTATTATTACACCATTATAGGTTTCAATAATATTTAATGCTTGGTTTACCGCATCTATTTGGTATTTGTATTTTTCAAAACCGCCATTTTCTAAAATACGGTCTATGGCGCTGTTAATTTTTTTAGCTTCTTGAAGTTCTAAGTATGTTTTTAAAATGAGAGCATAGGCTTCATATGGAGTAATAAGGGAAGCTTGGCTTTTATTTTTCAAAAAATCGATGATAACTTTTTTGCCGTTTTCAGTCTCAGTTATTGGTATTGAAGTTAGCCATAAGTCATCAAAATATTTTTCGGCACTTTCAAAACCGTAATCTTTAATTTCGACATTAAATTCTTCTTGACTGTGCAAACCAGCTTTGGTTAAATTACTGCTACCAGTAATAAAACCTTGCTTTAATATTTGCGAATCATTTAACTTAAATAAGTATAATTTAGCGTGGTTTGGGTTTAATGTTTTCCTAATAACCAGCCTGCCTTCTTCAAGTAATTGTATAAAAAAAAGCTATTTGATTGTAAAATGCTTCATTATCCATTTCGGCATTGTTGATGGCATAACCCATAGATTTCATAAACTGGGTAAAATGTTCCTCTTGGCTTAAACTGTCATCTTTTAAACCTACTTCAACAATATTGGATAAATATTTATCTACCTGTAAGCCTACCAAGATTTTAAGCGTAACATCTTGGTTATCTTCTAACTTTTTGTAAATCTCCTGCCAGCCCGAAAAATAGAAAAAACCTACTAAAAACTTTAACTCTTTACTAGCAGAAATTAAGGTTTCTAAACGCTTTTTTAATGTTGCGTTATCTCCATTATTTGTTATAAAGTTATGGTTCATAGAATTAAGTTAGATTGGATTCGATTTGCAACCGTTTCAATAATTTTTTTAGCTTCTGGTTGATGGCTATTGGTAATTTGATGTGCCACACTTGCTAACCAAGCACGTTCAACAGTTACTAGCTTTTCAGGAGTTATTAAATCTTCTGGAGAATGGTATACTAAATTTTTATGTTCCATTTTTTGTAAAAATAACGGCTTTATAATTTCCCAATCCTGTTTTGAAAAATTATTTGTTAGCTCATATAAATCATAAAAATCTCTTGGTGCAGTATATGACCTTTGTTTTAAAGCTCTTAGTTTTTCAGATACAACTTCGTTAATGGAATAACAATTAATAGATTTGTCTCCGCATAAACTATCGCTATAAGGATGAAAAATTTGTTTTTTAGGAGTTGGCAATAAAATTATTTCCTCAGTGCTTACTTCCAACTTTATTTTTGTGTGCCAGCGTTGCGAAGGCAATGGTTGTTGATTTTTTAAATGATTAGCCCCCCAATACCGTATATGCACTTGACAACCTTTTGGGATATTATTGTGTTGCAATATTTTTATTGGTTCGTAAAAAAAATGAATCCCAATTTCTTCAGCTATTTCTTCTGCAATTTTTTTTAATGTTTTTTCATCAAATTTGAAACCATTATCCAATGAGGAAAAATCTAAATCTTCTGAAAATCGATAGGTTTCAAAATAACATTTTCGTAGGCTTGTGCCGCCTTTAAAAACCATTTCATTGCTGTAGTATTTTGAGAATACCGATAAAAAGTGACCCAGTACATAATCTTTATCTACTGTTTCAGGAGGTGCTCCCCACAATTGTGCCTTGTCTCGTATTTCTTTCTGGAAAATCATATTGAATCAATAATTGTCTTCAGCCATTTTTATAATTGCTTCTTCTGAAACATTCAAACGCAATTTCCAAACAGAATTAAATTCCCCTTCTTCAAAACCTCCAGCATCCATTAAACTGTATTTTGCATTCACTTGGTTTTGAGCATATATAATAAATGAATATAATTTATTTGGGTGAAACAAACTGGCTAAATAGCCTAGACGCTTTGTTAAAGCTATATTATTGTATGCTTTTACGTAAGAAATCAGTTTTTCAGCACTCAATGTTGCTTTTGCAAATGCTTTTATTAGGTTTTCAAAGTCACCAGCGTAACGAGGCTGGTCAAAACAATCTACTAAAGTCATTTCAATGTTGGTAATTTCTATTTTGTTAGACCCAAAGCCTTGCGTAATTGTGCCTATACTTTTTTTATTGCTTATAGTTACAAATTTTACAGCAGTTCCTAAAATGGTGGTTGCTCTTTTTCGATGGGTGGTTTTAACAAACAACGTATTTGCAAATCGCTCGGTTAATCCGTGATAATGCAATGCCGACCAATAGGCGATACTGCTATTTTTACTAATGTATAAGGCAAGTGCTTCAATGTTATTGTATGTATGCTTTGCGTAGGTGCCACGTTCTATACGGTTTAAAAAACCTTTTTGACATAAATTTTCAGCCAACTCGTTTATATTGGCAATATTGTTTTTATACTGCTGTTGTAGTTGTGCTAACGAAAAATACTGAATTTCATAGTCATCTATAAATTGAAGAAGCTCTATTTGTTCTTGCGTTAAATGGGATGAAATATACGTGCTTTTTGCCATTGCTATTTGTGTTGCGATAAACCCTAAAAAATGGGGTTTATTGTTACGTAAAAGGTAAAGGTATATATTTTATTTTAATTGCTGAAAACTTTAATTCTTTACTGGCAGAAATTAAAGTTTCTAAGCGTTTTTTTAACGTTGCGCTATCTCCATTATTTGTTATAAAGTTGTTGCTCATTAAATTATTTTAAAGTTTTCATACTGTTGCTTAGTTAGGTCAAATTCAAGGTCAATAATCTGTGCTATTTCGTAAGGTAAATCG
>JACUUQ010000134.1 GCA_014859175.1 Lutibacter sp. | reverse complement strand
ATGGTTTTCACTTACTTTAAGTAAGGTAAAACCTTATTATTAAAAACAATTTGTAAATATTTGTTTAATACTTACTTTCGTAAAAACTATAATTATTATTTATGACTCAATTCACCTTGCTTTTTGCCAGTATTTTAGGAGGTTTGGCCGCAGTTTTTGGAGCGTTTGGCGCCCATGCTTTAAAAAAAATATTGTCGGATGATCAATTAAAAAGCTTTGAAACAGGCGTTAAATACCAAATGTACCATGCCATTGTGTTGCTGGTTATAGGTTTCAATTTCAAGTTAGAAACCGCCTTAGAAAAATATATGGTGTACAGTTTTATGGCGGGTGTCCTTTTGTTTTCGTTCAGCATTTATGGATTGGTTATTTCATCGGCAAAAAACAAAAAGTTAACATTTTTAGGTCCCGTTACACCACTTGGCGGTTTGCTTTTAATTGTAGGCTGGAGTTTATTGGCTTATGCTGTTTGCACAATGCCGTTTTGATTTTTTTAAATGCTAAGAATTTCTATACGCATAGCAATCTTTGTTAAAAAATTTTATGTTAAAGAATTACGACTTTTGATTACTAATTGAATTCGCGTTAGCGATAGTAGCGACATCCTTTTTTGAAATGCAATGAAAAAAAAGATATAGCGAATAGCGCGACCCTTGCGGTAACGCCCACCAAAAAGGCGGGCAGGCCCAAAATATTATTTGATTTAGTTTTCTGTTTTATAAATTATTGTAGATTTACCCTAAACCAATCAACCTTAACATGAAATTTTACCCAATTAAAGCATTTTTCGCCGTATTGTTAGTTTTTTCAATATTCAGCTGCAAAAAAACAACCACTTCCAAAGCCATTGAAACCAATTTTGTAACAGAAAATTACGATAAAATGGAAACGACCATCACCATGCGCGATGGCGTTAAATTGTTTACCGTGATTTATTCTCCTAAAGACAAGAGCAAAACCTATCCTATTTTACTGCAACGCACGCCATACAGTTGTCAGCCCTACGGCGCAGATACTTTGAAAACTAACATTGCGCCCAATAAATATTTGATGGAAGAAGGAAATATTGTGGTGTATCAGGATGTTCGCGGACGGTGGATGAGTGAAGGCACGTACGACAATATGCGTGCGTATATTCCGAATAAAAAAGACAGCACAGCTATTGATGAAAGTTCTGATACCTATGATACCATTGACTGGCTGGTGAAAAATGTTGAAAACAACAACGGAAATGTGGGTACTTGGGGGATTTCCTATCCCGGATTTTACAGCACTTATTCCACTATTGATGCGCATCCTGCACTAAAAGCAGCTTCACCACAGGCCTGCATTGGCGATTTCTTTTTTGATGATTTTCATCATAACGGCGCTTATTTATTGAGTTATTTTAGAGCCACCGCTTTGTTTGGAACGCCAAAAGACACGCCTACAGATACAGCATGGTATTCCGTTCCCGATTTAAAAACTAAAGACCAGTACCAGTTTTTCTTGGATGCCGGCCCGTTAAGCAATTTAAACCACTATTTTCAATATGAAAAACTGGATGAAACTGCGCCGCAAAACAAAGACAAAATTGATGATTTCTTCTGGAAAGAATTGATAGAACACCCAAATTACGATGAAGTTTGGCAAAGCAAAGGCATTATCCAACATTTAAAAAACATAAAATCATCTGTTGCAACTATGGTTGTTGGCGGTGAATTTGACGCCGAAGATTTATACGGACCTTTAGAAACCTACAAAACCATTGAAGCATACAACAAAGACAATTACAACACCTTGGTTTTCGGACCTTGGAGTCACGGCCAATGGGCAAGAACAAACGTTGAAAACAGCGTGGGAAATTATTATTTTGGCGATTCAATATCCATAAAATTCCAGCAGCAAATTGAAACGAAATTTTTTAACCATTTCCTAAAAGGCAAAGGCGATAAAAACTCGGGATTGCCTGAAGCTTATGTGTACGATTCAGGTAAAAAAGAGTGGAAATCGTACGAAACCTGGCCGCCTGTTGGCGCTAAAAAAGTAGCGATGTATCTGTCGGATAACCAAAAATTAACCACCTCCGCAGAAAAAGAAATCGGCATAAAATTTATTAGCGACCTCAAAAAACCGGTGCCTTATTCCGAAGACATCAAAACCGTGTTTACGCCAAGAAAATATATGACCGACGACCAGCGTTTTGCTGCCAGAAGAAGCGATGTGTTGGTTTTTGAAACTGAAATTTTAAATGAAGATTTTATGCTGGCCGGCGATATTTTGGCAAAACTGCAAGTGGCAACCACAGGAACCGATGCGGACTGGATTGTAAAAGTGATTGACGTGCATCCTGCTGATACTGAAGAAAACAACGAAAAAATGCAGAACCATTTAAAAATGAGCAACTATCATTTAATGGTGCGCAGTGAGGTGATGCGGGGAAAATTCAGAAATAGCTTCACCTATCCTGAACCGTTTGTTCCGAATAAAAAAACAGCGGTAAACATTAAGTTGCAAGACGTAAATCACACGTTTAAGAAAGGGCATAAATTGCAAATTCAGGTGCAAAGTACTTGGTTTCCTTTAATTGATTTGAATCCGCAAACTTACGTGGACAATATTTTTAAAGCTAAAAAAGAAGATTTTAAAACCCAAACGCACACCGTTTTCACTTCTTCTGTCATAGAATTTTCGGTATTGAATTAAAAAAAGAATAACCAAAACTTTTGATGTTCCCATCAATGTTTTGGTTCAAACTTAAACTACTGACTAAAATTTTTATTTCAAAGAAAATAATTTTGTAATAAGATAGTTCTTCTGAAACGCAAGAACTGTTTTCATGTTTATTTTCTGCTAGGGAATGTATGACTATTTGACTAAACAAAAATGATATTTGTCAATTTACAGCGTATTTGTAGCCATCATTTTAAGAATTTTACACAACCATTAAAACGATTCCCAAAAATATTGACACGAAAATTAGAACGGCTGATTTCCAAAAAACATTGGCCGTTCTAAGCTCCATAAAATAAAACGCCACCCCAAGAAATTTTAGCATAAAAAGCACTAAAATAATGGCGGATACAGCTTTTAATCCGATATCCAATTTAACAACCACGGCTGCCAATATTGTTAATGTTAAAAGCAATAAAAGCACTTTAAAATACAGATGATTTTTCATTAAAATAGTAAATAAATTATGGGAAATAACAAAAGCCAAATCAGATCGCACATATGCCAAAACGTGGCACTGGCTTCAAAATCTTCAAGCGCCAAATCCGATTTTTTCTTTTGCAAACCTGCATATACCGAGATTAGTATCACCAATCCAACCAGCACATGAATCACATGAAACAACGTAAGCATCCAATAAAACGAGAAAAAAGTATTGTAACCAATCGAAAGGCCAGCCTCAATTTTTTCATAATATTCAAAACTTTTTAAAAGTAAGAAAAGAAAACCGCCCAACATCGTCAACTTCAAGTAAAAGGAAGATTTTATATGATCGCTGGCTTTAAAACTTTCTACAGATTTCGCCATAAAAAAACCGCTGGTCAGCAGAAAAATAGTGTTTGTCAACCCAAAAGCCGAGTTTAAAAGCAATCTTGAGCTATGAAATACCTCGGGTTCATCTTTGCTGTACATTACCATTGCAACCAACGCCATTCCGAAAGTAAATAACTCTAAAAAAATGATAATCCACAGTAAAATTCCGCCCGGCGGATAATAGATATTTTTTGAATCTGTTTTAACTAAATCCATATATGATAATTGAGTTTTTAATCCTATCCCCAACCTCCCGTAATAAAATGGGACAAGCTTTTCCCAAGGAAAGGGAGTTTATTTGAAATTTAACTTTTAACTTTAAAAAATTAATCCCAGTCCAACAATCGTTTTTGGCCTTCCAGTTTTTGAATTTCTGTAATGTCCTGAGACATTTCAATCACGCCTTTGTATTTTTTATCGTTATCGCGAATCGCAAAATACCTGATATGGATAATTCTTCCCTTGAAATTAAACCAAAACTCAGCAACATCTTTTGTTCCGGCTTTAAATTCGGCCACAATGCGCAACACCATATCCACACTTTTTGGTGGATGGCAAAAACGAACCTCGCGGCCAATAATGCCTTTGCTTCGAGGAAAAACCCTTTCGTTTCCCCTATTGTAAAAAACTACTTTGTCATTTTCATCAACATAAGTAATGTCAACGGGCAAAAAACGCAAGAGTAAATTCACCTGTTCCGGTGTCATATACCCTTCATCATAATGGAAAGTGTTATCCAATGAAAAAGACAAATCGCGTTGGGTAAAATCTTCACTTGGATGCACATAAGCCGCTCCTTTAATTTCGGGATACGGCGCTGGTTTTTCCAATAACATCCACCCAATTTCCTCATCGCCCTGATAAAAGGCATTCCAATCTTCCTCAGTTAACAATTCCAATGAATTTGGAAACAATCGCATATCTTCTATGCTCAGCAAACGTCTAATTCCGTCGACCAAATAAGGAATGTTGTCAATAATTTTAGCTGTATTTTTTTCGGCATTGTAATCATTCAGCAATTTGATTTGCGCTCTTAAATTGTCGTGAAAAGACCACATTCCCTGACTTGGGCCTTCCCATCCGTGTTTTTCCAAATAAGGAAACAACTGGTTTTCTTTGCGTGCAAATCGTTTTTCAATGGTGGTTAGCTGGTTAAAAATGTTGAAATATTTTTGAAAATCTTCTACAGGATCAGCTTTCGTCAATTCCGATAAGAGTTCTTGAATTAATTCGCTTTCCCTGTAATATACTTCAACGGGATGGCCTTTCGGCAATTTTTCTACGGTTGATAAAAAAGAATTCATTTTTTAGGATTTTTGCAATCAATAAATAATTGGTTTTAGGTTTCTATACCTTAGAATCATTTGAAATTTTGTGAACTATTTCTTGAATTTCCTTTTTCAAAACTTCAAATTCAACGTTGCTTTCCTTGCAGGCAGTTTCAAGCGTTGCCCCTCCTCCACAACAAAAATCTATTTTATATTTACTGAAAACTTGGTCTGCTCCCACATTTTGGGCCACCACTTCCGCAACTGTATTTTCTTTAATGATGTTCATCATTTTATGTTTAGAATTATGACGCAAAGATACTAATAAAATACCATTTAGTCTTTTATTATTTTATTAATATTCACTTAAATTAAAGTTGAATTATCGTAAAAATTAGTTTAACTAATCAGTACTTGAATAATGAAGTGCCTTGAGTACTTAAAGTGCCCTAAAGTTGCTTTAATTTTGATTCATTTCAAAAACTTTTAACTCCTCCCTGTCGGCGAGGAAGGTTAAATACTTCTTTTTTTAACCGCAATGAACGCAAGGGAAAATACGCAAAGTGCAAATGCTAAGTTTTAAAACCAGAGTTTTGCGAACTTTACGGTTAAAATGAGTTATTTGGTTCACTTCAAAAACTTTTAACTTTAGGCACTTTAAGTACTTTAGTGCACTTTAGGCACTGGTTAGTTATAAATTAGTCAATGAAAATAGCCGATTTTGGCTTTAAGACCGGTGCCTGATTTTTTCGAATAACAGCACCAAAGATTTTAGCAATTCAACGGGCGTGGTTAAAATCTGATAATGATTTTGCCCAAACATTTGCGGCAGATAATATTTTGCCTGTGCTTCTATAGCCAGCGCATACGAATTTATTTGGCATTCGTTTAGTTCGCGCAAGGCTTGTTTCACATCGTTGACGCCATATTTTCCCTCGTACTTATCATAATCGTTGGGCTTTCCGTCAGAAATTAGAATCACCCATTTATTTTTGGTTTCCCGCTTGTCCAACATGGCTCCAGAATGTCGTAAAGCAGCGCCAATTCTTGTGTAGCCGCTTGGTTCAACCGCACCAACTTTAAACTTTGCCTTATTCCAGTCTTCATCAAAATCTTTTATGGTAATGTAAGTGGAATGGTTTCTGGTTTTAGAATAAAAACAATCTATGGAAAAATCGATATTAAATTCATTTAAAAGTTCGCCAAACAAAATAGACACTTCCTTTTCAACATCAATCACACGATTTCCGGCAGCGTAACCATCGCTCGACAAACTAATGTCCAGCAACAACAAAATGGACAAATCCTTTTCTTTTTTTCGCTTGGAAAGGTATATTTTTTCAGAAGGCGTATGCCCGGAATGCACATCAACAAATAAATCGGTAATTGCATCAATGTCAAATTCTTCGCCTTGGGTTTGCCGGCGCTGAAATTGGTATTTATTATTTACCGTAGCCAACATTTTTCGCAATCCGATTAAGGTCGAATTATTCTTTAAAATCGTTCTTTTGTAATAAGAGACATTCGATTTCAGCAGTGTTTTCGGATACACTTTACAAAAATCAGGTTTATAGGCGCGTTTAGAATAATCCCATTCATCATAAGTGATATGATATCCTGCGCTGTCATATTCGGCACTTTCTGAAACGGTGGTGTTTTCAATAAAATCGGCCTGATAAACGGAGTGTGCCGTATCATCAACGCGAACCGTGTATTTCATGTTCAGCTCATCCAACGCATTGGCGTGGTCTTCCAAATCGTCATCGCCATCAAAATCCTTGAAATTTCCGCCAAACTCTTCCGCAGTTTCCACTTTTTCAAATTGATGCTGCAACACAGCGTCTTCTTGCTGTTTTACATCAACCTGCACTGAAATAATTTCTTCAACAGCTTTAGATTTTAGGGTGGTTTTTGGCTGGTCTTCCTGGCCTTTTTTCACGGCATCCGTAAAATTTTTTAACATATCGCCATCATCTTCCAAATTATTTCGCATCCACTTTCCGTAGATAAAAGTATAATCCGCCAACGTTTCATCTTTGGCCTTACTTTTATAAAATTGAATAAATAACTCGTAGTATTTTTTTGTGACAGGAAATTGATCGAACATAGATTCCAAAACTGCCATTGAAGTTTCCTGCGCTTTTTGCTGGGATTCCAATAACTCGTGTTCCCTATTATCGTTCCAGTTAAAGTTTAAATTTTTTTGAACCGACAAATACACTATTCTGAATAAATAAAAGGAAATATTCTCGTCTTCCGAAGAAAAATCAAAAAAAGTAGCAGGAAGAAAAAAGTTGTTATTTTTATAGCCACCTTCTCTTTCCGCCTCAAAAATCTCAATGGATTCGCCGGTGATCGCACGCGCAAAAATGGTTAATCGCGGTTTTAAATCGGATAAATTAACTGCATGGGCGATGTTTTCCAGCTTTTTTAGGTTGCGTCGCTTAAAGTAATAAGCGAGTTTGGTAAACAAGTATTCATCGGGTTCGAACATATTTTAGTTTTCAGTTTACAGTCACAGTTTTTAGTTATTTTTGGTTCAATTCTAATAAATACAGCAATTTTTATCTAAATGTTTTGGGCGTTCCCCGCCAGCTGGCGGGTCGGGCTTTCCGCTAAATCTTTTTTAATGCGCCGAAAAAGGCGCATTAAAAAAGGATATCGCTGCAATCCCTAACGCAAATTGAATTACGATTTTTCAACTGGAGTGATTAAACGTTAGCTTTAAAAATTGCGAACTT
>JACUUQ010000005.1 GCA_014859175.1 Lutibacter sp. | reverse complement strand
GTTGTGGGGACAATGATTTTGTTTTGAACTTTTAATCTAAAACCGTTGTGGGGACAATGATTTTGTTTTGAACTTTTAATCTAAAACCGTTGTGGGGACGGTCGTCATTATTTTACCGCTATAGCAAAGCGCATTTTTTTGGCGTGATTGATTCTCCTTCACTGTTGATATAGTTGAAGCCAGGCATTAGCGTGTTGATATAAATTCTGTTAACCTGCTCTGTAATGGCATTTGTTTTGGCCAAAGTGTTGTTTACGACTTTTAAGAAAGGGGTAGTGTCGGTTTGTTTTAATTGCATTGCTTTCATCTTGTTTAATTTAGGGGTTAAAAATTAACTGCTTATTTGTTGTGGGATTGAATGTATTTTTAAATTACTTTCTGATAAAAATATTTGTAAAGTAATTTCTGTTGTCAGCATTGGGTTCCATGGAAATCCCGAAGTGGGTATAATCCGGATTTTCAATAATTTTTCTGTGTCCGTCACTGTTTAACCAGCCTTTTACAACACCTTCTGCAGTACTGTATCCGTAGGCAACATTTTCACCAACTGTTTTTGCACTGGCTTCATTCATTAAAATTTGTGCTCTTTGTGCAAAGTTGTCGTGATTTACCTGACCAATTTCAATCATATAGTTGGTGTGGCCGTCTGCCACGCCAGAAACTATGTTTAAAGTGTTTAATACATTTAAGCCTAAGCTTGTTCTGTGGGCGTTTACCAGACTTATAATTTCAGATTCGATAGGGGAATAAACAACTTTGGCATTTAATACTTCGCTATTGTCATTAAAGTAAACGCCGTCTTCTTCTTTAGCGCAGGAAAATAAAATGGTAGTTAAAAGGAGTAATGCGAATAATTTTGGGGCTAAGGATTTCATTTGTTTTGGGGTTTGGGGTTAGCGGTAATTTTTTAATCAAATTGGGGTTGATTTATTTTTTTTGGGTTTGGGGTTTTGGTACTTTACAGTTTTAAACTTTGGGTTATTCGTTTCTGATATTGTAAATGTAGCAAGAATAATTTAATGTGCAAATAAAAATTATAAAAAATTTACCATTTGTTGTGAAAAACATACTATTTGTTTATAAAAAACAACAAATTGTCTGATTTTAAAGGGTTTGTGAATGCAAAATAATTTACCATTTATTTAAAAAAACTTACCATTTATTTGGAAAAACAGACATAAAAAGTGCCAAAATCATTAAAAATTCGCTTTTTTGAAGTCGGTTTTGGAGACAAAAAAGCGTAAAACGGCCCAATTTGTGCAAAAGGTCTAATAAGGATGATTTAGGATAAGTGTTTAATTGGTCGTTTTTTTGACCAAAAATTAGCAGCCTTCGATTTGTTCTACCTTCAAATAAATGGTGCTCAAGGAGATGGAGGTAAATAGAAGCGAAGGAATGTATGAAGTCGATTTGCTTTATGCTTGCATAAGATCCTATTAATCGAGGAAATAACAGGAATCCTTATGATTTGGGTGAATTTGTGAAATCCTTAAATTTTGGTTTTTGATAAGTTGAAACCCATTAAAATTAAGTTGATGATTAGTTGTATAACAAATATTTTGACCTTATTTTTTTAAATGCTTCAATTTCGGGCTGCCAAGAAGCCCGAATTTTTTTGGCGGGCATTCCGTCCTTTATTTGCATTTTCAGTTCGTTGTTACCGGCATGGGCACTAAAGGATGGTCCAAAAAAGGTTTCGGTTTTCGGTGTTTTTGCGTAAGCATCGAGCAACCACGAGATGTTAACGCTGCTCAATCGTTCCGTATTTTTTAAATTCACGCCATAACACAGTTTACCCATGTGCTTTGGTGATTTGGCGCCGGCATTGGGCTGTGGCGTATAAAAAAAGTCGCTTTCAGGAAAAAATGGCGCGCCGTATTGCTGAAACTGGTTTTCAGTTCCCCTTCCGGCGTTGATGTTGGTGCCTTCAAAAAAGCCCAAACTCGGATACAAATTGATGGCCTTGTCGTTTGGCAAGTTCGGGGAAGGTTTAATCGGTAGGTGGTATTCGCTTTGGTATGTATAGTTTTTTAGGGGAATCACGGTCAAATTGCAGGTTGCTTTGTTCTTGAGCCAATGTTCTCCGTTAATCATTTGTGCATATTCTCCAATGGTCATCCCGTAAACCAGCGGTACAGGGTGCATGCCCAAAAAAGAGGTGTGTTCCATTTTTAAGGTTGGTCCGTCTATATAATGTGCATTCGGGTTTGGCCTGTCCAATACGATGAGCGGAATGCCATTTTCAGCACAAGCCTCCATCAAATAATGGAGCGTAGATATATAAGTGTAAAATCGAACACCCACATCCTGAATATCAAAAACTACCATTTCAATTCCTTGAAGCTGCTCGTTGGTTGGTTTTTTGTTTTTCCCGTATAATGAAACAATAGGCAAGCCCGTTTTTACATCAAATCCGTCTGCCACCGTTTCGCCCGCATCCATATCGCCCCTAAATCCGTGCTCAGGTGAAAATACTTTTGAAATTTTTATTTTATTCGAAAGCAGGGAATCCACCAAATGCGTATAGCCGTTTTTTTTGAAAATAACGCTGGTCTGGTTTGTGACCAAAGCCACATTTTTGCCAGCCAATAAAGGCAAATAACTTGCCGTATTGTTTGCGCCAACCGCAATTTCCCGGGCTTGGGTTTGTGAAGGATCGATTTGAGACGAAACCGTAATTGCTGTCCCAGTTTTTGCGGCACAGGAAATCAAAATAAAAAACAAGGTTAAAACCGACAAGAAATATGTATTTTTGAACCGCATAGAAATCATAGACCAATTGAATTACGAGTTATTTATTGCAAAACGCATTATTGCCGCAAAGCAATACAAAAGTAGCATTTCCTCGCCGATAATAAAAATAGCGATTATCGCCATTGCGATGGGCATGGTAATTATGATGGTCTCTGTGGCCACCGGCATTGGGCTTCAGCAAAAAATACGCGAAAAACTGTCGGGCTTTAACGGGCATATACAAATCACGAATTTCGACGACAATAATTCGGAAATCACCTTAAATCCGGTGTCTAATAAGCAGGATTTCTATCCGAAATTCACCACCATAGACGGCATCAAAAATGTGCAGGTTTTTGCCACTAAGGCAGGGATTATCAGAACCGAAACCGATTTTGAAGGCATTATTTTTAAAGGTGTGGGGCAGGAGTACGACTGGACTTTCTTTAAAGAATACCTTACCAAAGGCAGGTTGCCCGATTTTTCCCAAGATGTTGTCAATGAAGTGCTGATATCAGAAGAAATCTCTAACAGACTCGACATTCATCTGGGTGATGAATTTAACATTTTGTTTGTAAAAGAAGATCCGGCAAAAGCGCCTTGGATTCGCGTGGTTAATGTTGTGGGTGTTTACAATTCCGGATTTCAGGAGTTTGATGAAAATTTTGTGGTGGCCGATATCAGGCACATCCAAAAAATGAACCGCTGGAAAGATGATGAAGTAGGCGGATTTGAGGTGTTGCTGAATAATTTCGACGAAATCCAGGAAAAAAGCGACCAGGTATATTTGGAAACTGCTTCCGTGTTAAACAGTAGAAGTGTCATCGAAAAATACCCTTCCATTTTTGAATGGATCAGCTTGTTCGACAACAATATGGCGCTCATTATCGCCATTATGATATTGGTGGCCGGCATCAATATGATTACTGCTTTGTTGGTGCTTATTTTAGAAAGAACCCAAATGGTAGGCATTTTAAAAGCCCTGGGTGCCGCCAATTTTAGCATCAGAAAAATATTTTTGTATAATGCGGGCTACCTTATAATCAAAGGACTGTTTTGGGGAAACCTCATCGGTCTCACCCTATTGTTTGCCCAAAAATACTCTGGTATTTTAACGCTTGATCCTTCAACCTACTACGTAAATACCGTCCCGGTCCATATCGATTTTGGTTATATCGCCCTTTTAAACATCGGAACCCTGCTGTTGTGCCTTTCCATGCTCCTTATTCCTTCCATCATCATCGCAAAAATAAGTCCGGCAAAATCCATTAAGTTTGAGTAAAGCCCCCTAACCCCCCGAAGGGGGAATTGATAAAGCTCAAAGGTGAAAGGTGCAAGCTCAAAGGTTTTAGGTAAATATTTTGTGTTTACTTCAAATCAAGCTCCCTTTCCTTAGGAAAGGGCTGGGGATAGGAATTCAATTTCACCCAAAATCACTATCTTTAGCCCTTCAAACTAAAAAAATGAACTACGCTAAAAACATCCTGGAAACCATTGGCAATACCCCTTTGGTTAAACTAAATAAAATCGTAAAAGAAATAGACGCTTTGGTATTGGCCAAAGTGGAAACCTTCAATCCGGGAAATTCCGTAAAAGACCGAATGGCGGTAAAAATGATTGAGGATGCCGAAAAGCAGGGCATATTAAAGCCTGGAGGCACCATCATTGAAGGCACTTCGGGAAATACAGGCATGGGACTCGCTTTGGTGGCTATTATCAAAGGCTATAAATTGATTTGCGTTATCAGCGACAAGCAGTCCAAAGAAAAAATGGATATTTTAAGAGCCGTGGGTGCCGTGGTGGTGGTATGTCCAACGAATGTGGGACCTGATGATCCGCGCTCCTATTACTCCGTTTCTAAACGCCTGGCATCAGAAACGCCAAATTCCTGGTACGTAAACCAATATGACAATCCGTCAAATTCTTTGGCGCATTATGAACAAACCGGACCGGAAATTTGGGAACAGACCGATGGGAAAATCACCCATTTTGTATCGGGCGTGGGCACTGGAGGCACCATTTCGGGCGTGGGAAAATACTTAAAGGAAAAAAATCCGGACATTAAAATTTGGGGCATAGATACGTATGGCTCGGTATTTAAAAAATACCACGAAACGGGTATTTTCGACGAGAATGAAATTTACCCTTACATCACCGAAGGTATTGGGGAAGATATTTTGCCAAAAAACGTGGATTTCAGCGTTATCGACGGATTTACCAAAGTGACCGACAAGGATGCGGCAGTATATACGCGTAAAATTGCCAAAGAGGAAGGTATATTTGTAGGGAATTCTGCAGGCTCCGCAGTGAAAGGTTTGTTGCAGCTCAAAGAACATTTTACCAAAGATGATGTCGTTGTAGTGCTGTTTCACGACCATGGCAGTCGCTATGTGGCCAAAATCTTTAATGACGACTGGATGCGGGAACGCGGATTTCTGGATGATGAAAAAAAGGTGGCAATCGATTTGATCAGAGACCGGATTGATACTCCAATGATTACCGTAAAAACAGAAGAACTGGTGTCGCACGCCATTGAGCGTATGCGAAATAACGACATTTCACAAATACCGGTGACCGATGTGGACGGATTTGTGGGCTCTGTGGATGAAAGTGATTTGTTTCGTTTGTATTTCGCCGATAAATACATCGCCAGCAAACCCATCAAAGAAGTGATGCGGGCGCCTTTTCCCATCGTGAAAAGCGACACGTCCATCGACCAGATTTCAAAATTGATCAACCGCGACAACGGCGCTGTGCTGGTGGACCTTGGTTATGATAAATTCCACATCATCACCAAACACGATGTGATCAGGGCGATTCAATAGAAAAGTTGAAGGGTTATCAGTTGTGAGTTTATAAGTTGAGTTCTGAAAACCTACAACCGACTACCAATAAAAGTTGAAAGTTTGAAGTACAAACAATCAAATTCCCTTTATGAGAGGGGCCTAGGGGGTGTAAAAAACATGAAATAAAACAAAATTATCAAAAATAAATCCTTTACCCCGTCCCTAAAGAGAGGGATTTATTTCAAGAAAATATGAACACCTGCTTTTTCATCACCCATGTCACCCTGAGCGGATTCGAAGGGAGGGTTGGGGAAAAATGGAAAAGTGACCGCACGACTGCATGACAATAAGTTGATAATTAATAATTCAACATTTAAAATCCAACATTCAAAAGTTCCTCGACCGCAAGATTGCAAGACTGCAAAACCGCACGACCAAACAAAAAATAAAATAAACAATTTCCAAATTCTCTTACAATACCATATATTTACCCACGTTAAATTGCTTAATAAAAACCAAAAAAGTAAATCAACACAAATCACAACAGTAAAAGCGTTGAGAATTAACCTATTTATATGCATAACAACACGGAAAATAGCGGCGATTGGTTGTTTGAAATAACCCCAAAAAACAAACTTTTCAGCTTAAATTTAAAGGAAGTCTGGCAATACCGTGATTTGCTGATGCTTTTTGTGAAAAGGAACATCATCACAGCCTACAAACAAACCATCCTCGGACCTTTATGGTACTTAATTCAACCTTTGTTCACATCGGTTATATTTACGTTAATTTTTAACAATGTCGCCAATATTTCAACGGGAAGCGTGCCGCCGTTTTTATTCAATTTGGCAGGAATTACCATCTGGAACTATTTCACGGCTTGTTTTTCTGGCACCTCAAGCACTTTTTCCGCCAATGCGGGTATCTTTGGAAAAGTGTATTTTCCGCGACTGATTATGCCGTTGGTGGCAGTAATTTCCAATTTGGTGCGCTTCGGGATCCAGCTCTTTATTTTTATGGCATTTTTTGCCTATTACTATTATAAAGGAGCGGAAATAAGGCTTAATGAATACGCCATCTTGTTTCCTGTCATGGTAATCATTATGGGCGTGCTGGGCTTGGGCTTGGGAATGATTATCTCTGCCATGGTTACCAAATACAGGGATTTAAGCATTTTGGTGGGATTTGGCATGCAGCTGTTGATGTATATTTCGGCCGTGATGTATCCCGTTTCGTTTTTTGTGGAAAAACTTCCAAAATATGCCTGGATAGTGCAGTACAATCCGCTGTCATTTGTCATAGAGTCCGTGCGTTATATGCTTTTGGATACCGGTGTTTTTCATGTTGGTATGTTCATTTACGCCTTAATTACCACCACCATAGTGCTCTTTTTGGGGATATTAATTTTTAACAGGGCAGAGAAGAATTTTATTGATACAATATAGAAGTTTAAAGCTGAAAGCTCTAAGCTCAAAGGTGAAAGATGAAAGCTGAAAGCGTACGTTTATAGTTTTATAAAATATTATAACCCAAATCAAGCCCATTTTCCTTGGGAAAGTTTATCTGCCAGGTAGCGGCTGGGGGTAGGATAAAAGCTCAAAGGTGAAAGTTCAAAAGATAGATAACTGAGCAGAGCAGAAGTTAAAACTGAAAGCTGAAAGTCAGAATATTAAGACGAAGACCGAAGAAAGAAGTAAAATATCAAAAGTTGAAAGGCTGAAATTTAATACAGCAAGACTGAACGACAGCAAGACAAAAAAATGAAATTAATGAAAAAAATACTAGTAACCGGAGGCGCCGGATTCATCGGATCACATTTGTGTGAAAGATTGTTAAACGAAGGCAACGAAGTCATTTGTCTCGACAATTATTTTTCAAGCCACAAAAGTAACATTATAGGGTTAACATCAAATCCGTTTTTTGAATTGGTGCGGCATGACATCATTCAGCCCTACTTTGCCGAAGTGGATGAAATTTACAATCTTGCCTGTCCGGCGAGTCCTATTTACTACCAGCACGATCCCATAAAAACCATACAAACTTCCATCATGGGCGCCATCAATATGTTGGGATTGGCAAAACGCCTAAACGCAAAAATATTGCAGGCAAGCACCAGCGAAGTCTATGGCGATCCCATTGTGCATCCGCAAAAGGAAGCTTATTGGGGCAATGTAAATCCCATTGGCATCAGGTCATGTTATGACGAAGGCAAAAGATGCGCGGAAACGTTGTTTATGGATTACCACCGCCAAAACCAAGTGGCCATCAAAATCATCCGTATTTTCAACACTTATGGCCCCAATATGAATGTGAACGATGGGAGGGTGGTTTCCAATTTTATTGTGCAGGCTTTAAAAGGCGAAAACATCACCATTTATGGCGACGGCACGCAAACCCGTTCGTTTCAATATGTGGACGATTTGGTGGAAGGGATGGTTAGAATGATGAATGCCGACCCCAATTTTGTGGGGCCGGTGAATTTGGGCAATCCAAACGAGTTTACCATGCTTCAACTGGCGAATACCATTATTAAATTGGTGGGTTCATCTTCTAAAATTGTGTTTATGCCCTTGCCAAAAGACGATCCCAAACAGCGCCAGCCAAACATTGAACTTGCCAAAGAAAAGTTAAACGGATGGGAACCTAAAATTCAGCTGGAAGAAGGCCTTGGCAAAACAATTGCTTATTTTGAGGAAATTCTTACAAAAAGTTAAATGGCCCCCTAACCCCCGAAGGGGGAATTTTAAAAAGTTAAAAGTTAAAAGTTAAAAGCCCCGCTCCTCAAAGTCGGGAGACTTTGAGGAAGTGATTTACGGTCTCTGACTGACCAATATAAAAACCAATAAAAGTCAAAAACTCAAAGTGCAAAGTTCAAAGTTAAAAAAAACCAATAACCTTTAACTTTTTATTTGAAAACTTACTTTATCGCAGCTTGTGCGGCGGCAACTCTTGCGATTGGAACTCTAAATGGCGAGCAGCTAACATAATCCAAACCAGTTTTGTGGCAAAATGCGATAGAACTTGGCTCGCCGCCGTGTTCGCCGCAAATACCTACTTTTAAGTTTGGTTTTGTGCTTCTGCCTTTTTCTGTACCCATTTTAACTAATTGTCCAACGCCTTCCTGGTCTAAAACATTGAAAGGATCAACCGATAAAATTCCTTTTTGCAGGTATATCGGCAAAAATTTTCCGGAATCGTCACGGGAATAGCCAAAAGTCATTTGGGTTAAATCGTTGGTGCCAAAAGAGAAAAATTCGGCACGTTGCGCAATTAAATCGGCTGTTAAAGCGGCCCGAGGGATTTCAATCATCGTACCAACCAAATATGGAATGGTGTCATTTCTTTCCTCAAAAACTTTGTTTACGGTTGCTCTTATGATTTCTTCTTGGGCGATATACTCTTTTAACGTTCCAATTAATGGAACCATAATTTCTGGTACAGCTTTAATTCCGATAGCTTTTAAATTCAAGGCGGCTTCAATAATTGCCCTTGTTTGCATTTCTGTAATTTCCGGATAGGTATTTCCCAATCGGCAACCTCTATGGCCCAACATCGGATTGAATTCTGCCAATTCAGCCACTTTATTTTGTATGAAACTTAAAGAAACTTTCATTTCTAGTGCCAATTCATTTTGTTGCGACAATTCGTGAGGAACAAATTCATGTAAAGGCGGATCTAATAAACGGATTGTTACCGGGAATCCTTTCATAGCTTCAAAGATTCCTTCAAAATCAGTTCGTTGCATTGGGAGCAGTTTTACCAAAGCGGCTTTTCTTCCTTCCACATTTTCGGCTAAAATCATTTCGCGCATGGCTTTAATGCGATCTTCATGAAAAAACATGTGTTCTGTTCGGGTGAGCCCGATTCCCTGAGCGCCAAAATTACGGGCAATTTTTGCATCATTTGGCGTATCGGCATTTGTTCTTACTTTCATAGTCGCAAATTTATCGGCCAACAGCATAATTTCGGCAAATTCACCACACAATTCAGGTTCAACCGTTGCTAAATTTCCTTCATAAATATTCCCTACAGAACCGTTTAATGAAATCCAGTCGCCTTCATGGTAAACTTTGCCATTAATACCCATGGTGCGGGTTTTATAATCGATTTTTAAGGCGCCAACTCCGGATATGCAACATTTTCCCATCCCACGCGCAACAACTGCCGCGTGGGAAGTCATACCGCCGCGCGCCGTTAAAATTCCGTTGGCAATATTCATGCCTTCCAAATCTTCAGGAGATGTTTCAATTCGTGCCAAAATCGAATTTTTATATTTATGGGCTTCGTCTGCAAAGAAAACCAACTGACCGCTGGCTGCACCGGGGGAAGCAGGCAATCCTTGCGCAATTACGTTGGCTTTTTTCAATGCTTTTGGGTCAAAAATTGGGTGTAACAATTCATCCAGTTTATTTGGCTCAAGGCGTAAAATCGCTTCCTTTTCGGTAATTAAATTCTCTTTTAATAAGTCCATGGCGATTTTAACCATGGCAGCTCCTGTGCGTTTGCCATTTCTGGTTTGCAGCATCCAAAGTTTTCCTTCCTGAATGGTAAACTCCATATCTTGCATATCGCGGTAATGGTCTTCAAGTTTTTGCTGATATTCATTTAGTTCTGCATAAATTTCAGGCATTAATTCTTCTAAGGAAGGATAATTTTCAGCCCTGTCAGCTTCTTCAACCCTGGCCAATTTTGCCCAGCGCATGGAACCTAATTTGGTGATTTGCTGTGGCGTTCTCGCGCCAGAAACAACATCTTCACCTTGTGCATTAACCAAATATTCCCCATTGAACTGATCTTCGCCCGTTGCGGCATCACGCGTAAAACAAACGCCCGTACCCGAATGGTTTCCCATATTTCCATAAACCATCGCTTGCACACTTACGGCAGTTCCCCAATCATCTGGATAGCCATGCATTTTTCTGTAATAAACAGCTCGGTCTCCATTCCAGCTGTTGAAAACCGCAATTACAGCGCCCCAAAGCTGGTCCCAAGGATTTGTGGGAAAATCCATTCCTGTTCGTTTTTTTACGGCATCTTTAAATGCTGTTACAAGGGTTTTTAAATCTTGGACAGTAAATTCAGTATCCAATTGAATGCCTTTTTTTTCTTTTAAATCCTCCATAATTTCTTCAAAAGGATCTATATCTTCTTTTGATTCGGGTTTCATCCCTAACACAACATCACCATACATTTGAATAAAACGTCGGTAAGAATCCCAGGCAAAACGTTCATTGTTAGATTTTTTGGCAATGCCAATAACAGCGTCGTCATTTAAGCCTAAATTTAAAACCGTATCCATCATTCCCGGCATGGAAGCTCTTGCGCCTGATCGTACAGAAACCAATAATGGATTTTCTTTATCGCCAAATTTAGCGCCCATTATTTTTTCAATATTTTTTATGGATTCTTCAACTTCTGAGGTTATCATGCCAATTACGGCTTCTTTTCCCAGCAGATTATATTCCGTACAAACTTCTGTAGTAATGGTAAAGCCAGGTGGAACAGGAATTCCAATTAAGCTCATTTCGGCAAGGTTGGCACCTTTTCCGCCCAGCAGATTTTTCATTTTAGTATTTCCGTCGGCAGTTTTATTTCCAAATTTAAATACCCTTTTTTTTACCACTTCAAGCGATTCCATAGTGCGTTGTTTTATATTAATAATCAGTTTTTTTTCAATGCTGTTTACACAAAATTAAATGCGGAAGTTTTATTTTTAAATGATTTATATCATTCTGCTTCTTGTGACATTAAATTCTGCTTCTGTTACAAAGTGAACCAATACTTAATAATCCGGTTTTAATTTAAAACAACGTTTTATAAAGCAATAAAATTATGCGGTACATTTTATAGTTTTTCAAATTTACTTGGCCAAATAATTAAAATTATAAGGTCTGAAATTTATTTTGTCAAAAGTACAATAAAATCTGTAAAATATCAATAATAATTTATCAAAATGTTTATTAAATTGTTATAAATTAACATTTATTCTGTTTTTGTTAAAAAAATTAAATATAATTTATTGTTTGTAGCTGCTGATTGATTGATTGATTGATTGATTGATTGATTGATATTTTTTGAAAAAAGGACCTACAAATGCGATTGCATTAATTTAAGAAACCAATGGCTAAAAAAATAATCATAAAATAGAAATACTTGCTTTCATAAAAACAGCTTCAATTTTTAGGTTAAAAAACAATTTTTGGACGTTTTACAAATATATCATCTAACTATTTAGGTGTGAATAATGTAACTAATTTTAATAATTGTGTAACCCATTTTGACCATTATTGATCTAATTTTATTTTATATTACCTGTTGACCAATCAATATACAAAATAGACAACGCAGACAAAATAGAATTTGATGAAAATGTATAAGTAATCTTACAAAAAATTAAAAAATGACCAAACATTAAAAAGGGGTGTTTTCCGAAAAATCGATAGAGTAGGAATCAAATTAAAATTAAAATATAATGAAATCATTGATAAAATTATTATTTGTAACAGTTTTGGTGTTTTTAACATCCTGTGCAACAACAACAAAATTTCCGGTTTCGAGTGTTGCTCCAGCTGCAGAAATAACAGCTAAAAAGAAACAGGACAAAAACAACAATTATGTTATTGAAGTGACTGCGAAAAATTTGGCAAGTGCAGACAGGGTTGATCCATCTAAAAAAAATTATAATGTATGGATTGTTACTGAAAATAACGGAACAAAAAATGCTGGAATGTTAGTAAATAAAAATGCTAAAACAGCATCATTAAAAACATCTACACCTTTTGATGTTAAAGAGATATTTATTACTGCAGAAGATCAAGGGGACTATTCTTACCCTGTTGGAATTGAAATTTCAAGGACTGCTTTTAAATAAGGACCTTCAAAACCAATGATAAACCTCGCTAGTTATTTGAGCGAGGTTTGTTTTTTTTTTTTTTTTTTTTTTTTTTTTGAAATTTTTCACTTTTGTAAAGTGGTTTTTATTGTTTTAGAAACAGCTTTATTTGGGTAATTTCTATTAATGAACTTTCTACAATCATGCTATTTTATGGCTTTTATTTTTCTTATTTTTGACAGCATATTATTTGTTCGTAATTGATATTTTGAGCAATACTTTTCAATAATATTTGTTTAAGTCATCTTGTATAAAATAATTTACAATGAAAATTAAGAAATATTCTGCAGTTTACAGATTAATACATTGGTCAATAGCCATTTGTATGTTTTTATTATTAATTACCATCTTCTTAAGGTTAACCTGGATGAACAAAAATAATGTGGCTGAAATTATCCAGAACTACCTAAGTACTACAGATCAGTCTTTAACGCAAGACCAACTTATTTTACTTGCAAAAAAAATTAGACAGCCTATGTGGGATTGGCATATTTATTTGGGATATGTTTTGACAGGATTGTTCGGATTAAGATTTATACTTCCGTTTTTTGGAGAAATGAAATTCCAAAATCCATTTAAAAAAGAATTATTATTAAAAGAAAAGTTTCAGAATTTTGTTTATCTTGTTTTTTATGGTTGTGTGGTAATATCTCTTTCTACAGGTTTACTTATAAAATTTGGGCCATCAACAATTAAAATGGAAATGCAAAATATACATGTGCATTCAATATATTATTTGGTGGCATTTATCATTCTTTATATTAGCGGAGTGTTATGGTCGGAGTTTACCGATCAAAAGGGAATTATTTCAAAAATAGTGAGCGCGAATAAAAAAGCAGTTAAAATTTAATCATAAATTAAAGATTGGAAAATAGTATGAGAAATTTTTTCAGAATAAATGATGTAGAAATGATAAGTAAAGTTGTTCTTAAAAGCAATTTGAAGGATTTTATTTTTATTTTTATAGGTGTAATTTTGGCAAGCATTGGTTTGAAAGGTTTTTTATTTCCCAATAACTTCTTGGACGGAGGCGCAATGGGCGTTTCTTTGTTGCTTCAAATTTTAACAGGCTTTAACCTTTCTGTTTTAATTGTCTTAGTCAATTTGCCATTTATACTTTTGGGTGCCAAACAAATATCTTTGCCTTTTGCCGTTAAAAGCAGTTTGGCGATTTTTGCATTGGCTATATTGGTGCACATGATTCAAGTGCCAACAATTACTGACGACAAGCTTTTAATTGCTGTTTTTGGTGGTTTTTTCTTGGGCGCAGGCATTGGATTTTCCATTCGAGGCGGCGCAGTGATTGACGGCACAGAAGTGCTAGCCATTTCTGTAAGCCGAAGATCCAGTTTAACGGTTGGCGACTTTATTGCCGTATTTAATGTGCTTCTTTTTATACTTGCAGCTACCATTGTTAGTGTTGAAACGGCCATGTATTCTATGCTGACTTATTTCTCTGCCTCTAAAACGGTAGATTTTATCATCAACGGGATTGAAGAATACATAGGCGTGATGATTATTTCTGATGATTATGAAATAATAAAGGAAATGATTGCAACAAAATTGGAGCGTGGCGTAACCGTATTTCGATCTGATGGAGGTTATGGCACCAAAGGGAATGCGATGGCAGACCGTAAAATACTGTTTTGTGTTGTTACCAGGCTTGAAGTTTCTAAAGTGCTGTTAGAGGTTGATAAAATTGACCTAAAAGCATTTGTTATCCAATATCCGATAAAAGACACCAAAGGCGGAATGATCAAGAAACGGCCATTGCATTAGAAAAAAATTATAATTCCGTATTCAGCAATTCTCCGGTAAGTTGCAATAATGCCAACTCCGCATTTTTGGCGTCAAAAGTCGCTTGGTTTAAGTTAGATTGCGCATTCAATAAATTTACTTGTGCTTGCCTAAATTCAATGGAAGTTATTTGGCCCAATTTAAATTGTTCTTCTGTTCTGGAAAAGTTACGTTTGTTGGTTTCAACATTTTTTTCTTGCGTTTGAAGTATAAATAATTTGGTTTTGTGATCTTCCCAAGTATTGTTGAAATCTCTGGTAATTTGAAGTTCACTTTGCTGTTTAAAAAATTGTTGCGTCTCATAATTTATTTTAGCATTTTGAACTTGCGTGCTTGTTTTGCCACCGTTAAATAAATCCCATTTTAAGTTAAAACCTGTTGATAAACCGGTATTTGTGGATTCTGTTAAAAAAGAAGCCGAATTGTTATTGCTTTTGGTCCAACCATAGGTACTTGTTAAACCAATGGTGGGCAAATAACCAGTTTTGCTTGCTTTTAGCTGAAAATCACTTATTTTTATATCCTTTTCAATTTGAAGCAACGTAATGTTATTTGCTTTAACTTGTTCAAACAGTTCTTGTTTATTTTTTGTTACGACAAAAGTTACTTGTGTGTCCACATAAAAATTAGGATCTTCATTTTTGCCAAGCACCACATATAAATCTCGTTTGGCATTTGATAACAATTGTATGGAATTTAGCAATGCAATGCTGTCATTATTCACATCAACTTCGGCATTAAGAACCGCAAGTTTTGTGCTTTGCCCATAATCTGACTGATAATTGGCTCTTATCAATCGATCCTTCGAAATTTTTAAACTTTGGTTCAGCAGCGCAACATCTTCAGTTAATTGCGCCACTTTAAAATAGACCGAAAACAATTGCAATATTGTTTTTTCTATGGTTTCTCTGGCTTGCAATTCAGATAAATTATATTGCTCTTTTAATTGCTTGTAATTATAAAGTCGGCCAAGTCCGTCAAACAAAGTGTAATTTAAACTTACTGAGGCGTTGTATCTGCTGCTTTTGGCATTTTTTAGGCTTGTTATATCTCCATTAGAAAATATGGCATCGGTATTGTCTCTGTTAAATGTTGACCCGGCGACTCCGGAAAGCGAGGGCAAATAACCCGAATTTAATACACCTTTGTTATTTTCGGCAATTTTAAGGTAATTATCCGCTATTTTAATTCCGTAATTATTTTCCAGAGCAATGCCAATTGCATTTTCTTTTGTAAGTAATTCTTGTCCAAAAATGGCAGAAAAACTTAATAGAAATAATATTGTGAGTTTATTCTTGTAATTCATCATTTTCACTTTTTAATTCAATAATAGCCCTTTCAACTTCTTCTTTTGTAACCTTTTTGCCAGTTATCATCCACTTAATAAATACTTTGATGGAATTTGTAACGGACAAGAATAACGGCAACATGACCAAGGTTAAAACGGTTGCAACCAACATTCCGTAGGAAATAGAAATTGCCATAGGTTTCAAAAATTGTGCTTGTCTGCTTTTTTCCAAAAGCAAAGGCGCCAATCCGACCACAGTTGTTAAAGTTGTCAATAAAATGGCCCTAAATCTTGAAACACCGGCTTGTATAAGCGCTTCATCGTATTTCATCCCTGATTTTAAATAGCCGTTCAATTTTTCGATAAGAACCAAACCATCATTTACCATAATTCCGATTAATGCGATGATTCCCAACCAAGACAAAATATTTATCGGAAAATCGTGAAACCAATGCCCCCAAACAACGCCAATTAAACTAAAAGGAATAAGCAATATCAGAAGAATAGGCTGTTCATAAGATCTAAAAGTAAAAGCAATAACCATATAAATTAAGGCTAAAATAATGAAACCAACTTTTTTTACGGAAGTGATTGTTTTTTGCGCTTCCCTGTTTTGGTCTTCATACATGGCACTAACTGTTGGGTATTTTGATGAAATCTCGGGCATAATAGTTGTTTTAATGTCATCTAAAATATCTGTGGCGCTTTCCGTAGGCGATTTCATATCTGCCGTAACCTGAATTTCACGTTTGCTGTTTAAATGGTTGATCAAAACATCGCCTCGCTCAATTTCATAAGTTGCAATTTCTGAGAAAGGCACTTTTTGGTTGGTTGGTGTGGTGATCCACATATCATCCAAATTTTTAAGCGATGACCTGTCTTCTTTTTTATAGCGAACCCAAACTTTTATTTCATCTTGTCCGCGTTGAAAACGTTGTGTTTGCAATCCGAAAAATCCTGAACGCACCTGACCCATCACCATTTGTAAGTTTAACCCAAGCAAATGGGCATTTTCTTTTAGCTTAATTCTAACTTCTTTTATTCCGGATGGATCATTGTCGGAAATGTCTTTAAGTTGTGCATTATTGCTTAAGATAACTTTCAATTCTTCTTTTGCAGCTTTTAATTCATCAATATTGTTGCCTAATAAAGAAACTGCAACCGGACTTCCTCCAAAATTTCCGCCTGAGCCAAAAGTTAAACTTTCTACGCCATTCACTTTTCCAACTTTATCACGAATGGCATTTGTGATTTCGGGAGAAGAAAAGTCGCGCGCTTCGCCAGGAAGCAGATTAATGTCTAAACTTCCATTTGCCGATCCCGGACCAATGCGTTTGATAATATTTTGAATAACGGCTTCACCGCTGGATTGCTTTCCTGTATATTCTTCATTAATTTCCCAAGCAACTTTTTCAATTTCAGAAATGATGGAATCGGTTATTTTTTCATTTGTTCCCTGTAGCATTTTTAAATTGATAGAAATACGATCACTGGCAACCGAAGGGAAAAATGAAGTTTTTACAATGCCACCGCCAATTCCGCCAATACTAACAATAAGTAAGGCAATTGGAAGTGCAAAACCCAATGCTTTGTTTCTTAAAAAGAATTTTAAATAAGGCGCATATAAGTTGTCTCTGACATAAAATAAAATAACTTCTGCTTTTTGGTTTACCTCATAAAAAAATTGATTGATTTTATTTCTCTTTTTTTCTTTTCGTTCCAACGCTTTTGAATGTGCAATATGCGCAGGTAAAATGATTAAAGCTTCAACTAAAGATACCAATAAAGTTAAAATTACAATGGCTGCAACTTCGCTAAAATTATCACCCATTCTTCCATCTAAAAAGAAAAAGGTAGAAAAGGCAATCACGGTTGTTAAAATAGCTGAAACTACGGGAGGAATAACTTCTAAAGTTCCATCAATGGCGGCTCTTATGGGTGTTTTTCCTTTTTCATAATGGTGATAAATATTTTCCCCAATCACAATACCGTCATCCACTAAAATACCAATAACGATAATCATCCCAAATAACGAAAGTACATTGATGGTAACTCCAAAATAGGCCGCAAAAATAAACATTCCAAAAAATGAAATGGGAATTCCAATTGCAACCCATAAAGCCAAACGAATATTTAAAAATAGCGCTAAGAAGAAAAGCACTAAAATAATACCCATTACGGCATTTTTGATTAATAATTCCGTTCTTTGGTTTAAGGTGATTGAACTATCACTTGATACGTCTAAATGAACCGTGTCGTGTTGTTGGTTAAATTTCTCAATATATTGATTGACGCTTTCGGCTGTCGATAATAAATCTTCGCTGTTGGTATTGCTTACCGTAATATCAATGGATTTTTTACCGTTAAAATATAACCTGTCCGGATTTTCAGACCAGGTATCTGCAACATCGGCAATATCGCTTAATCTGATAATGTTTCCAGAAGCATCGGCCCTTACCACCAAATTTACCAGTTCATTTCCGTAATAATTTTTATTTAACGCACGTATTAAATAATCTTCTTCATCGGTTTTAATATTTCCTCCGGAAATCAATAAATTCGATTTGCTGACCGCATTCGCAACTTCTTCAAAAGACAAGTTATAGGCAAGCAAATCATTTTGACGCACCGCTATTTCAATTTCCTGTTCCGGAAAACCGGAAAGGCTAACTTGTGAAATTCCCTCAATATTTCTTAACTCATTTTCAATATTGCGGGCATATTGTTTTAAAGTTGCCAGTGAAATGTTTTCACCGCTGATGGTAAAACTTATGGTAGGCCTAATATTTTCAATTTTAGCAATAATGGGAGGTTCCATGCCAGTAGGAAAGGAGGGAACCCTGTCCACCGCATTTTTTACATCAGATAAAACAACGTCAATATTTTTTCCTTTAACAATTTCAATATTGATTGATGCAGAATTTTCCCTTGAAACAGAAGTAACTCGGTCTATACCCACAATCCCTTTTAAATTGTCCTCTATTTTTAAAACGATGCCTTCTTCCATTTCTTCAGGAGAAGCACCGGGATAAGTTAAATTGATAGAAATATTTCTAGATTCAACCAAAGGAAAAAAAGAAGATTTCATAGATAAAGCGCCTGCAATTCCGAAACCAATAAAAGCAAGAATAAAGATGTTTACCGCAACCGGGAATTTTATAAAATAGGAGATTATATTTCTCATTATTGCTTTTTATTTTCAGTAAATACCTTAACTAACATACCGGCATGCGCTCCGGGAATAGGTTTTGCCAAAATTTTTGTGCCATCGCTTAATCCTTTTATTACAACAGTTTGTTGATTTTCAAAAATAGGATTTACGGTCACTAAATCTAAAATGGAATCTTTTACAACATACAATTTATTGTTCTCAACCAATAAATTTCTGGAAACTTCAAAAGCATTTTCTTCAGATTTGGCGCTAAGTGCAACTTCCAAATACTGTCCTTCTTTTAAATCGGTCCCAACAACTTCAATTATCGCTTTAATGGTTTGTGTGGCAGTTTCCACTTTTCCATTTATTCTGATTACTTTGCCGGTCCACGATTTTGTTTTTTCTAAATTTTGTAATTCTACTTGTTTGCCAACTTGAAGCAAATCGCGAAATTCGGATTTGACGGAAACTGCAATTTCATAGATGGCCGGATTTATAAATTCCCCCAATTTTTGTCCGGGCCTGATCAATGTTCCCGGATTCACCAATGATTCGGTCAATATTCCGTTAAAAGGTGCACGCAACGTATATTTGCTCAATTTTACTTCAGAATTTTTTACGTTGTAATAATTTGTGTAAATACCACGGCCCGAAATAAAGAATTTCTCCTTTTCCGAAGTTGTTTCCGGCAGTTTTTGGACGGTTTTGTTTAAATCGAAATTTTGCAGGTAGTTTTGCCACTTGTTATAATTCTCAGGAAAATCCAACCGAATATCTGGCATTATGGCTGTTAAGGCATTAAAAAGCGTACTTTTTTGGGCTTGTAAATTTGCATAAAACTCGTCGCTGTTAATTCTGATCAATATTTCGCCCTTTCCATAAGTTGTGCCGGCTTTAAACTCTTTTGAAGTATTTTCTAAAATCCCCTGAACTTCAGCATACAATTCAATTTTGTTTTTGGCGACCAAATTTCCGCTTGCGCTAATAACTATTGGAATTACTTTATTGGTTACTGTTTCAGTAAAAACGGTTTTTATGATCTTTTCAACTTTTGGTTTTGGTTTCTGCTTAGAATCAATTAAGTATTTTGCCAATAAAATAGCGCCCACTAAAAGCAAAATGGCCAATGCTATTGAAATTATTTTTCTCATTGTTTAAATTTGTGTTACCTAAGTAAGGTTGATTTTTTTTGCAAATATATAATTACAAAAGGATTTGTTGTGTGCCCAACTATACTTAAAATCAATAGTATGATAAATAAAATTTGTTTGGTTTACAAATCAAAAATTAGGATAATTTTATCCCTATTTTGGCAGGAATCATTGTTAATAATTATTTTACGAAAACCATAAAGAAAGAGGCATCAAGCATAAAATTAAATCCCTGCAATAAATAATTAATATCAAAAAAAAAGAGGCTGTTTTGAACAGTCTCTTTTCTCTTTTTAATTAATCAAATATTTATTATTGGGATATTAAAACGACTTGTGTTATTGGATTTGAATATTTTGATGAAACTTGAACATCATTAGAATTGTTGTATTCAAAATTTAAGAGTTTAGGTAAATTTTGTATTGAAGGGCTTATTTGCCCAGTAAATTTATTATTCATCAACAATAATGTTTCCAATTTTGAAAGCTTGCTAAATTCTGCAGGAATTGTTCCTTCAAATGAATTGTTGGCCAAAGACAGCTCAGTTAAATTTGTTAAATCACCAATTTGTTTAGGAAGCATTCCGCTCATTGTATTGTCAAACAAACTCAAAGTTTTTAACTGATTTAAATTTTTAATGGCAGGTGAAATTGTTCCTGATAAATTATTGCTGCTTACATGCAATATTTCAAGACTTTTAATATCATAAATTGATTCAGGTAAATTTCCGTTGATGAAATTATTGAATAAAACCAATTCTTTTAGGTTTTTTAAATTTCCTATTGCTGCAGGAATTTGGCCTTCAAGCTGGTTCATAAATAATTGCACAGTCACCAAAGATTCGATGGTTGCAAGTTCTGCGGGAATTGTGCCGCTTATTTTATTAAAACCTAAATTTAAATGGCGCAACGAAGTTAAATTGCCAATAGTGGCAGGAATTGGACCTGTTAAATTATTCATGCTTAAATTAATTTCAGTCACCGAATTATTTTCAACAGTGATGCCGTTCCAAGAAGCAACATCTTTATTTAAATCCCAATTAATGTTCCAAGATGTTCCTTTTGTTGATTTATATAAATCCAACAATGCACTTTTTTCAATAGCTGAAATTTGTGAATAGGCGATAGGCGAAATAGCCAACAGAAATGCGAATATTAGCGCTAATTTTTTCATCGTCTTTGGGATTTAGGGGTTAGTTTTTTAAATTTCTTATGCTAAAGTAATTAAATAATTTTAATTGACCAAAATTTTTTACCGTTTATTTATAAATTAACACCGTTTGTTGATATAAATACACGTTTTATTTAAATTTTTAATTTAGAGGCATTATAAAGACTGTGTTATTACAAAATGAACAGCGCCAGAAAAATGTACTATCTTTGCAACAAAATTTAATAAATTTATTTATGAAGTTAGCAATTTTAGCCATTGGCGCGCATCCGGATGATGTAGAATTGGGATGTGGCGCAACTATCGCAAAAGAAATTTCATTGGGGAAAAAAGTTGGAATTTTAGATTTGACCAAAGGAGAACTGGGCACAAGAGGTTCTGCTGAAATTAGGGCGGAAGAAGCGAAAAATGGCGCTAAAATTTTAGGAGTTGAAATCAGGGAAAATTTAGGTTTTGCTGATGGTTTTTTCGTGAATGATGAAAAACACCAATTGGAAATCATAAAAATAATAAGGAAATACAAACCGGAAATCGTTTTGTGCAATGCATTTGACGATCGGCATATTGACCATCCAAAAGGCAGTAAATTGGTTTCTGATGCTTGTTTTTTGTCGGGTTTGGTAAAAGTTGAAACCAAACTGGATGGCTTTAAGCAAGAAGCTTGGCGGCCAAAGTTTGTGTATCATTATATTCAGTGGAAAAATTTGGAACCAGATTTTGTGGTGGATGTTTCGGGATTTATGGAGTTAAAAATGGCAGCAGTAAAAGCATACAGCTCCCAGTTCTACGACCCTAACAGTAAAGAGCCAACCTCGCCAATTTCGAGCAAAAACTTTTTGGACAGCGTGCTGTACAGGGCGCAGGATTTGGGCCGGCTGGTAGGCGTGGAGGCTGCAGAAGGCTTCAATACAGAGCGTTATGTAGCCATAAAATCTTTTGATAATTTAGTGTAAAAATGTTTGCAGAAAAACAGAAATGTTTTACATTTGCATCCGCAAGTTATATGGTGGTTGTAGCTCAGCTGGTTAGAGCATCGGTTTGTGGTACCGAGGGTCGCCGGTTCGAACCCGGTCTTCCACCCAAAATTAAAGGTCTGTTTTTCAGGCCTTTTTTTGTGGGGAAAAGTCAGAAGACCGAAGTTTAAAATCCAAAATCTGATATCATTTATCATAAATTTTTTACGCTTTTGACATCAGATTTAACCTATAAAACGACTTTTGAAGAGTGCTCAAGCGCCTAAAACTGTGCATTAGTAAACCTATATTGTAAATACCGCTTTATAAATTTTTAAATGTTAAAAAACTTATCCCAAGAAAATGAAATCATCTTAGTGTTCTGGTTAAGCTGTATGGGTATATTTGTAATTCCCCTTGGCGTCTCAGTATTTTTAGATGCACTGGGTTTTATCGCAAATCAAATCATAAAACTATTATAAACTATGTACCTATTCTTTGATACTGAAACAACCGGCCTTCCTAAAAACTACAAGGCTCCTGCTAATGATACTAACAACTGGCCGCGTTTGGTTCAGTTAGCTTTTGTATTGTACGATTATGATGGAACCGAAATAGCGCAAGGTGATTATATAGTGAAACCTAGCGGATTTAAAATTCCTGCAGAAGCCTCAAACATACACCGAATCACAAACGAAATGGCAATTAATGAAGGATTGCCGCTTTCGGTGGTGTTAAATGAGTTTTACAAGCTCATAGAAAAAACCACAAATCTCGTTGCGCACAATATGGCGTTCGATGAAAAGATACTTGGCGCTGAATTTATTCGATCTGGGTACAGCGATCCTTTACCTTTTAAAAATCGTATATGCACAATGCAAAGCACAACCGAATTTTGTGCCATTAAAAATTACTACGGCAATAAATGGCCAAAATTATCAGAGCTTCATAACAAATTATTTGGAACTGATTTTGAAGAAGCGCACAATGCAGCTGCGGATATTCAAGCTACAGCGAAGTGCTTCTGGGAATTAAAAAGGCTTGGTGTTCTTTAAGTGATTATTGCTTGGTAAATAAGGCTAAGTTCGGTTTAAAATGGGATTTGCGTTAGGGATTGAAGAGGAAAACCTTTTTTGAGGTTTTTTTACCGAAAAAAAGTTTGTAACGAAAAGCCCGACCCGCAGGGTAACGCCCAAATCAAAATTGCTGTACTTATTAAAGTTAAACCGAAAATAAGTTGATGACAGTTTTTAGAAGAACCGCCAAGGCAGCACTTGTTAGCGCTTCTCACAAGCACAATTTTTTGCAAATAAGCGGCTCCGCTAACAATGCTTTGCGGCATCAAAGCAAACTTGCATGTTTATCTTCGGTTTTTAACACATTTTGTGTACATTTAACCTTTAAAAAAAATTGGCACATTATTCATTCGCATCAAACAAGTATGGCACCACGCATAAAAGCGAGGCTTTGGTAAATTGTGACCTTAAAGGATAACAGCTATATAAGACAGACAAAAACATAAATGGCAAAAGCAGATATTGATTTTGAGAAAGAATTTTGGGATGCAGTAAACGAATTAAGAGGCGCTTTATCAGATAATTACTATAAGAACTACCTATTGCCATTGGTGTTTTTAAAGCACTTGAGCGAGCGCTACGAAATTGTGCAAAACGAATTCATAAAAATGGGGTATTACAATGAACGCGCTGTTTTGGATGAATGGGTAATTATGCCAAACCATGTTCATTGTATCATTACGTTGCACGGTACCGAAACCGAAACCTTTGTAGAAAAAATCCAAGAAAACGATATAAAACAATACCGCCGTTTGCGTCGTAATATGGTAATCCCAAAATTGACCGGAAAATTCCAGATGCAGACATCAAAACATATAAACATTTTGCGAAATACAATAGGGCAAAAAACCTGGCAGGCCAATTATCACGATCACGTGATTAGAAATGGTCAGGAGTATGAACGCACAAAACATTACATTATAAATAATCCCGTAAAATGGGAGAATGATAAATTTCATGATATTAACAATAGTGGCGATGGACAAAATAAAAATGGTAATGACAACGAATATCTTAACGCAACCTAAGATACGTAGCAATGCAACGTGATACAACACAGCATGACGCAATTCAACGCCACAAAAACCGTGTATATAAAGTAAAGAAAATTCATGAATTTTCTCTACGCAACCAATACGCAACATTGCCGACACAAATTGATGATAGATAATATTGAAAAAAAACTAACATAATGCCTCAAAACAGGAAAACATATAAACTTGAAGAACTTGTTACTTTATTAGGTGATGGAATTCACGGCACACCAAAATTGTGCGTCACCTTAAAAACCAGAACCGATAAAGTAAAACAAATTAATAAAGAAACAAAAGAATGAAAATATTACATACTTCCGACTGGCACTTAGGTAGGATGCTTTATTCCAAAAAAGAACGACAAGAGGAACATACAGCATTTTTAGAATGGTTGCTAAAGACAATAAAAGAAAACGATATTGACCTAGTGCTCATTGCAGGCGATATTTTTGACACCGCATCACCGAGTAGCACTTCTCAAAAAATGTATTATGAATTTCTTGTTAAAGTAAGAGCTGCGGGTTGTGAAAATGTAATTGTAGTTGGTGGGAATCACGATTCGCCAAGTTTTCTGAATGCACCCAAAAATATTTTAGCAGCACTAAATATTTCAGTAGTTGGAAACGCAACTGAAAATATTGAAGACGAAATTATTGTAATTAAAGACAATAACGGGAATCCGGCAATTATTGTTTGTGGCGTTCCGTTTTTGCGAGAAAGAGATATTAGTCGATTTGCTGAAGGAGAAAATTATTCTGATCGCTCAAAACGCATAAACGAAAACATTAAAAAACACTACAAACAAATTGCTGAACTTGCAGAAAACAAGCGGAAAGAAATAGGAAAACAAATTCCAATTATTGCCACAGGGCATTTGTCTGTTGCCGGTGGGCATCGAAATGAAGACGATGGTGTGCGTGAAACTTATATCGGAAACATTGAAGCGGTTGGAAGCGACATTTTTCCCGACACATTTGAATACGTTGCACTTGGGCATTATCACATTCCATCTAAAATTAAAGATCACATTCGCTATTGTGGTTCGCCAATTCCTATGGGTTTTGGAGAAGCCAAACAAACAAAATGTGTTTATGTAATTGATTACACAGAAGCAAATACAATTAAAACAATAGAAATCCCTGTTTTTCAAAAATTAGAATCAATTGTCGGTGATAAAGACTTTATTGCAAAACGTTTGACAGAGTTGAAACAATCGAGTTCATCAGTTTGGGTAGAGGTTATCTACAAAGGCGATGAGATTTTCCCAGATTTTTCTTCGTGGATAAATGGTCAAACAGCTAATTCTAAAATTGAAGTGTTAAAACTTCAAAACCGTCAACATCTAAACGAAGTATTAACAAGAAACGATACAACAGATTCACTTGACGAACTCAACGCTTTTGAAGTCTTTGATAAACTTCTAGATAAAGTAAATGTATCTGATGAGCAAAAAGAAGACTTGAAAGTATCATACAAAGAAATTGTTGAAGGTTTAAGCATTAAAGAATAGCGTCTTATGAAAATTTTAACCCTAAAATTCAAAAATATAAATTCGCTATCAGGCGAAAACGAAATTGATTTTACAAAACCTGTTTTTACAAATGACGGACTTTTTGTAATTACAGGAAAAACGGGTGCGGGTAAAAGTTCTATACTTGATGCAATTTCATTGGCATTCTATGGAAAAACTCCAAGAGTAGTTATTACAGGAAGCGAAAATGCAGTAATGACAAAGGGCGAAAAAGATTGTTTTGCTGAAATTACTTTTGAAGTAGCAGGAAAAAAATGGAAATCGTCTTGGAAGCAAGAACGTGCCAGAACAGGAACGCTAAAACCCGTAAATCGGGTAATTTCAGATTATGATGGCAATATTATCGCAGACCAAGTTCGTTCTTGCGATTCAGAAATTGTAAAAATTATCGGACTTACATTTGAACAGTTTACAAAAGTAATAATGCTGGCACAAGGTAGCTTCGCTGCCTTTTTGCAAGCTGATAAAAATGATAAAGGACAACTTTTAGAGCAAATTACAGGTACAGAAATTTATGGTGAAATATCTAAAATTGTTTTTGAACGCAATAGAAATGAACAAGAAAAATTAAAAACCATTGCATTAGAACTTGAAGGGATAAAAATTCTATCGGAAGAAGAAATTGAAAACTTGATAAATGAAAATGCTGTAATAGAAAAAGATAAAAAACAAGTAGATGATGAGTTGCAAAAAATAGAAACTGGAAAGAAATGGCTTTCTGATTTAGTGAATCTTCAAACTCAAATCAATGTAGCGAAAGAAAAGTTGCCTGAATTGGAAGAAAAATCAAAGACGGCTAAGGAAACTTTTGAAAAATCAGAGAATGCTTTTAAGGCGGCAAAGGATGAACAGAAAAAGCAAGAGCCTATTTTTAAGAAAGTAAGAGAACTAGACACTAAAATATCTGAAAAACAAAAGTTGTTGAAACCTGTTTTGACAGCAATTTCTGAATTGGAAGAAAGAATAAAAGGACTTTCTAAAAAATTAGAAAGCCAAAATTCAGATTTAGAAAAATCTCAAAAATCGTTAGTTGATAAACAGAAATGGGAAACCGAGAATAAAAAATACGAAGATCTTATTTCTAACTATTCCGCCATTGAAAAAGATAATCAATTATTGGTTGAATCATCAAATGAAATAAAAAATCTAAATTCTGAAATCGTTAATCTGCAAAAGAATTTAGATTCAAAAAAATCCGATGTTACAAATACAACAGAAGTTTTTAATGAAAAAGCAAAAAACTTAATTGAAAAAACAAAAGAATTTGAAACAAAAAAAACAAAATTAGCAGAAATTTTAGGAGGAAAGGAACTTTCAAAACTTCAGACTGAGAAAGAAAATATCGTAAATTTTAGCATACAACTTAAAAATCTAATTGAGGTTGAGAACGCAATTTTTTCAAGCCAAAAAGAAATTGACGAAATTGATGAAAAATTAAAACAATTTGAAAAATCAAAAGCTGAAATTTCAAAAAGTATTGAGGCCGATAAAAAGACTGTTGAAACCCTTGAAAGTAAAATCATTCTGCTTGACGAGAACATAAAACTAACTAAAACCATTCAAAGTTTAGATCAACACCGGCATAACCTCAAAGACGGTGAAGAATGTCCGCTTTGTGGGGCATTAGAACACCCATTCGCAAAAGGAAATATTCCGGAAATTGGAGAAAAAGAAAAGGAATTGGCAATCCTAAAAAAACAGTTTCAAGACACTACAAAAACAGTTCAACAAAACGAGACAAAACTTGCAACGTTAATTTCAGACCATGGAAATGCTTTAAAGAATAAAGCAAAAGAAGAAAATTCTTTGTTGGGAAATTCTAAAAAGCAAATAGAAATATTATCTGAAATAAAAAATATTAACTCTAATTTTTCTCTTCCAAAAGGAGAAAATAAAATTGAAATACTTGAACAAATTTTAGCAAAATCCAAAGATGAATTCAAAGTAATCAATTCGATAATTACAAAAGTAACAAGTAGCGAAACAGAACTTTCAAATCTTCGTGATAAAGAAATTCCTAAGTTGCAAGATGAAAAGCAAAAAGCAGAAAAATTAAAAACTGATACTATAACGGCTCAAAAGTTAGCAGAACTAAACCTAAAAACTAGGCAAGAGTCAGCGGACAAATTACAGGAAAAACACAATGTGGAAAATGAAACATTTTTGGAAAAGCTGAAAAAATACGAAGTTGAAAATATTGAAACATTAAAAAGATGTCTTTATTCTTGGAACGATAACAAAAAACAAAAGGACGACTTAACAAATCTAATTACAACTATAGAAAGCAACATTTCTTTAAGTAAACAAGATATTAAAAATCTAACAAAATCGTTTAACGACAAACAGAAAGATAGACAAAACATAGATACTGATAAACAAAAACTATCAAAAGAACGTAAAGAGATTTTTGAAGAAAAATCTGTTGAAGATGAAGAAAATCGATTGAAAAAATTAGTTGAAGATTATGAATCGGCAAAAGTAAAAGCCGAGAGAGATAAAAATGACACCAATACAGAACTTGAGAAAAACAAAGCTATTGTTACCGAAAAGAAAGAAGAATTATTAAAAATACAAGGACAGAAAATTACAGAAAGCACTAATGAAGAACTTCAAGCTGAATTTGATGGAAAGAAAATTAAGGCGGAGGATTTTTCTCAAAAAATTGGTGCGAATAAACAAAGATTAAAATCCAATGAAGACAACTTAAAGACGAGCGGAAGCAAATTAATAGACAAAGAAAAGCAACAAGCTATTTACAACAAGTGGGCTGTATTAAATGACCTAATAGGTTCAGCAGATGGGAAAAAATATCGCAACTTTGCCCAAGCATTAACTTTTGAACATTTAATTGGTTTGTCTAATGGACAACTAAAAAAAATGTCTGAGCGTTATATTCTCAAACGCACAGGAGACCCAACTAATCCTTTTGAATTATCCGTAATTGACAAATTCCAAAATAGCGATGAACGAACTGCACAAAATCTTTCGGGTGGAGAAAAATTTATTGTTTCACTTTCGCTGGCACTTGGTTTATCAAAAATGGCAAGTAAAAATTTGAGTATTGACACAATGTTTATTGACGAGGGTTTTGGAACTCTCGACGCAGACTACCTTGACATTGCGTTAAATGCATTATCAAATTTGCAAAGTGAAGGAAAAATAATTGGGGTAATTTCTCACCTGGCAGAACTTAAAGAAAGAATTGCAACACACGTTGAAGTTGTCCCAAGTGGTAACGGACACTCAAAAATTCAAATAACAAATTGACAAAGCAACTGACAAAAGACAGAAAACGAAATTCGGGCGAACTGCTTGCAGCGGTTTGGCGTAGTGGCTTTTCTGATTTTATTAATTCCCTTTATCAGGTTAATTAAACCAGGAATTGAAAGATATCAGATTAGTCATTTTTTATTTTCACATCTAATTCCTCCGATTTTAACTCTACACCTTTTTTATCTAAGCTGATGGAAGTTGATTTTGCAGGCGCCTCTTTTTCAATTACAACAGTTTTGGCGGGCACAATGATGACTTCTTTTTCCACCGGTGTTTCTTTACAGCCCATTATCAATAAGGCAACAGTTATAATAAAGAACCCGACGAAATTTTTCATTTTAGTATTTTTCATTTTATTTATTTTTTAGTGGTTTTACTGTGTTTAATAATTTTTTTTAGGAACAACAAAGATGGCCTTTATCAAAACATGAAGTATTACACAATTATCGTAATAATTTACATTATTCACACATGAATAAAAATTTCTTTACATAAGCTGAATAAATTAACTTCAATGGTTGATTTTTATGGTTTAATTCTAATAAGTACCCCAATTTTTATTTATACTTTTTGGGCGTTCCCACAAGGGTCGGGCTTTTCGTTGCAATCTTTTATTGCGAAATGGCAATAAAAGGATTTTCACTTCACTCCCTAACGCATTTCCTGCACAAACGCTGTTTTAAATAGAACCTGGCCATTTTTAGTAAATATTCTCCGAAGAAGTAAAGCAATTGACCGTTTGAAATTCAAAATCACGAATTTATATTTAGTTAAATATGTTGTTTTTAGCATTAATTTAATATTTTCGCTCTTTAATATTTAAACTAAAATTGATGAAACGTATTTTTACCATAATTTCTTTTGTAATTGCTGCTGCTGCAGTAGCTCAAAATAATGGCAGTGTTGAATTTGAACAACAAAAGATAAAGCAGGCTTTGTCTTATGGCGATAAAAATGTTGCCACAAATGCCATGTATTCCATGATTATGCTGGAAGGTCCGAAAAGTGTTTATAAAGACAGTTTGGCCTATTTGTATTTTAACGACCGAAATTATATTTCTTGCTTTTTGGTTACCAACGATATTTTGAAAAGCAAGCCTGATCATTTGGAATTTCTCGAGATGAACGCTATTTCACTGGAATCTATGGGGGCAACGGAAAAAGCTGCGGAGGCCTACCAAAAATTATTTTCCAAAACAAATAACAATTATCACGCCTATAATTTGGCCGGATTGCAGTTTGGCTTGAATAAGTTTGAAGAGGCTTATGCAACTATTAAAAAAGCTGACAAACTTCCTGATGACGGGCAAGTGAAAATAACTTTTCAGGTGAATAAAAATTATAACCAAAATGTTGATTTGAAAGCCGCAATTGCTTATTTGGAAGGAATAATTGCACAAAATTTGAATAAAAACAATGAGGCGAAACTAAGTTTTGAACGTGCCATAAAATTGTATCCTGAATTTGTGTTGGCAAAAACCAAGTTGGATGCTTTGAATGCTGAAACCAAACAGTAGTTTTAAATAAAAAAGTACTTAAAGTGCCTAGAGTTTGGAGTACTTAGAGTTAAAAGTTTTTCGAGTTAAATTAATAACAAAATATAGAACAGCTTAACTTTAGGCATTTTAGGCACTTTAAACTATAGGCACTTATTTCAATTTCTCAGCCAAATATGGCGCCGTATAAGATTCCTTGCATTTTATGAGCGCTTCCGGCGTTCCCTGAAAAATGAGTTCACCCCCCAATTTTCCGCCTTCTTTGCCCAAATCAATAATGTAATCGGCGCATTTTATCAAATCGATATTGTGTTCAATCACAATAATGGAATGGCCGTTTTCAATGAGTGCATTAAAGGATTTTAGGAGTTTTTTGATGTCGTGAAAATGCAAACCTGTAGTTGGTTCATCAAAAATAAAAAGCGATTTTTCCTGCCGTGTTCCTTTCACTAAAAATGAAGCCAGTTTAATGCGCTGCGCTTCACCGCCGGAAAGGGTAGAAGATGATTGCCCCAGCATAACATAGCCCAATCCAACATCTTGCAACGGTTTTAATTTTTTGGCAATTTTTGTTTCTCTGTGTTTTGTGAAAAAAGTAACGGCATCGTCAATGGTGCTGTTTAAAACATCATTGATGGATTTTCCCTGAAAGGTTACCTGCAACACTTCTTTTTTAAATCGTTTTCCTTTGCAGGCTTCACATTCCAAATGCACATCGGCCATAAATTGCATTTCAATGGTCACTTCTCCGTCGCCTTTGCAAGTTTCACACCTGCCGCCTTCCACATTGAAAGAAAAATGTTTTGGCTGATAGTTTCTTATTTTTGATAATTTTTCTGCAGCAAATAAGGTACGGATATCATCAAAAGCTTTTACGTAAGTGACCGGATTTGAGCGACTTGAGCGCCCGATCGGATTTTGGTTGATAAACTCTATATTTTCTATGGTTTTCACATCACCTTTTAGCTCGGTAAACTGACCAACTTTTTCTCCGTGACCGCCCAATTGTTTTTGAATCGCAGGATACAATATTTTACTGACCAAGGTGCTTTTTCCGCTTCCTGAAACACCTGTTACCACGGTTAAACTGTTCAAAGGAAAAGTAACATTGATGTTTTTTAAATTGTGTTCCCTGGCGCCAATCACTTCAATGATTTGGTTGGATTTTCTTCTGACTTTTGGAACTTCAATTTTTAACTGATGATTTAAATATTTTGCTGTCAGCGACTCGGATTTTAAAATTTCCTCGTAATTTCCTTCGGCCACAATTTCCCCGCCAAAAGTTCCGGCTTCAGGGCCAATATCAATAATAAAATCGGCCGCTTTCATAATATCTTCATCGTGTTCAACCACAATAACGGTATTTCCCAAATTGCGCAAATCTTTCAATACTTTTATCAGCCGTTCCGTATCTTTTGGATGCAATCCAATGCTTGGCTCATCTAAAATATACATAGAACCCACCAAACTGCTTCCCAGTGAAGTTGCTAAGTTAATGCGTTGACTTTCACCGCCTGACAAGGTTGTTGAAGTTCTGTTTAAGGTTAAATAGCTTAAACCCACATCATTTAAAAATTGTAATCGGTTGTTGATTTCTGTCAGCAATCGTTTGGCAATTTGTTGGTCGTAAGCATTAAGTTGTATGTTTTTAAAGAAATCAGCCAATTCATTCAGCGGCAAATCAACCAGCTCATTAATATTTTTATTGTCAATTTTAATGTTGTTGGTTTCTGGTCTCAATCTTTTTCCGTTACAAACCGCACATTTTGTCTTTCCGCGATAGCGGGAAAGCATTACGCGGTATTGAATTTTATAGCTTTTTTCTTCTAAATACTTGAAGAAATCGTGAATTCCCTGGAAAGATATATTTCCGTTCCAAATTAGTTGTTTTTGTTCCTCAGAAAGCTGAAACCAAGGTTTGTGAATTGGAATGTCAAATTTGTACGCATTGTCAATCAGGTCGCTTTTATATTGTGCAAACGAATCTGTTTTCCAAGGTAAAATGGCATTTTCATAAATAGACAAGGAAGTGTTTGGAATCACCAAATCATCATCAATGCCAATTACGTTTCCAAAACCATCGCAGGCCGGACAAGCGCCGTAAGGATTGTTAAAACTGAATAAATGTGTGTTAGGTTCCAAAAATTGGATGCCGTCCAATTCAAACTTGTTGTTAAAAGTTGTTTGTTTTTCGGCTTTTAAGTCTTCAATAATACATTCTCCTTTTCCTTCAAAAAAAGCAGTTTGCACAGCATCTCCCAATCGGTTATAAAAATCTTCGTTATCCTGAACCACAATCCTGTCGATCACCAAATAAAAATCGTGTTCAATTTCCGTATGAACTTCTTCAATTCTTACAATTTCGCCTTTGTATTTTATTCTGGAATAACCTTGTTGCGCCAGTATTTTTAAGGTTTGCAGCGAACTTCTTTCTTCCGGAATATGAACGGGCGATAAAAGCAAAACTTTGGTGTTTAGGGCTAAACTTTTAATGTAATTGATGACATCGCTTACGGTTTCTTTTTTTACCTCATTTCCTGAAACAGGCGAATAGGTTTTCCCAATTCTTGCAAAAATCAATTTTAAATAATCATAAATTTCTGTTGAAGTGCCAACTGTAGATCGCGGATTGGTGGAATTCACCTTTTGCTCAATGGCAATGGCCGGCGAAATGCCTTTAATATAATCAACATTTGGTTTGTTCAGCCTTCCCAAAAACTGGCGAGCGTAAGACGATAAACTTTCAACGTAACGTCGTTGTCCTTCCGCAAACAAGGTGTCAAAGGCCAAACTCGATTTTCCTGAACCTGAAAGTCCGGTGATGACCACCAATTTATTTCTTGGAATGGCAACATCAATATTTTTTAAATTATGAAGCTTAGCTCCTTTAATGAGTATGTTTTTCTTTGGACTTAGTGCCGCTATATTGTGAGTCATTTTCCTTAAAAACTGAATAAATGCAAAGGTACTGACAAAATTTTAAAATTTATGCAAAGCCTATTTGTATTCAATAAAAAAAACAATAAACAAAGGATTTAAATTTTTAGAGCGGCGAGAAATTTTAATTTTATCCAAAAAAAATTGTATTTCTGAAAATAATTACTGATATTTGTTATAGAAATCCTTAAAAAAACGCCTATTCTGCAACATTACTTTTTATAAAATTAGATAAATACACAATTAACCAACCCCTATAATGTATTTAAATTATGGAAAGTAAAACTATTCTTGACAGCGTTTTAGTCAACAATTACATCAATGGACATGAAAAATCGTTAGAGATTTTAATAATTCGTCATAAGCAACGAATTTTTAGTTTTATACTGTCTAAAGTTTCAGACAGGGAAGTCGCCGAGGATATTTTTCAAGACACATTCATTAAAGTCATAAACACCTTAAAAAGAGGTGCTTATAATGAAGAAGGTAAGTTTTTGCCTTGGGTCATGCGTATTGCGCATAACCTGATAATTGATCATTTTCGACGAAATAAAAGATTGCCAAAGTTTAACAATACGGATGATTTTGATATTTTTGATGTTTTGAGTGATGATATGTTAACTGCTGAAAATCAGATTATTAAAAGTCAGATTTTGGAAGATGTTCGCAATTTAATTGAAGAATTGCCCGACGATCAAAAAGAAGTGTTGTTAATGCGAATGTACAGAGACATGAGTTTTAAGGAAATTGCCGAAAATACGGATGTGAGCATCAATACAGCTTTAGGAAGAATGCGTTACGCGTTAATTAATTTGAGAAAATTAATAGAAAAGCACAATATTATTTTAGTAAATTAATTTATTTTACAATAAAGGTAAATTTTTATCGTTTAAGTAGTATAAACCAACTATTTATGATGAAACTTTACGCTCAAAAGTCTCCTATGATGGAGCAGCCCAGACCCGAAATAATTCAATATTTGCTCAACTATTCCAAGCAATTGCGGATAGTTAAAACCAACAAAAACAACCATATTGAATTACATTTGAATTAATGTTCTTTGGAAACCCACTTTATAACCTAAAGTGGGTTTTTTGATAAAAATACCTTTCTTCCAATTGTTTTTGTGATAATATCTTTTTCCTGATTCCAACTTCTTGCAGGCGAATATTCCCGACCGTAATAAATAATTTGTAAATGCAGTTTGTTCCACAATTCCTCCGGAAATAATCTTTTGGCATCTTTTTCTGTTTGCACCACATTTTTCCCGTTGGTTAAATTCCACCGATACATTAAACGATGAATATGCGTATCCACAGGAAAAGTTGGAATTCCAAAAGCCTGGCACATCACCACGCTCGCTGTTTTATGTCCAACAGCCGGCAATTCTTCCAAGTCTTTAAAATTTTGAGGCACTTGTCCGTTATGTTTTTCAATCAATATTTTCGATAAGCCATATATTCCTTTAGATTTCATTGGAGATAAGCCCGCAGGTTTTATAATTTCACGAATCTCTTCCACCGAAAGTTTTACCATATCATAAGGATTGTCGGCTTTTGCAAATAATTTTGGCGTGATTTTATTGACGCCAACATCAGTGCTTTGTGCCGATAATAAAACAGCAATCAATAAGGTGTAAGGATCTTTATGGTGAAGCGGTATTTGCGGATTTGGATATATTTTTTCGAGGGTGTCAATTACAAATTGAACTTTTTCGGCTTTGGTCATTTTTTATTTATTTACGTAGAGACAAGTCGCGACTTGTCCGTTCAGGGTTTAAAAGTACAAAGTTTCTTTATTTTTGTAAGGTTCATTAACAATTTCTTTTATTTATCATTTTAACGCTTTAACTTTCAATTTTTAAAAAAATAATGCCTAACCAATAACATATAACTTTTAACTTAAACATATGACAACATTAAAAATAGGCGACGCCGCGCCAAATTTTGAAGCGCTTGACCAACAGGGAAATACCGTAAAATTATCAGATTATAAAGGAAAAAAATTGGTGTTGTTTTTTTACCCGAAAGCAAGCACACCCGGCTGTACCATGGAAGCTTGTAATTTACGGGACAATTATCAGTCATTTTTGGCAAAAGGTTATGAGATTTTGGGTGTTAGTGCAGATTCGGCAAAGCGCCAGCAAAATTTTATGGAGAAATACAAATTGCCATTCCCGTTATTGGCAGATGAAGACAAAAAAGTAATCAATGCTTTTGGTGTTTGGGGACCAAAGAAATTTATGGGCCGCGAATTTGACGGAATTCACCGAGTTACTTTTGTGATTGATGAAAATGGAATTATTGAGGACATGATCACAAAAGTTAAAACGAAAGAGCATTCGAGCCAGATTTTAGGATAGAGTAATAAATAGTCCGAAGACAGAAGTCAGAAGACCGAAGTTTAAAGTAAATTAAACTTTAGTTAATAAAATAATCGATTAAGCATAAAAAAATCAGACAGTTAGCTAATTGACAAATACTTGCTATTTTTTTTAACATTTAACTTATAACATATAACAAATCAACAATAGCTAAAACTTCACATCCATTTTTATATTCAGCACACGTTGGGTCATATAATTTGGGATGCCGTAAAATTGTTTGGAATACACATCGCGAACCCAAGTATTTGTGATGGCATTTTGCACATCGAACATATTGAAGATTTCAAAACCTACAGAAAAATCTTTTAAGTTGCTTTTCCAGCCACTTTTATATTGGTTTTTGGCCTCGGTAAAAACATAAGAAATTCCGATATCGGCTCTTTTGTAAGCATTTAGTCGGTTTTGGAATTGGTGCGGATTTGAATAGGAGGGAGAACCACCTGGAACGCCAGTGTTAAAAACCAAATTTAAGTACATTTTAATGTTTGGGATGTTTGGTACATAATCCTGAAAAAGCATGCCAAATTTAAAACGTTGGTCGGTCGGACGGGGAATATAACCTTGGTTATTTTTATTTTCTTCTGTTTTTAAAAATCCGATGCTCACCCAACTTTCCGTTCCGGGAACAAATTCGCCGTTCAACCTTAAATCAATTCCTGTAGCGTAAGCCTTCGCATTGTTATCGGCGCTGTAACGCACTTTTACATTGTCAACTGTATAGGTATTTACATCCGTTAAATGTTTGTAATAAATTTCAGAAACCAATTTAAAAGGCCTTTCCCATAAGTTAAAACCATAATCGTTTCCTAAAACTATTTGAAATGATTTTTGGGTATCCACTGTCGGAATTACGGTTCCGGTTTGGTTTCTTAGTTCTTTGTAAAATGGCGGTTGGTTGTACATGCCACCAGAAATTCTGAAAAGCATATCTTTTTCCCAATCCGGTTTTATGGCGAATTGCCCGCGCAAACTATAAATAATTTGGTTTACAGTTTCTATATTGTCGCCATTCACGTTCCAGTTATGTGAACGCAAACCAACATTATACCAAATTTTATGATTGTTCCAAAAAGCATTTTTGCTGTATTGCGCAAACCAAACCAATCGGTCTATTTTGGCGTGATTTTTAGCATTGATACTTTGAAAAGGAAGCAGTTCGCCTGTAAAAGGCTCATAAGGCTGGTTGTTAGAAACGAAATTAGGCGGTCGCACACTAAATCCCAAAGAATCAATCACTTCCCACTCGTTTACGCGGTCTTTTATGTCTTCATTTTGATATTTTATGCCAAAATCTATTTGAAGGCTGTTTTTTTTGAAGGCGCCATTAATTTCAAAATTGGCAATTAAAGCGTCTAAATCGTTTCGGGCGTGACTTAATTGTGAGCCGATTCCTTTTAAAGAGACAACATCCCCAAAATTGTCTGAACCAAAATCGCTGTTCACTTCGCCCAAATTATAACTGGCCAAAACATCGAAATGTTCTTCTTCAATGGTGTGATAGCTTGAAGTTGTTAGAATGACATTCAAATTTTCATTCACCGCATAGCTTCCTTTTAAAGCGCCAAAAACCGTTTTGAATTTGTCTTTTTCTTGGCCTTCATAATAAACAATCAATTCCTGCGGATTGCTGATGGTTCCAAATTTTGTTCTCCGTGATTGTGGCGTAAAATTGTAATTGTTGAGCGAAAAATTTCCCAGAAAATCGATTTTTAACTTCGGATTTACCGCATAAGACAAAAATGTTTGCGCATCTGTAAAATTTGGATTTGCGGTTGTGATAATGTCTTTGCTGTTGATAAACAAGCTATTATCCCGGTATCTTATGCCAAAAATAGCACTTAATTTATTTTGGAGCATAACGCCTTCCACAGTTGCGCTTCCGCCCAATAAACTTGCATTTATGGTGGTTGCCAATTCTGTTGGTGTTCTGTAAGTAATGTCTAAAACCGAAGAAAGCTTGTCGCCATATTTTGCTTGAAATCCGCCTGCTGAAAAATTGACGTTTTGCACCATGGCGCTATTCACAAAACTCAAACCTTCCTGTTGTCCGGATCGCACCAAAAAAGGCCGGTAAACTTCAATGCCGTTCACATAAACCAAATTTTCATCAAAGTTTCCGCCGCGCACATTGTATTGGGTGCTTAATTCGTTGTTGTTATTAACGCCGGGCAACGTCATCAAT
>JACUUQ010000352.1 GCA_014859175.1 Lutibacter sp. | reverse complement strand
AGTCTTATAAAAATATATATTGGTTCTGGATCAGTTTTTTGTCTGTTGGCACTATTTCAATATTGGTTTTCTTTCAATCGGAAATGGGTTTTTTAATAAAAATCGCCACAATTCTGTCGTTTTTAACGGCGCCGTTTTTTGCCATCATAAATTTTATGTTAATCTCCGGCAAACACACGCCAATAGCATGGAGACCTTCCTTACCGCTTAAAATCCTAAGTTGGTTTGGCATCTTATTTTTAATCGGTTTTAGCATTTGGTATCTTTTTTCATTATAGATAGTTTATAATTTCTTTGTATTTTTGCAGTCAATTTTAATTTAAAATGTCACAAGAAACAACTTCATTACCCGATAAAATTCAAAAACCGGCGTGGTTGCGCGTTAAATTACCCGTTGGAAAAAAATATACTGAATTAAGAAATTTAGTCGATAAATATAAACTGAACACCATTTGCACCAGCGGAAGCTGTCCGAATATGGGCGAATGCTGGACAGAAGGCACTGCCACATTTATGATTTTAGGAAATACGTGCACAAGATCGTGCGGATTTTGTGGCGTAAAAACCGGAAGACCCGAAACTGTTGATTGGGAAGAGCCTGAAAAAGTGGCACGCTCCATTAAACTGATGAAAATTAAACATGCCGTAATCACATCGGTTGACAGGGACGATTTAAAAGATGGCGGCTCCATTATTTGGGCGGAAACGATAAATGCGATAAGAAGAGCGAATCCTGAAACTACACTAGAAACTTTAATTCCCGATTTTCAGGGAAATACAACCAATATCGACAGAATTTTGGCAGTGGCGCCTGAAGTTATTTCCCACAATTTGGAAACCGTGAGAAGATTGACTAGAGAGGTTAGAATTCAGGCAAAATACGACCGAAGTCTGGAAGTTTTAAAATATATGAAAGACCAAGGCCAGCGCAGGACAAAATCGGGCATTATGCTAGGTTTGGGAGAAACTGAGGCAGAAGTGTTGGAAACCATGCAGGATTTGGCAAATGCAAAAGTTGATGTTTTAACCATTGGCCAATATTTACAGCCGAGTAAAAAACACTTGCCGGTAATTGAATTTATTACGCCAGAACAATTTATTAAGTACAAAGAAATTGGACTGACAATGGGTTTTAAATATGTTGAAAGTGGCGCATTAGTGAGGTCTTCATACAAAGCGCAGCGACATTTGGAATAATTGGCAGTTCTTTTTGTCATCTGCCAAAAAATTTTTTAAATTTATTTAGGGGCCATTTTAATACAGGAATCCCAACTTAAGTTTTTGGATGCTAAATACTTAATTTTTAATCTAAAATTCAAATTTAGGCAAAATTTATTTTTTTTAACCAATTATTAACAAAAAACCGCATTTTAAGGCACAAACATTGCTTTATATTTTTTGACAAAGTTTTGTAACCTTTGTCATCATTCTTAGTAAGTTTGACTAGTATGAAAAAAGTGCCGCGAGGCACTTTTTTCTATTTAGTCTCATTTCTAAATTCTAAATCACTATTTAACCAATTTCGCTTCTTCCAACAAAATATCATAAACATAACCTTGTCCAAAATCTTTGTCCAAAACAATAACGCCTTTAAAAGCTACAATATCGCCAATATTTACAGTTTCAGTTGTGGTAATAGTTAAATCACTTTGATTTTCAAACTGGGTTCCATCAACAATATGAACCCAATTTTTATCCATAATGCCATTGTTCACTTTCACAACTTTGCCTTTCACAATAATAGATTTTGTTGAAAATGATTTCTTGGCCGAAAATAATTCCGCCAAAGAAGTTCCGTTTTTAGGTTTTTCTATTTTTACGTCATTTTCAAATGCGACAGGCGCAGCAACGTGTGGATTTTCAGCTTCAATTGCGGCCGCTTCCAAAATTTCTGTAGCTCTTATGGTATTTACAAAAACAATTTCATCAAATGTTTTATTTAATTGTTTGCTTTCAAAATCCTTCATCACCATTCCGCCGTCATAATAATAAGTCTCGCCAACAATTACCGGAATACTGGCAACTGCCATCCAATAATTTTGTGCATTTTCTTCAACATTTAAAAAGGTGTAATTACCGCCATCCACAACTTCTTTAACAACAATTTTATGAACATCAGTTTTTGCTTCTGTTGCAGCGTTATTTATTTTTGAGTAGTTTCCTTTGTCCTTGCATCCAACCATTAGTAGTATGCTAAAAAGCATTGTAAAAAATTTCAAGTTATTTTTCATTTTTTTTGATTTAATTTCTGTAAAAGTAACAATTATTGCACATACACAATATGATATTAATCACCATTTTATAACAGGCAAATTATTGATTTTTAAATAGTTATTGGTTTCACTAAAATGTTTGTTCCCAAACCAATACCCCCTATTGGCACTTAATGGCGAAGGATGTCCGCTGGTTAGTGCATAATGCTTTTTTTGATCTATTTTTTTGCCTCTCTTTTTGGCATAATCGCCCCATAATAAAAAAACGACGTGTTCCTTTTTTTCTGAAATCATTGAAATAACGGCATCTGTAAAATGCTCCCATCCCTTATTTTGATGCGAACCGGCGTTTTTAGCTTTTACTGTCAAAGTGGCATTTAATAAAAGAACGCCTTGCTTTGCCCAACGTTCCAAATTTCCGCTTTCGGGATAGGAAATCGACAAATCGGACTCAATTTCCTTGAAAATATTTTTTAATGATGGCGGATGTTTTATGCCATCATTTACCGAAAAACACAATCCGTGCGCCTGCCCTTCTCCGTGATATGGATCCTGGCCAATAATTACGACTTTTAAATCTTCAAATGCACACAAATTAAACGCTTCAAAAATTTGATCTGGCTTTGGAAAACACGAATTTACAGCATATTCTTCCTTTACATATTTTATAAGTTCTTTAAAATAAGGCTTTTCAAATTCCGATTGCAATAAAGGCTTCCAACTTTCGCTAATATTCAAATGCATTAATTAATCTTTTGGTTCAGCTTCAAAATTAATGAAAATTGCGAAATTGATTATTTCTTTTTTCCTTGAACTTGAACTTTTACCTTTCAAGCTTTCACCTTTGAGCTTTTATCTTTAAACTTTAATCATTTATAGTTACTTTTGTGAAACTTTTGAAAAGAAAGTTAATTTATGAGCAGTATTTCAGAAAAAACATTAACAGATTTAGAATTTTTTACCGTTTTAAAAAAAGTTGGAGGCTATTGCATTTCCGATTTGGGCAAAGAAGCCGCGTTGCAAATTAGGCCATTAAAATCAGAAAAAATACTGATTCCTGAATTGCTTCAAGTGAACGAATATTTATCTTCTCTTGAAAATGACAACCGAATTCCGAGCCATTATTTTGATAATGTCCAAAAAGAAATTCATCTTTTAAAAATTGAAAACAGCTATCTTGAACCGACGTCCTTTTTAAAAATTACAAATAACGCAACAACGATTTTTGAACTGCTTAAATTCTTCAATAAATTTAAGTTGATTTATCCCACGCTTTTCAAATTTTCAGAAGAAATTGAAATCCAAAAAGAACTGACAGAAAATATAAAAGCCATTATTACGCCGTTTGGTGAAGTTCACGACAATGCTTCATTATTATTGAAACAGTTGCGAGGAGAAATAAATGCGATTCGCTCTAAAATTGGCGCTAGTTTCAACAAAGCTTTAAACCATTGTAACAGCGCAGGTTATTTAGATGAAATTCGTGAATCTGTGGTTGACAATCAGCGGGTTTTGGCGGTTCAGGCGATGCATCGCAAAAAAGTAAAAGGCAGTTTGCTGGGTACTTCAAAAACAGGAAGTATCGTGTTTATTGCTCCGGAAACCACATTGCAATTTGCACGGGAACTTCAAAACCTGGCCTATGACGAGCATCAGGAAATCGTTAGGATTTTAAAAGAACTGACCGATTCAACCAGAATATTTGTGCCCGATTTGATTGAATACCAAAATTACCTCATAAAACTCGACGTAATTGGCGCAAAAGCAAAATACGCAAAAACCGTTCACGCATGTTTGCCTAAAATTACTTCAGAAAAAAAAGTGTTTTTAAAAGATGCCTACCACCCTATTTTATTTTTGAACAATAAGGATAAAGGTTTGGAAACTTTTCCCCAAACGCTGGAATTGAATGCCCAACAGCAAATCATCGTAATCTCCGGACCAAATGCCGGCGGAAAAAGTATTACCCTAAAAACCATTGGTTTGCTGCAGGTAATGCTGCAAAGCGGTTTGCTGATTCCTGTTCATTTTCGTTCGGAAACTTGCTTTTTTGAAAATATATTGACCGATATAGGCGACAACCAATCCATTGAAAATCAGTTAAGCACTTACAGTTACCGATTAAAAAATATGCGCGACTTTCTGAGAAAATGCAACGACCGCACTTTGTTTTTAATTGATGAATTCGGAACCGGAAGCGATCCCGAATTGGGCGGCGCATTGGCGGAAATATTTTTGGAAGAATTTTACGAAAAAAAAGCTTTTGGGATTATCACAACACATTACGCCAACCTAAAAGTTTTGGCAAGCGAATTGGAAAATATAGTGAACGCCAATATGCAATTCGACGAAAAAACGCTGCAACCTTTGTTTAAATTGTTTATCGGACAAGCGGGAAGCTCTTTTACTTTTGAAGTTGCACAAAAAAACGGCATTCCGTTTAGCCTGATCAACAAAGCAAAAAAACGTGTTAAAGTTGAAAAAGTAAGGCTCGACAAAACCATTTCTAAACTGCAGCAAGAACGAAACATCTTGCAAAAAACATCGGAAACACTTGAATTAGAGAAATCGAAAGCCATCAAACAATCTGATCATTTATCAGAAAAACAACAAAAAATTCAGGAAAAATTAGAGAATTTTCAGGAGTTGTACGACAGCAACCAAAAAATGCTTGCTTACGGAAGAAAAATAAATGAGCTAATCAATAAATATTTTCAGACAAACAATAAAAAAGAATTGACCACCGAGTTTAACAATTGGCTTGCCAACGAAAAAGGCAAATTTTTAAAGAAAAATCCCTTAAAACCGGTCACAAAAGTTGAAAAACAAAAAGTAAAGGCTGAAAAACAAAAAGAAGAAGAAAAACTTAAAATCACTGAAAAAGAAGTGATGGTTGAAGTGGTAAAAGTTAGGGAAATTCAGCAGAAAGAAGCCGTAATTACTGCAAAACAAAAATCGGATTACGTTTATAAAGTTAAAGACCGGGTGAAAATTATCGGTTCAAATTCAACAGGAACCATCGAAAAAATAGAAAAGAAAAATGCTTTTATCAACTATGGTTTTTTCACCACAAAAACCACATTAAACAAACTTGAATTGGTGGAATCAGCAAAAAAATAGCCAAACAAACGATTAAAAATGTTGAATTTTGAATTTTGAATTTAATCTATCAATTAAACAGTTAAACGTTTAAACAAATAACCAATTTACTCACTTTCGTAACGCTCCATTTCACGGTCGTAAAAAGCCGTAGCTTCCTCCATCAAACCCGAAACTATTTCGGCAAGTTCGTTGGCGTCATCGCCTTCCAAATCTTCAAACCATTCAATTTCATCATCAACCAAATTGATCACAAATCTCGGAAACTCTGTATGCACCACAAAAATAGCGTCCAAATAATCGGTATTGTCGCCCAATAAAAATTTAGGTAAGTTCATGTTTTTCTCGTATTAATTTTTTAGACAAATAGTTAAATCTTAAAAACAGCATAATTGCCGAACTTGTTAAAGCGGTCAATAAGCCAATCCATATTCCAAAGGTACCCAAATCTGCAATGCTGCCAAAATAAATACACACCGGAAATCCAATAATCCAATAAGCAACAAAAGTCAGTATAGAAGGAACATTCACATCTTGCAATCCGCGCAAAGCACCTAAAATAACTGCTTGCATTCCGTCGGACAATTGAAATATTGCCGCAATTACCAACAAACTGGATGCAATGCCAATCACTTCCAAATTATCGGTAAACATCCACGGCAAAATATCCTTTAAAACAATAAATCCAACAGTAAAAACAGCCATTATAATCAATATCAACAGAAAGTTGGAAAAGGCAATACGCCGCAATTCCAGATAATTTCCCAAGCCTTTTTGGTTGCCAACTCTAATGGTTGCCGCCGCGCCAATCCCAACTGCAATCATAAACGTTGTGGAAGCCATTTTTATGGCAATTTGGTTTGCGGCCTGCGGGAATGCGCCAAAAGTGCCGGCCAATAAAACCGATGCTGTAAACAATCCTACTTCAAAAAGCATTTGCAGTGCAGTAGGCAAACCCAATTTTGTAATTTTTAAAAATATGCTGCTTTTAAGTTCCACTAATTTTAATCGGTTCATATAAACCGCAAATTTTTTCTTTTTCTTTAAAACCATATAAAGAAAAACCACCATCACAATTCTTGAAATGAGCGTTCCTAAAGCCGCACCAACCAATTCCAGCCTAGGGAAAATCCATAAACCATAAATTAGCGCAAAGTTTAAAACCACATTTACAACATTGGTGATAATTGTGGCATACATAGAATATTTTGTTTCAGACAAACCATCGGCAAACTGCTTAAATCCCTGAAAAACCATCAAAGGAAGCATAGAAAGCGCCACAATTTCAAAATACGGTATTGCCAACACCACCACTTCTTCCGGCTGGTCCAAATGGTACAATATCGGCTTTATCAAAAACAACATCACCACCATCACAATTCCCAAAATAGTGGACAAAATTAAGCCATGCTGAAAAATTCCCCTGCCCTTTTCTGCATCACCTTCACCGTCCGATTCGGCAATTAAAGGCGTAATGGCAAATGAAAAACCAATGCCAATGGAAAGTGCAATAAAAACCAAACTGTTGCCAAGCGAAGTGGCCGCCAACTCAACCGGCCCCAACCGCCCTATCATAATATCATCAATCAACCCAACCAATAAATGCCCCAAAGATCCCATCATAATTGGCGTGGCCAATTTTAGGTTTTTACCAAATTCTTTGGTGTAGTTTTTAAGTTTCAATTCTGTCAATTTTTAAGGCGCGAAGATAAAGAAATTAATTAGCAATAATAGTTAATTTACGTCCCAATAGCTATCGGGATTACGATTTTAGATTTTTAAATTAAACATTGTTAGGACAGATTTAAACTTTTAACTTCTAACTTTTAACTTCTAACTTTTTTCGGCATTCCCATTCGGGCCGCGCTTTTCGCTATATCTTTTTTTCCGTTGCACTTCAAAAAAGGATACCGCTGCAATCGCTAATGCAAATTGAATTGCGATTTGCAATTTTGGATATTTTTTCCACTTTTAATATTGAATATTTAACTTTTAATATTTATTCGAACTTTAATCTTTCAAATTTTTAACCTAACTTTGATATCTTAATTTAAAAACAAGAATTATGACTAAAATAACGTTAAAAGGAAACCCAATAAACACTATTGGAAAATTACCGAAAGTTGGCAAAAAAGCACCAAAATTTACCTTAATAAAATCTGATTTGTCAAAAGTAAAACTGGCCGATTTTAAAGGTTCAAAACTAATTTTAAA
>JACUUQ010000344.1 GCA_014859175.1 Lutibacter sp. | reverse complement strand
ATTTGCGTTAGCGATTGAAATGAAAATCCCGGCGTTGCGAGCTTGTGAAGCAATATGTTCAAAAGATTGCCACGCTTCGCCCGCAATGACGGATTGCAGTGAAAAGCGCGACCTGAAAGGAAACGCCCAATAAAGTTCAATATAAAATATTAAAAGTAGGGACAGGCCGCGACCTGTCCGTTCTAAAAGTTGAAATGTTTAGGAAAACCTGAAACGTGAAACAACAAACAACCAAAAAAATGAAAGTAACAGATCACATAAAACAGGCAAAAGGGAAAACATTGTTTTCGTTTGAGATTGTGCCGCCGCAAAAAGGGCAAAATATACAGGAATTGTACGACAATATTAACCCGTTGATGGAATTTAAACCGCCTTTTATTGATGTAACAACTTCGCGAGAAGAGTTTGTGTATATTCCTAAGGGAAAGGGGCTTTTGGAACAAAAAATTACCCGTATGCGGCCGGGAACGGTGGGGATTTGTGCCTCATTAAAATACAAATACAATGTTGATGCGATTCCGCATGTGTTGTGTGGCGGTTTTACGAAGGAAGAAACGGAATATGTGTTGGTGGATTGTCATTATTTGGGTTTGGATAATGTGATGGCCTTGCGCGGCGACGCGATGAAACACGAAAAATATTTTGAGCCAACTGCGGGCGGACATCAGTATGCGCGTGAATTGGTGACACAAATCAGCGATTTAAACAAAGGGAAATATTTGCATGAAATTATGGAAACGCCGTACAAACCTAATTTTTGCATTGGGGTTGCAGGGTATCCGGAAAAACATATGGAATCGCCAAGTTTGGATGCCGATTTGAGAAGACTGAAAGAAAAAATTGATGCCGGCGCCGATTATGTGGTGACCCAAATGTTTTTCGACAACCAGAAATTTTTTGAATTTGTGGATAAAGCGAGGGCTATGGGCATAACGGTTCCCATAATTCCCGGAATAAAACCGATTGCCATAAAACGCCATTTACAGGTGCTTCCCCAAGTGTTTAAACTGGATTTGCCCGAAGCGCTGATTTTGGAAATTGAAAAGTGCACAAATAATGAACAGGTGAGGCAAGTGGGTATTGAATGGGCCATTGCGCAATCTAAAGAGCTGGTGGCTAAAGGTGTTCCGGTTGTTCATTTTTATTCTATGGGGAAATCCGACAATATTAAAGCGATTGCGAAGGAAGTGTTTTAAATATTAAATATTAAAAGTTCAATATTAAATCAACTCCGATAACTCCGATATTCAATTTTCAACAACTTTTTACCCCTACCCTAAAGGGAGAAGTTGCTGAAAATTAATGATCTAAAATAATG
>JACUUQ010000004.1 GCA_014859175.1 Lutibacter sp. | reverse complement strand
GCTCAAAGTTTGAGTCCGCTCTGAAAAGCTACTTTTGCTAAAAATTAGTTTTTTTCATTATTTTAGATTATTGATTTTCAGCAACTTCTCCCTTTAGGGAAGGGGTAAAAAGTTGTTGAAAATTGAATATCGGAGTTATCGGAGTTGATTCAAGCTCAAAGTTAAAAGTTAAAAGCTCAAAGTTTAAAGGTGAAAGCCTGAAAGTTTAAAGCTGACAGCTTAAAGTTTAAAAATGCAAATGCCTAAATTATTTCAAATTCTGTTGATGTAATTTAGGCATTCATATTTAAAAAAAAGTATAACGCTTAACAAATAACTTATAACGAACTTCTTACTTAAAAGCCGAAATCCCCGTAATATCCATTCCTGTAATCAACAAGTGAATATCGTGTGTGCCTTCATAAGTAATCACACTTTCTAAATTCATCATATGGCGCATAATGGAATATTCGCCGGTGATTCCCATAGCGCCCAGTATTTGTCGGGCTTCACGCGCAATATGGATGGCCATATCAACATTGTTTCTTTTCGCCATGGAAATTTGGGCGGTTGTTGCCCTGTTTTCATTTTTTAAAACACCCAAACGCCAGGTTAACAATTGTGCTTTGGTGATTTCGGTAATCATTTCAGCCAATTTTTTTTGCTGCAATTGCATTCCGGCAATCGGTTTGTCGAACTGAATGCGTTGTTTGGCGTAACGCAAAGCGGTATCATAACAATCCATGGCGGCACCAATGGCGCCCCAGGCAATGCCGTAACGTGCAGAATCCAGGCAGCCAAGTGGCGCACCCAATCCATCTTTGTTTGGTAAAATATTTTCTTTTGGAATTTTCACATTGTCGAAAATCAATTCTCCGGTTGCAGAAGCGCGTAGCGACCATTTGTTATGCGTTTCAGGTGTTGAAAATCCGGCCATGCCGCGTTCCACCAGCACACCTTTAATTCTTCCTTCTTCATTTTTGGCCCATACTACCGCAACATCAGCAAAAGGGGCGTTTGAAATCCACATTTTGGCGCCGTTCAGAAAATAATAATCACCCATATCTTTAATATTGGTGGTCATGCCACCCGGATTGGAACCGTGATCGGGCTCAGTCAGTCCAAAGCAACCTAAAAGTTCACCGCTTGCCAGTTTTGGCAAATATTTTTGTCGTTGCGCTTCATTTCCGTATTTCCAAATAGGATACATCACCAAGGATGATTGCACGGAAGCCGTTGAACGAACGCCCGAGTCACCGCGTTCTATCTCTTGCATAATCAATCCGTACGAAATTTGATCCAGTCCGGCACCGCCGTATTCTTCAGGAATATATGGTCCGAAGGCACCAATTTCAGCCAACCCGGAAATGATGGATTTTGGGAATTTTGCATTTTGCGCAGCTTCTTCAATAATTGGGGAAACTGCTCTTTTCACCCATTCTCTTGCAGCATTGCGCACTAAAATGTTTTCTTCCGTTAATAATTCATCCAATTGATAATAATCCGGAGCCTGAAATAAATCTTGTGACATTTGGTTTTATATTTTGTTGATCACAAATTTAGCAATTAAAATCTTTTATTCCCTACATTTGTGTGTTGTAAATAAGTGCCTAAAGTACTTAAAGTGCGCTAGAGTGCCTAAAGTTGAAAAGGGGGAAGTGCCTAAAGTATTTAAAGTGCGCTAAAGTGCCTAAAGTTATAAGTTTTTGAAGTGAACCAAAAAGTAAAACAACTCAAGGCACTAAAAAGAAGAGGGATAAAAAGTGAATCTAAAAATAAAAACAACTCAAGGCACTTTAGGCACTAAAAAAGGAAACATAAAGTGAATCTAAAAATAAAACAACTCAAGGCACTCCAAACTCAAGGCACTTTAGGCACTAAATAAAGAGGAATATTAATTGAACAAAAAAATAAAAATGTTATGGAAAATAAAGAGTTTAGCAAACAGCTGGAAAGCAGGACTAAGAAATTTGCAATTTCTATTATTAACTTATCAGCTTCTTTGCCTGTTACGACTGAAGGAAGGGTGATAAAGAATCAGATTACAAAATCTGGAACAAGTATAGGAGCAAACTACAGAGAAGCAAATAGGTCAAGGAGTAAGGCGGATTTTAGAAATAAAATAAAGATTTGTGAAAGTGAAGCAAGCGAAACTGTTTATTGGCTCGAGATTATCATTATTTTAAATTGGGTTGATTTAGCAAAAACGCAATTAATTATGAATGAAGCAAATGAAATTCTGGCTATATTCACGTCAATAAGTAAAAATTTAAGGCCTTAGTTTTTTAAAAAAGAGTGCCTAAAGTTTTTAAAGTGCGTTAAAGTGCCTAAAGTTGAAAAGGGGGAAGTGCCTAAAGTACTTAAAGTGCGCTAGAGTGCCTAAAGTTAAAAAGGGGAAGTGCCTAAAGTACTTAGAGTGCGCTAAAGTGCCTAAAGTTAAAAAAAGTTAGTGCCTAAAGTACTTAGAGTGCCTAAAGTGACTAAAGTTAAAAAAAAAGTGCCTAAAGTACTTAAAGTGAGCTAAAGTGCCTAAAGTTATAAGTTTTTGAAGTGAACCAAAAAGTAAAACAACTCAAGGCACTAAAAAGAAGAGGGATTAAAAGTGAACCAAGAATTAAAACAACTCAAGTCACTCCAAACTCAAGGCACTTTAGGCACTCCAAAAAGTAAAACAACTCTAGGCACTCCAAACTCTAGGCACTCATAAGAAGAAGTAATAATAAATGAAATACACTTTAGGAAAAGACGAAAAATTAAAAAGCCGCAAATTAATTGAACACCTGTTTGCGGAAGGAAAACGCGTAAAATCATTTCCTTTGCAGTTGATTTATCTGCAAATCAGCCACGATTCTGAGTTTCCTGTAAAAGTCGGATTTTCAGTCCCAAAACGGGTGGTGAAACTCGCGGTTGACCGAAACAGGATTAAAAGAATGATGCGCGAAGCGTACCGGTTAAACAAATATTTAATTGCTGAAAACATAAAAGAACCTTATATTTTTATGCTGATTTATACCGATAAAGCGGAACCAAAATATGCCGATTTAGCCGAAATGTTTAAAAAAGTTTGTGTCAAATTTTTAAGTAAAATTGAAGAAGATGGGCAAAATTAAAAAATGGACCATTGGTGTTTTTGTTGGATTGGCACTTTTGGTGACCACCGCATTTCAATCCGATTTTTTTGAAATCGCCAAACAAATCGACATTTACACCACCTTGTTTAAGGAGCTCAATATGTATTATATTGATGCCGTGAATCCGGCAAAATTGTCGAATAAAGCCATCAGCTCCATGCTCGAAAGTTTGGATCCTTACACGCGTTATTACGACGAGCAGGGCGTTGAAGATGCCCGAATTGCCGCCACCGGTGAATATGGCGGAATTGGCGTTGTGACCCGCTATAAAAACAACAATTTAACCATTCGTGAACTGCTAAAAAATTCGCCTGCGGAAAAAGCGGGCATTAAACCGGGCGACAAAATTTTAAAAATTAATGATGTTGAAGTCAGGGATTTTGATGAATCCGGTGTTGCCGCATTGCTAAACGGCTTGCCAAACACCAAAGTGAACCTTCAAATTGAGCGCCAGAACAAAAAAATGGAACTGTCTGTAGTCCGTGAAAAAATTACCGTAAATCCGGTTCCGCATTATACGATGTTGGCCAATGAAGTTGGCTATATTTCCTTCACTACTTTCAACGAAAAAGCTTCATCCGAAGTTAAAAAAGCATTTCTGGACTTGAAAGAACAAGGAATGAAAAAACTGATTATTGATGTGCGCGGAAATCCGGGCGGATTGCTCAATGAAGCGGTTTCCATTGCCAATTTTTTTATTCCGAAGGACAAAATTGTGGTGACTACCAAAGCAAAAATTGAAAAATGGAGCGACACTTTTAAAACATTGCAGGCGCCAATGGATTTAGAAATTCCCATCGCCATTTTAATAAACAACCGTTCTGCTTCGGCTTCGGAAATTTTGGCGGGCTCGCTCCAGGATTATGACCGGGCAGTCATTATTGGCGAACGCTCTTTTGGCAAAGGCTTGGTGCAGCGTTATTTGCCACTTTCTTACGGAACGCAAATGAAAATTACCATTTCTAAATATTATACGCCAAGCGGCCGATGCATTCAGGAATTGGATTATACAAATACCGACGAAAAAGGTAATGTCCCAAAATTTACCAAAAGCACAGAAACCTATAAAACTGAAAAAGGAAGAACCGTTTATGGCGGCGGCGGCATTTTTCCAGATGTTGAAATTGAAAAACCAACCACCACAAAAACCACCGAAACCTTATTGAATTCGGACGCGTTTTTTAATTTCGCCACCCAATATTTTTATGAAAACCCAACAATTGCCGAACCTTCAAAATTTAAGTTTGTCGATGCAGATTATGCTTCGTTTAAAAGTTATTTGGGTAAAAATCAGGCGGCTTTTGAAACAAAAACAGAAGCCGAATTTAAAAAAGCACTGGAAACAGCTTCCGCAGAAAAATTAAACGGAGGTTTATTAAAAGGCTATGCTGAAATTTTTTCCGCTATTCAAACAGAAAAATTCAAGGAATTGGATAAAAACAAGGAAGAAATCATCAATAATTTATCCGAAGAAATCATAAAACGTTATTATTATGCCGAAGGCGTTTATCAGCAAAAAGCAATCTTCGACAGGGTGATATTAAAAGCGGTTGAAATATTAAACAATGAGAAGGAATATCAAAAAATAATTGGACAATAAGGTTAATAAACAATTAGAAAAAAGAAAAGAGAATAGAGACTAATAAACTAATGGAAAGTAAACAGTTTCTGTCGGCAGTAAAATATCTTATCGAATAAACGGTTACACGATTCAACAGTTACTAAAACACCAATAAGCCGGCACCCTGAGCGCAGTCGAAGGCCAAACACCAATATACAAATCAACGATTACACGCCTCAACAAATAAACAATTAAACGAATAAACACTATCTTTACGCATCAAAACTACCAGATGACACATTCAAGAATAAAAGAAAGAACGCGCGCACAGGAATCTTCAGGTGCCATTGAGCGTTTATACATTTCAATGCGCCACATATTTACCCGTGGATTTTACAAACCTATGGGAATTTCAGGCGAGACTTTAAGACAATCGTTGCTATTGCTTCGACCTGAAATTTATGGCACCATTGCCGAGGAAAAAGTGGAGCTAAATGGCTTAATTTACGTGATTGAAAGGCTACCTATTGGCATTGAAGAATGTAGGTTTATCAATTTAACTTCCGAAGAAGGCTTCGGGAAATCGCATTTTAAAGCCATTGTTCCGCCAAAAAGAAAAAGAAATTGTTATCGCATTGATAAAGAGCAAATGAATATTGAGGTGATCCGCGGAAGATCTGAAATCTATGATGTGTTAACGCATTTAACTTTTTTGTTCATTGAATCGCATAAAATTGCCGATAAAGTGTTGATCAGCGAAGGAAATGAAACCAACAGGGAATGGAAAAAATTGGAGGAAGTTGTGCTGAACAACATAAAACTGTCGAGAGATGAACGCGACATTATGTTGGCGCATTTGGCAAGCATTTTAGGACGAACTTTTGAAGAAACACAATTGGTTCACGGTATTTTGGAGGAGAAAAACAATCCGGACCGGTTTTTTCAAATTATTTTTTGGCTTGGAAGTTTGGCCCTCAATGAAAAAGTTCACGACTTAAAAAGAACCATCACTTTTAGTCCGGTGTTGCGTGAACGGATTGGACATCATATTTATGGCGAAATTTGGGCTAACAATGTGAAAGATGTTTTGATGGAAAAAAACCTGATGGAACGCCCAATCCATATTATTAGCGCCAATATGCACAGCGTGATGAATTCCATTTATGCGCCGGTGGTGTTGCCAAAACAGATCATTGACAACGACAATATTAGTTTGTTTGAATTGTTAAGCGATCCTGAAAATGAAGATTTACGCGCGCAAGTGGAAGTTTATGCTTCCAAAAACGGACTTACCCAAATAAAAGATACTTCAGGAACTTATATTGATGTTCAAATTATTGATACCGAGAAAATAGACCTCAGCAAAACGAATTATCAGTTTGAAAACTCCCTTGAAACCGATCAAAAACCGGTGCTTATTGTGATGGATTATGCTTTTGGGGAACAGGCTTATGAAACGATGGACGAGTTGCTAAAACCTTATGCGGATGAAAATGGCAAAAATCACCACTTAAATGTGGAATCGGTTTCAATTATGGGGAAAGCAGGAATTTTAGAAGGTGGAAAAGGTGATATTATGATTCCTTCTTCCCATATTTTTGAAGGCACAGCCGACAATTATCCTTTTAAAAACCAGCTTAAAAAGAAAATGTTTGAAGGTTGCGGCGTTGATGTTTATACCGGTGCAATGGTGACGGTTTTGGGAACATCGCTTCAAAATAAGGATATTTTGAAATTCTTTTACAATTCGACATGGAAAGTGACCGGACTTGAAATGGAAGGTGCGCATTATCAAAAAGCAATTCAGGCGGCTTCAAAAATTAGGGGAAATATTTCCGAGAATGTGAAGGTTCGCTATGCGTATTACGCATCGGACAATCCGTTGGAAACAGGAAGCACCTTGGCTTCAGGAGGTTTGGGAACCACAGGCGTTCGTCCAACTTATGTCATCACACAAAAAATATTGGAACAAATATTTTAAGGTTTTTCAGCATAAAAAAGAGATAAAACATGAATGTATTAATTTTAGGTTCGGGGGGAAGGGAACATGCATTGGCCTGGAAAATAGCGCAAAGTGATTTGTTAACGCAATTATTTATCGCGCCGGGAAATGAAGGAACCGATCAATTGGGTGTCAATATAAAAATACAGCCAACCGATTTTGAATCGATAAAAGAACTTGTTTTGGGACAAGAAATTGAATTGGTGGTTGTGGGCCCGGAAGATCCTTTGGTAAAAGGCATCCACGATTTCTTTTTAAACGATCCCGAATTGAAAAATGTGGCCGTTATCGGACCGCAAAAATTGGCGGCGCAACTGGAAGGCAGCAAGGAATTTGCCAAAGAATTTATGGTGCGTCACCACATACCAACCGCAGCCTATAAAAGTTTCACCAAAAATAATTTGGAGGAAGGTTTTCAGTTTTTGGAAACCTTAAATCCGCCTTATGTTTTAAAAGCCGACGGATTGGCTCAGGGAAAAGGTGTGTTGATTTTGAATGATTTGCAGGAAGCAAAGGACGAATTGAAAGAAATGCTGGCCAATGAAAAGTTTGGCGCAGCAAGCAGCAAAGTGGTGATTGAAGAATTTTTGGACGGCATCGAATTGAGCTGTTTTGTGCTGACCGACGGAAAAAGTTATGTAAATTTTCCCAACGCGAAAGATTACAAACGTATTGGCGAAGGCGATAAAGGATTGAATACCGGCGGCATGGGCGCAGTTTCTCCTGTTCCTTTTGCTGATGAAGCGTTTATGAATAAAATTGAAGCGCAAGTGATAAAACCAACGGTGGAAGGCTTGCAAAAAGACAACATTCCGTACAAAGGTTTTATTTTCTTCGGAATCATTAAAGTGGGTGACGAACCAAAAGTGATAGAATACAATTGCCGAATGGGCGATCCCGAAAGTGAAGTGGTACTTCCAAGAATAAAAAGTGATTTTTTGGAATTGCTCATCGCTGCCGGAAAAAATGAACTGCACACCAAAACCATTGAATTTGTAACAGAAAGCGCTTGCACCGTGATGGTGGTTTCTGGCGGTTATCCCGAAAGCTACGAAAAGGGAAAAGTGATTTATGGCTTGGATAAAGTGGAAGGTTCTATCGCATTTCACGCAGGCACCACCAATAAAAACAATGACGTGGTGACCAATGGCGGCCGCGTGTTGGCAATGACTTCTTTTGGCGCCGATTTTAAAGAAGCGCTTAAAAAATCGTATCAAAACATCGATAAAATTTGTTTTGACAAGATGAATTTCAGAAAAGATATTGGTTTTGACCTCTAAAAAAAAATTCTTGTTGCGCCCTTAAATTGGGGATTGGGACACGCCACGCGCTGTATTCCCATCATTAATGCGTTGCTGAAAGTCAATTACGAACCTGTTTTGGCAAGTGATGGCGACGCATTGCTGTTGCTTCAAAAAGAATTTCCCTTGTTGAAAAGTGTTGAATTGCCACCCTACAATATTAGCTACCCAAAAAAAGGAAAAAACCTAAAACTTAAACTGCTGTTGCAAATTCCATGCATCATTTCAGCGATCAGAAAGGAACGAAAAATGGTCTCACAACTGATTGAAAAAGAAAACATTGCAGGAATTATTTCCGACAATCGGTTTGGCGTTTATAGCAAAAAAGTGCCTTCGGTGTATGTTACGCATCAATTAAATGTGTTGTCGGGAAAAACCACTTTTATCACCTCACAAATCCATCAGCATTTCATCAAAAAATTCGACGAATGCTGGGTGCCGGATGTGGAAGGAGTTTTCAATTTTTCTGGAGTTTTGGGACATTTGAAAAAGCATCATTTCAACCTGAAATACTTGGGAATATTAAGCCGTTTTCAACCAAAACAGCTCGAAATTAAATACGATTTTTTGTTGTTGCTTTCCGGTCCGGAACCGCAAAGAACCTTGCTTGAAAATAAATTATTGAAGGAATTTCAGCATTTTAACGGCAAAATTTTGATGGTGAGGGGCATTTTAAACAACACTTTGGAGATTAAGGCGCCAAACAATTTCAAAATCCTAAATTATTTATTGGCCAATGAGTTGGAAGACGCCATAAACCAAAGTAATGCGGTGATTGCGCGTTCGGGCTATTCAACCATTATGGATTTGGCGGCATTGGGAAAAAAGGCTTTTTTTATTCCTACGCCCGGACAATTTGAGCAGGAATATTTGGCGAAAAGGTTACAGGAAAACTGGGTGGCGCCTTATGCAAAGCAGGATGAATTTACGGTAGCGAAATTAGGTGATTTAAGCAATTTTTCAGGATTCAAAAAAGCTGCTTCAACAGTTGATTTAGAGTTGTTCAAACTTTTCGAGGGTGAATGAAAATGTGGCCCCTTTTTTGAATTCGCTCTCCGCAAAAATAGCTTCGTCATGCGCTTCAATAATGTGTTTTACAATGGCAAGCCCCAATCCCGAACCGCCTTGCTCTCTTGACCGGCTGGAATCTACCCTGTAAAAACGCTCAAAAATTCTTGACATGTGTTTGGATTCAATGCCTTCGCCATCGTCCTTCACTTTAACAAGCAGCTTGTCTTTTCGAAGCGGTTCAATGCTTACTGTTGTTGTGCCGTCTAGTTTACCGTATTTTATGGAGTTTACCAGCAGGTTTGTGAGCACCTGTTCAATGCGTTCCTCATCGCCAATGGCCATAATTGGAAATCGGTATTTTTTATTGAAAGTAAGGGTGATATTTCGTTTTTTTGCTTTCATTTCAAGCAAATCAAACACGTTTTGAACCAATGCAACCACATCAAAAGGTTCTTTGTTCAAATGTAAATCGGCCGATTCCAGTTTTGAAATCAAGTCCAGATCTTTTACGATGGCAATAAGCCGTTCAACACCTTTATTGGCTCTTTTTATGTATTTTTTGCTGAGTTTTTTATCGTTGATGGCGCCACCTTCTAAAGTGAGCAAATAGCCCTGAACGGTGAACAGCGGCGTTTTCAGTTCGTGTGAAATATTCCCCAAAAACTCTCTTCGGTAATCTTCCCTTAAATTTAAATTTTTAATTTGAAGTTGCTTGTTTTTTGCAAAAGTCTGCACATCTCTTGACAGTGTGTCAATATCAGTGGTAATGGGCGTTTTGTTGAAATCGGAGGTGTCTAAAATGGAAACGCTGTCGTATATCTTTTTGATGCGCTTAAAAATAAATTTCTCCAAACGAAATTGGGTTATTATAAAGGTAACCATAAAAACGACGGCGAGATAAAGTAGGATATAGCCAAAATTAAGCGTAATGTTAAATAAAAAATAAGTCAATAAAACTGAGGCAATAGCTGTAAAAGCAGTGATGTAAACCGATGACCAAAAAGCAAAATAATATGTTTTTTTAATCTTCATCAATCACAAATTTGTACCCAACGCCTTTGATGGTTTTAAAATTATCATCGCCCAATTTTTCGCGCAATTTTCTGATGTGAACATCAATGGTTCTGCCGCCAACAACCACTTCATTACCCCAAACCTGGTTCAAAATATCATCGCGTTTAAAAACTTTTCCGGGTTTTGAAGCCAACAGCGCAAAAAGTTCAAATTCTTTTCGGGGAAGCGACATTTTTTCGCCATTTTTAATAATCACATATTCTTCACGGTCAATAATAAAGTCGCCTATTTTTATTTTTTCTGTTTCGGAATTGCTAACATCGTCAACCCTTCGCAAGAGCGCCTTTATTTTGCTGATCAGCACTTTGGGTTTTATGGGCTTGGTGATATAATCATCTGCCCCAACATCAAAACCGGCCATTTGCGAATAATCCTCACTGCGTGCCGTAAAAAAAGTGATTAACACATTTTCCAAACCTCTAGTTGCCCTAATTTTTTCACAGGCTTCAATGCCGTCCATTTCGGGCATCATAATGTCTAAAATAATTAAATGCGGCTCGTGTTTTTTTGCGCTTTCAACTGCTTCAATACCATTTTTGGCGGTATAAATTTTATAGCCTTCATTTTTCAGGTTGTAACCAACAATCTCTAAAACATCCGGCTCATCATCAACCAACAATATTTTAATATCAGAATTTTTCATAATTGATGCTGTTTTATGTCTTAAAAGCAGTCAAAAGTAGTCATAATTTACTTTTACTGTGCAAAAGATAACCATAATTTAAAATTATAACATTAAGATAACATAAAACTTACAATAGCTTAATTTAAAAAAAAAGTACTTAAAGTGCATAGCGTTTAGAGTTCCTATAGTTATTTTATTCTCAGTTCAATTCAAGTACATTTAACTTTAGGCACTTCCTCTTTCTCAACTTTAGGCACTTTAGCTCACTTTAAGTACTTTAGGCACTTATTAATTCAATTTAATTAGTACATTTATATCAAAAAAGGGCAATGAACACAAAACTTAATTTCGAAAACATCCTATTTTTAGATATTGAAACCGTTCCGGAAGTTGAAAATTTTTCTGAATTGTCTGAAGAAAAACAGGAACTTTTCGCCCAAAAAACTGCTTACCAGCGCAAAGAAGAAGTGACTTCTGATGAATTTTATGAACGCGCCGGAATTTGGGCCGAATTTGGTAAAATCGTTTGTATCTCCGTTGGCTATTTTGTCAATTTTAATTCAAAAAACCGAACATTTCGTGTTACCTCTTTTTTTGGCGATGATGAAGCGTTAATTTTAAACGGATTTAAAAAGTTGCTGGAAAGCCATTTTAACAAACCCGAGCATCTTTTATGCGCCCACAATGGAAAAGAATTTGATTTTCCTTACATCGCCCGCAGAATGATTATCAACCAAATTGCTTTGCCGGAAAAACTGAATTTATTCGGAAAAAAACCTTGGGAAATTGGGCATTTAGATACGATGGAGCTATGGAAATTTGGCGATTATAAACATTACACTTCTCTAAAATTGCTCACGTTAATTTTAAATATTCCTTCGCCCAAAGACGACATTAGCGGAAGCGAAGTTTGCGGCGTTTATTACCAGGAAAAAGACGTTGCCCGCATTGCCGTTTATTGCGAAAAAGACACCATTGCCGTTGCTCAATTACTGTTGCGATTCAACAATGAACCGTTAATTGAGGAACTAAACATTGTTCACGTGTAAGTAGGTATATTGGTATTTTGGAAAGTTGGTATTTTCAATTGTTAGTGTACAAAGCTATTTTTTTATCGCCCTTTAGGGTTGGGGAAAATAAAAAAATAGTTGGTATTTTCGATCAATATTTATTTGTGTAATTCAAAATCTCGTCACCCTGAGCGCAGTCGAAGGGCAAAATTAAGAATTCATCATTCAAAATTGTCAATTTAATCTTCCAACATCGAAGAAAGTTCAAACCAACGCCCTTCTTTTTGATCGATTTTTTGATTAATTTCCTGAAGTTTTGCAGACAGTTCGTTGATTTCTTCCACAGAAAGCGCAGCATCCAAAAACTTTGCTTCAATGGCGCTTTTTTGTGTGGTTAAAGCCTCAATATCGCTTTCAATATTGTCGAATTCCTTTTTTTCTTTAAACGACAATTTCGATTTGTTGTCAGATTTTATTCTGGAATCTGTGTTTTTTACTGCCGTATTTTCTTCCGCAGGTTTTGAATCTTCATACACTTTGTAATCGGTATAATTTCCGGGGAAATCTTCAATAACGCCATCGCCTTTAAAAACAAAAAGATGATCCACAATCTTGTCCATAAAATATCGGTCGTGAGAAACCACGATTAAACAGCCTGGGAAATCGAGCAAAAAATCTTCCAGTACGTTCAAGGTTACAATATCCAAATCGTTTGTGGGCTCATCCAGAATTAAAAAGTTCGGATTTTGGATTAAAACCGTGCACAAATACAAGCGTTTTCGTTCGCCGCCGCTTAATTTCTCCACAAAATCGTATTGCCTCGATCTGCTGAACATAAACCGTTCAAGCAACTGCGCTGCAGAAATTTTCCTTCCTTTGGTCAGCGGAATATATTCCCCGAATTCCTTGATCACTTCTATCACTTTTTGGCCCGGCTTTATCACAATTCCATCTTGTGAGTAATGGCCGAATTTTATGGTTTCACCAATCACAACCTTGCCAGAATCAACAGGTATTTGTCCGGTAAGCATTTTTATGAAACTCGATTTTCCGGTGCCGTTTTTGCCGATAATTCCTATGCGTTCGTTTCTTTTGAACACATAATCGAACTTATCCAATATTTTCAAATCACCAAAAGATTTTGAAACATGGTGAAATTCTGCAATTTTTGAACCCAAACGCTCCATATCAATCTCCAACTGCACTTTATGGTTGTCTCTTCGTTTGTGTGCTTCCTCTTTAATGATGAAAAAATCGTCAATTCGCGATTTGGATTTTGTGGTACGTGCTTTCGGCTGCCGGCGCATCCACTCCAATTCTTTCACAAACAGGTTTTTGGCTTTATCAACACTTGCTTGTTCAATCGCCAATCGCTCTTCTTTTTTCTCTAAAAAATAGGAGTAATTTCCTTTATAAGTGTATAAATTTCCCTGATCCAATTCTATAATTTCGTTGCAAACACGCTCTAAAAAGTACCTGTCGTGTGTTACCATTAAAAGGGTAACTTTCTCTTTTTGAAAATAATTTTCAAGCCATTCAATCATTTCTAAATCCAAATGGTTGGTGGGCTCATCTAAAATCAACAGATCCGATTTGTGGATTAAAATCACTGCCAACGACAATCTTTTGCGCTGTCCGCCCGATAGTGAACCCACTTTTTGCGTTAAATCGTCTAATTTTAATTTTGATAAAATTTGCTTGTATTGGGTTTCAAAATCCCAGGCATTGAGCCTTTCCATTTTTTCAAAAGCCACCTGATACCCCTTTTCATCATTGGGATTGTTCAGCGCTTTTTCATATTCCTCAATCACTTTTAACGTCTCGTTGTCCGAATTAAAAATGGTTTCCTCCACCGTTAAATTGTCATCTAAACTGTCTTCCTGCGACAAATATTCAATTTTTATGCCCTTGCGCGACACCACTTGTCCGCTGTCCGGACTCTCCAATCCCGCTATAATGTTCAAAATTGTGGTTTTCCCGGTGCCGTTTTTGGCAATAAAGGCAATTTTTTGATCCTTATTTATGCCGAATGAAACATTGCTAAAAAGCGCCACTTCACCAAACGACTTCGATATATTTTCAACGGATAAATAATTCATATTTCAAATTTTTGCAAAAGTACACAATAAAAGTGAGATTTAATTTTGGGCGTTCCCCTTTGGGTCGGGCTTTTCGCTTCAATCCGTCGTTGCGAGCGGAGCGTGGCAATCTGTCGAACATATTTATCAACAAACTCGCAACGCCGGGATTTCCGCTTCACTCCCTAACGCGCATTGAATTAAGATCAAAATGTAAACCAAAACAAAATTGCGCTCCTTGCGTTTTTGCTTTTGCTCCTTGCGGTTAATTTTTTTGCATTTTGCTTAGAATACGCAAATAATCTCCTAATTTTACTTTCGCAATTATTTGTGAAATCAATAATAAAACAAGCATGAACTACATCGATTGGACCGGATTTATTGGCGTAACCTTACTTTTATTGGCTTTTTTCCTGAATTTAAAAGACAAAATTAAAACCGACAGTTTAACGTATTTGCTGTTAAATTTTTTGGGTGCTGGCATTGCCTGTTTGGCTTCGGTACTTTTAAATTATATGCCTTTTGTGATACTGGAAGGATGTTGGGCGCTGGTTTCTGCGGTCGGATTGGTGAAATTGGCCACCAAAAATAATTAATTCAATAGCTTTTGTGCTGTTTTTTAACCGCAAGGAGCCAATGAAAAAAATCGCGAAGGGCGCAAGAAAACAAAAGATTTGATTATTTAATATTTGAAACCAACACGAATTGGCATATTTAACCTCGAATTAATGGATAAATACTTTGCGTGCCTTGAGAAAATATATGCGTTTGTGGTTAATTTCCTAAACCTTTGTTTGTCTTTGTGTTAGCTTTGTGCAACTCCGTGAAATAAAAACAATATACTCAAAAAACTACTGTTTATCAAATTTTATTCAAGATTCAATGGCTAAAAGATTTCTTAAATTTGTTCAAATTTGGCTATATTCGTAACCAAGAGAAACACCAACATGAACCCTATGGAACCTATTTTAAAAGTTCAGAATTTATCCATTTCGTTTGACCAAAATAAGGTGGTGAATGATGTTTCATTTGAATTGAATTCACAGCAAATATTGGGCATCGTTGGCGAATCGGGCAGCGGTAAATCGGTGACTTCTTTGGCAATTTTAGGATTGCTCCCAAAAAATGCGACCATAAACGGCAGTATTTTATTCAACGACACAAATTTACAAAATACTTCAGAAAAGGAGTTTCAAAAAATAAGGGGAAATAAAATCTCCATGATTTTTCAAGAACCGATGAGTTCCTTAAATCCAAGTTTAACCTGCGGCTATCAGGTCCAGGAAATTTTATTGCAACACAAAAAGCTGCCGAAAAAGGAAGCTAAAAATCAGGTGATTGCGCTTTTTCAGAAGGTAAAATTGCCAAGGGCAGAAGTGATGTACGGTCAATATCCGCATCAGCTTTCGGGCGGACAAAAACAACGGGTGATGATTGCGATGGCCATCGCCTGCAAACCGCAAATTTTAATTGCCGACGAACCCACCACAGCGCTTGACGTCACCATTCAAAAAGAAATTATTGAACTTTTGAAAGCACTTCAGCAGGAAACCGAAATGAGCATTATTTTTATCACACACGATTTGGCCTTGGTTTCGGAAATTGCGGATACCGTTTTGGTGATGTATCAGGGAGAAATTGTGGAGCAGGGAAATGTGTCCCAGGTTTTTAAACATCCCGTTCATAATTATACCAAAGCGCTCATAAACTCAAAACCAAATTTAAAAGAACGCCTAAAAAAGTTGCCCACCGTAAAAGATTTCATAGAAAATACGGTTGCTCATGAAATATATACCACAGCCCAACGAAACGATTTTCACGACAAAATTTATGCAACAAAACCCTTGCTGGAAGTTAAAAATGTGGCGACTTATTTCAACACTGAAAAACCTTTTTTCTTCGGAAAAGCGAATCCCGTAAAAGCTGTTGATGCCGTTTCTTTTAAACTTTTTGAAGGGGAAACTTTGGGGTTGGTTGGAGAATCGGGTTGTGGCAAAACTACCTTAGGGCGCACCATTTTGCATTTGGAAAAAGCCACTAAGGGACAAATTTTTTACAAACAAAAGGACGTCACCAATCTAACCAAAAAAGAGTTAAAAGATTTCCGAAAAGAAGTCCAGATCATTTTTCAGGATCCTTTTTCGTCGCTCAATCCAAGAATTCCGGTCGGTGAAGCATTGATGGAACCGATGAAAGTGCACAAAATATTAAATTCATCCGAAGAACGAAAAAAATATGTTTTTGAATTGTTGGAACGCGTTGGTTTGGAAGCGGAACATTTTTACAGATATCCGCATGAGTTTTCGGGCGGACAACGGCAGCGGATTGGCATTGCGCGAACGATTGCCCTAAAACCAAAATTAATTATTTGCGACGAATCGGTTTCGGCGCTCGATGTTTCCGTGCAGGCGCAGGTGTTAAATTTGCTGAATGAATTGAAGGCCGATTTTGGTTTCACCTATATTTTTATTTCCCACGATTTGGCGGTCGTAAAATATATGGCAGATCAGCTGGTGGTGATGAGCAACGGCAAAATTGAAGAAATTGGTGATGCCGACGCCATTTACAAATCGCCAAAAACGGCCTATGCCCAAAAATTAATTGACGCCATTCCTAAGGGAATTTAGCCCCCTAAAAAGCCCCCTAACCCCCGAAGGGGGAATTTACAAAAGTTAAAAGCCGGCCTGCCGCAGTCGGGTTAAATGTTAAAATTCTATTTTCTCTATGCTATTTTCTCTTTTCTAACCACCTAATTAACCTATTTTTTCACTTGAATAAATTGTATATTGCAATGCTTTATGGGAACTAAGAATTTGTATATGATAATGGCGGTTGGAATGTTTTTCATTTCAAGTATTTCAATTGCCCAAAATATTAACACAGAGGAAGAAAACAACTTAAAATTTCAAACCCATTTTTTTGAGGCTTTAAAGCAAAAAGCCATAAAAAACTACGGAAAAGCGATTGAAAGTCTGGAATTGTGCAATGAAATTGATGCTGTGAATGTGTCTGTTTTATTTGAATTTTCAAAAAATCATTTGGAACTGAACAATTATTTTGAAGCGGAATTATTTATTGATAAAGCTTTGGAATTTGAAGCGGAAAACAGGTATTTGTTGCAACATAAAGTGGCCATTTTAAAAGCGCATCGAAATTTTAATAAAGCCATTGAAGTTCAAAAAAAAATACTGAAACTTCAGCCAAAAGAATCTGAAGAATTGGTGTTTCTTTACATTCAAAATCAAAATTTTGCGGAAGCGGAAGCCTTGATTGCAAAAATTGAAGAAAATGCGAAGGCAACATTGCGCACAAAATCGTTCAAAAAGTTTTTGGAAAACAGAAAATCGGTTTCCGAAAAAATTGAAAATCCTACTAAAATTACCTCGGGAAAATATGATATTGAAACATTGAAAAAATCTTATGCCGAAAAAAAAGACTTTAAAACGGTAAAAGAAATATTGAAAAAAGAAGCGGCAGGTGAACTTTTTGAAGCAGTTTATGCCGACAGTAAAGGGGCGTTGGAATTGTTTCCGGAGCAGCCTTTTTTATATAAAATGAATGGTTTGGCGCTAAATATGCTGGGAAAATATAATGAAGCCATCGCCGTTTTAAGTATTGGCATTGATTTTGTTATTGACAACAGCGCAATGGAAGCCGATTTTTACGAACAACTTTCTGTAAGCCATGAAAAGTTGGGGAACAAAAGCGAAGCAATAAAATACAAACAAAGATCCGCTGCGTTAAGAAAATAAAATTAAAAGATGAAACGCCAGAACCAATATAAACTTAAGCACAAAAAAATTACCGGCGTTCCATCTGATCTATTAAAAAAAATTAAAAGCTTCAGATGAAACATTATTTTAAAATAGCGATATTGCTGTTATTGGCACTTTCTTCGTGCAAAAGCAAAAAAAGTGTGACCGACATGGATAGCATTGAAGACATTTCAACGAAAAAAATCATTAGCAATCACTACGACAATACTTTCAACCAGAAAACGGTGAATGCCAATTTAAATGCCAAATATTCCGACAATAAAATGTCAACCTCCGTAAATATAAAACTTCGGATTGATATGGATAAAACAATTTGGATGAGCGCCACCAAGTTAGGGTTTCCTTTGGCAAAAGTTAAAATTACGCCAAGCAGGGTTAGTTATTACGAAAAATTAAAGGGCACTTATTATGATGGGGATTTTGCATTGTTAAGCAAATGGCTGGGGACAGAATTGGATTATGATAAAGTGCAAAATATTTTATTGGGACAAGCCGTTTTAAACTTAAAGAAGGAAAAATACGATTCTAAAATCGACAATCACCTGTATCAATTATCGCCGATAAAGGAGAGTGAATTGTTTGGCATTTTGTTTTTTATGAATCCGGATAACTTCAAGCTAAACCGACAAGAAATTACCAATACGGAAAAGCAACAACTGCTCTCCGTTTCCTACGAAAACTACAAAAATATTAAGGGCGAGCAATTTCCCGAAAATATCAATATAAGAGCCACGGACCGCAATAATTTAACCACCATCAATATCCAATATAAGTCGGTTGAATTCAACGAAGTGTTAACGTTTCCTTTTGAGATCCCTTCAGGTTACAAAGAAATTACTTTAAAATAATGCAGTTTAAATTCAAGTACATTTTTCTTTTTTCGGCACTGTTTTTAAGTGTGGCAATTTTTGCCCAAAGCTCAAAGCGTGAAAATTTGGAGGCGCGCAGAGCCCAGATTCAAAAAGATATAATTTATATCAATGGATTGCTTTCCAATACAAAAAGAACGGAAAAAAACTTATTGGTTGAGGTTAAAGATTTAACCGATAAAATTGGTAAAAGAGAAGAATTGATAAACGTTATTTCAAATGAATCTGCCGAGCTTGGGAATGAAATTTACACAAATCAGCTTGAAATAAACAAAAACCAACGCAATTTAGAAGCGCTAAAAAAAGACTATGCCCAAATGATTTTTAAATCGTACAAAAGCAAGTCTCAAAATAGTCGAATTATGTTTTTGCTTTCTTCCGATAATTTTTATCAGGGCTATAAACGCTTTCAGTACATGAAACAATATACCAGTTTCAGAAAAAATCAGGCAGATGAAATTCAGCGAAAAACAATTGAAATTCAGGTTTTAACGGATACCCTAATTTCAAAAAAGAAGCAAAAACAAGAACTTCTGACTGAAAAACAACAAGAGCAAATTGTAATTCAAAAGGAAAAAAAGGAACAGGAAAGCTTATTGAGTCAGGTAAAAAACAAAGAAAATAAATACAAGAGGCAAATTTCACAATTTCAAAAAGAAGAAAGAAAGATTGATGCCCAAATAGATAAAATAATCAGGGATGCCATTGTGGCTTCCAATAAAAACACTTCAAAACCTACTTCTGCAACCTTTACCCTAACCGCCGAAGCGAAGGAATTGGCCACAAAATTTACGGCCAACAAAGGACAATTGCCGTGGCCTGTTGAAAAAGGATTTGTGTCAACTTATTACGGAAAACAACCGCATCCTGTTGTAAAAACAGCCACAATACAAAGCAATGGCGTTAGAATTACCACAGCCAGCGGCAGTAAAGCGCGCGCTGTTTTTGAAGGAACTGTGCTTTCGGTTCAAGTTTTGGGCGGCAATTTAAAAGCCGTATTAATTCAGCACGGGGATTATATCAGCGTGTATAAAAATTTGGAAAATGTATTTGTGAATACGGGCCAAAAAGTAAAAACAAAGCAAGAAATAGGAACTATTTTTACCGATAAAATTACCGGAAAAACAATTTTGGGATTTGTATTGTCGCGAAATGTAACCACGGAAAATCCAGCTTCCTGGATTTATAGGATGTAAGGTTTAGCCAATAAATAATTTCCTCAATTCGTCAGCGTCCGCAGGTTTCATTTTTCCGGAAAGAATCAAGCTTAATTGTTTCCGGCGCAATGCGCCTTCATAGCGTTCCTTTTCAAGCGCCGTTTCAGGTGTTAATTGAGGAATGGTTATGGGTTTCCCAGATTGATCAACAGCAACAAATGTGTAAATGCCTTCATTTACTTTTGATCGTTTTTGAGATTTCCGGTCTTCAATCCAAACATCCACATAAATTTCCATAGAAGATTTAAAAGCCCTTGAAACTTTGGCTTCAATGGTCACCACACTGCCAACCGGAATGGCGTTGTTGAAAGCTACGTGATTTACAGACGCAGTTACTACAATTGCGTGAGAATGGCGGCGAGCCGCAATGCTGCATGCCCTGTCCATTCGCGCCAACAATTCTCCGCCAAATAAATTCCCTAACGGATTGCTTTCTCCCGGTAAAACAATATCGGTTAAAATGGTTAAAGATTCTATGGGTGTTTTAGCCATGGTTATTAAATTTATTTTCGGAAAAACAGGATTTTTTTAAAAGTAAAAACTTCAGCAAAAGCTAAAGATTAGTATTCCATAACCAATAGCCATGCATCTTCCGTCTCAGTTTTATGAATGATGCGCATTTTGTTTATCGCTTCATCTTCAGTGGTAAAACTTTCGTAGGCAACTTGGGTTAAATTCCATTTATTTTCGCCTAAAATTTTAGCATTGTACCCTTTTTCGAGCAATTGCTGCAATTTTTTCTCTGCATTTTCAGGAGCTCTGAAAGCACCGGCGATAATATGGTAATTATAGGTTTCTTTGGTGATATTTAAGGTAATTGCAGGTAACGGATTGGCAATCACAAACGTTGCTTCCTGTATTGTTTTTTCAACTTTCTTTTGTTGTTGTTCTGCTTCGGCAACTAAATTTTTATATTCAATTTTTTGGTATTCGTTCCAGCCAACAGTGCCTAAAGCTAAAATAATTGCCGCTGTTGCCGCATATTTAATAAATGCAGGTGTTTTTCGTTTGGTTTCCCCTTTTGAAGATGTTTCAAGCTGCTTAACTTTTTCTTTGAAAACAACACGTTTTATCGCGGGTGAAACATAAGAATCCAACCCAAAAGATGAAGTTAAATAATTAAGGGAATTTGTAGGTTCAAAAATGAGTTTATGCTCTTTATTTAACTTTAACGATCCGATATTTTCCAACTCAAGCACTTCAACAGCCAGCAGCAGTTTCCATTCGGCCACTTCTTTTTCAATTGATTCCAAGGCTTCTGAATAGGAAATTTTTTTCGCCGCAGCAACATAATTCGCCAGCAATCCGTCATTATTTTTTAAATGGGAATTGAAGGTCAACTGATTGGATGGCGGATAAAAAGTATGGGTAAAATGATTCACTTTTGCTGAAATTTCGTTGGTTACAAAACCGCCAAAATTTGGCACAATCACACATTCATATCGGTATAATAAATCGCTTATGTAGTTCGCTGTTGTCATTGTAACAAATATATAAAAAACTGTTGCCAAATTAATTGTAATCCGCAATTTTTATTAACAATAATTTTATATATTGACACTCAAATTGTTAAAATATGCTAGAGGAAGATTTGCTGTATGTTTTGGCGCTGCAGCGCGCAAAAGGTATTGGCGACATTAACGCCAAAAAGTTGCTGGCGCACTGCGGAAGCGCTAAAGAAGTGTTCAATGAGAAACGACGGAATATTGAAAAAATCTTTGGGCTTGGAAAACTTTCGCTTCAATATTTATTTGATGATGTCAATTTAAAGGAAGCCGAAGAAGAGCTGAAATATCTTCAGGAAAACACAGTTGAAACGCTTTATTTTACTGACAGTAATTATCCGGAACGATTAAAACATTGCATAGACGGACCAATTTTGCTATTTAAGGAAGGGAATATTGATTTGAACTTGGGGCCAATCATCAGCATTGTGGGAACGCGCCAAATTACAAGTTATGGAAGGGATTTTTGCGAAAAATTGATAGCCGATTTAACAGCATACAATCCAATTATTGTGAGCGGTTTTGCCTATGGTGTCGATATTTGCGCGCACAAATCGGCCACCAAAAACAACCTGCAAACCATTGGTGTTTTGGCGCACGGATTTGAAGAAGTATATCCGAAAATTCATAAGAAGTACATTTCAGAAATTCATAAAAATGGCGGATTTCTAACCGAATTTTGGCACAATGACCAACCACTGCGTGAAAATTTTTTAAAACGAAACCGCATTGTTGCCGGCATGTCTGAAGCCACCATCATTATTGAATCTGCCGAAAAAGGAGGCTCATTGGTCACCGCAGACATAGCGAATTCTTACAGCCGAGATGTTTTTGCGGTTCCCGGAAGAAGCACCGATTTGTACAGCAAAGGCTGTAACGATTTAATAAAAAACAATAAGGCCGCCATTTTAACTTCCGCAAAAGACCTTATTGAGATGCTCAATTGGGAAAGTCCACTCAATGTAAAAAAAGCAATCCAAAAACAGCTTTTTGTCGAATTGACTGAAAACGAACAGTTGTTGTATGATTTTCTGGCGCAAAACGGCAAAGAATTGATCGATTTAATTTCCTTAAACTGCAAATTACCCATTCACCAAACAACATCTTTATTGTTTAATTTAGAAATGAAAGGCATGGTAAAACCATTGCCGGGAAAATTGTATGAAGCCATTTAGGGTTTTTGCATAACGTTAAAATAACTTTAAATGCTGTTACAAAATGGCCAAATTGTGCTAAAATCTGTATTTTTGCGGCTTAAATAAAATTATGATTAAAATACCCCAACAGGCAAAAGCACTTATTTTCGATTTAGACGGCACCATTGCCAACACAATGCCAAATCATTTTATATCTTGGAGAAAAGCCGTTTTGCCTTACGGAATTGACTTTAATGCCACGTTGTTTATGCAATTGACAGGAATGCCGAGAACGGCCACTATTGAAAAATTGAATGAAATGTATGGCATCAAAATGAATCCTGATATTGTTGGAAAAGTGAAGGAAGACCATTTTAAAACCTTGGTAAATTTAACCGAAGAAATTGAGGTGGTTACCGATGTTATTAGAAAATATCATACCATTTTGCCAATGTCCATTGGAACTGGAAGCACCAAAAATGGCGCTAAAAAAACGTTGGAAGTCATTGGTTTTGATAATTATTTCGACATCGTTATTACTGCCGACGATATTATAAACCACAAACCACATCCCGAAACTTTTTTAAAATGCGCTGAATTAATGGGCGTTAAACCACAAGATTGCGTTGTTTTTGAAGACGGAATATTAGGAATGAATGCCGCTGAAGAAGCAGGAATGATGGTAATTGACGTAAATGATTATTTTAAAGTTGCATTTACGGTATAAATTAGGAAATTCTGTGTGTTCTAAAGTCACAATACAAAATAAAAAAATCCCCAATGTTTTAAAACATCGGGGATTTTATATTTAGAAAATTAGTTAAACTATTATTTCAATTTTAAAGTCACGCGACGAACCAATTGACGTGCGGCAGCTGAATTTTTGTCAACTGACGTATCTTCACCGGCTCCACGAGTGGTTAAACGAGAAGCATCAATCCCTGAAGCCACCAATATTTCTTGTACTTTATTGGCTCTTTTTTCAGAAAGTTTTTGATTGTAAGAAGTGCTTCCAAGTTCATCTGCATAACCAGTAAGTTCTGCTTTTGATGCTGGATTTTCCTTCATATAATTAATCAAATATCCAAGAGATTCTAAAGAATAATCTTCTGGATTTGTGCTGTTGAAACGGAAATATACATTTGCATAACCATTGTTCATAAATTCTTTTATGAAGTCTGCTTTTTGGGCGTCTCCTTTACTTGCGTAACGAGCGTCTAAAGGCGCTAACATGGTGTCTGGAATACCATCATTGTTTACGTCAACAGCACGGCCTTTTGAATCAACAAGCGCATTGGCAACTGTATTAGGCTCTTGGTCTAAATAGTTTGCAATTCCATCATTGTCGCTGTCATTCATATCAGTTTCCACTTTAGACAAACGTTGATCCAATGAACCTAATCTGCTCATAATAACATCTTCTTCTGAATACCAGTCGGCATGAACGGCTTTTTTGCCTAAGTAAAAAGTTAAACCAACAGAAGCATTAACCAATGTATTGTTAGCATTAAAGCCACGACCGTTTAAAGCTTGTGTACCATCCCATGTTACAGATTGTCTGATATGGTTCACCATACTTAAATCTCCGGTAAGGACAACCCGGTCGCTCAATTTTATTTGAGGCGTAAGACCAACGATTAAATTCAACATTTGATCTCCTTTGTCAAAATCAATTGGCGAATTGGGTTTGTTTACAGAATATCCCATACCGCCATGTGCCAATAGGCCGAAAGTATTTGTGAAGCTTTTAAAATTAAGGACATTACCTAAATTTACAACACCTTGCAAGCTGGTTCTGAAATATTTTGATTCAAAATTTTGACTGTCATCGTGATTTTCAATGCTGTTATATCCGGCATCTAATTTAATACCAAATTTCTCATTCATCATATAACGTACACCAAGACCACCTTGCCATAAGCTTGGAGTTGAAGTGTAATACCCCTGGCTAAAAGGGTTGGCTGGTTTATGAACACCTGCTTCTGCCTCAACAGACCATTGATTATATTCCTTTTCTTGTGCGTTTGCCGTTATAGCAATAAAAAGTATAAGACTAAAAATAATTTTTTTCATGTTTTTTATTTTACGTTAATTAATTTAGAGACCAAAGATATGTTTTTTTATTTGGTTTTCCCAATGTTTTCATTTGATGACAAAGATAATTACTCAAGTTTTGAACGAGTTACATTATTCCTTTAATACTTTACATAATTCACACATTTTCTGGCGAATATTTTCTCGCTCTAAATTTTTAAACTCAGATAAAAAATAATATTGATAAGGCTTGCGAAGGGAAAAAGCGATTTTTGTAAAATTAAATTTGCAGTTTAGATTTAAAATGCGTTTTTTAAACCTTCTTCCCACTCATCCATAAATGCCTCAATTTCTTCAATAAATTCAACAGGTTTTTCTCTTCTGTTTATGGTGCAATGCAAAACTATTTTGTCTTTTTCAGGGGGAAAACCTGCAGTAATTGTCCACGATAATGCATTAGGACAATCCAATAAAGCAAACCTCACACCGCAATTTATTTTGTCATAACTGATATTGAATTCTCCCCAAAGCGTTAAACCCTTAAAATTGTTTTCAAGGTTTTCCAGAAATAGCATCGATTCTGTAAATTCTTCGATACTTTTCGGATGTATCTTGGTTTGAAGTTGTTCTTCGGTAGTTTGTTTGTCAATAATTCTAAAAAATTCCATATTATTTTCTTCTGTTTGATTGCACACTTTCTATAACTACGGTGGTTAGAATCAGGAATCCGCCGATTAAGGTATTTTCTGAAGGAATTTCATTCAACAAAAACAGGCCAAACAAAACGCCATAAACAGGCTGTACGCTGCTCATAATACTCGCGGTGCTAACAGAGAAATTTTTGAAACTCATCACAAAAAGGGTGTGTCCAACCGCTGTTGTTAATAAGGCTAATGTGATTAAAGCCATCCAATCATTTGAAGTTGGCTGTGTTTCAAAGACAAAGAGCACTGGCCATAAAATTAGTGAAATAATAACAAGTTGATAAAACATCAGCATTGAGCCTTGGTATTGGGCAACTTTTTGTTTCATCATAATATTTCTGAGCGCATAAAACACCGAAGACAGCAATCCGAAAAGAACGCCTTTTGTAAGATTGCTTTCCAAATTGAATTCGGGCGCCAAAAAATAAATACCGACCAAAGCGATAATTCCCAATAAAATATGCATTTTATTCAACTTTGTCTTAAAAAATAGCGGCTCCAGCAAGGCGGTAATTACCGGATAAGTGAATAAGCTCAACATTCCAATGGCAACACTTGAAAGGTGAAGCGCATAAAAATAGGTAATCCAATGGGCGCCCATAAAAAAGGAGCCCAATAAAATGGCTTTAAAGTCCCTTTTGCCATAAATTTTTAAATCAATTTTTTGATGCCAGCAATAGCCTCCCAAAATTACAGCCGCAAAAACACAGCGAAACCATATAGTCACTGGTGGCGGCATGGAGATAAACCGCCCTAAAACACCTGAAGTGCTAATTAACAGCACAGCAATATTAAGTTCTAAAACGTGTTTTAAATGTTGGTTTTTCAAAGTTTAAATTTTTTGAAGCGTTTCCAACGCTTTGTTTATGGAAGTAATTTTATCAAATGTCAACAACAATCGCAAACCGTTTTTTGTTTCTTTTTCTTTCATGGTGCAGCCGAGTGGATTTTGCTGAACAAATTCCAAAATTTTCGAAAAAACAGGCGTTTGGTAAAAAGAACTTTGCTGATTGGAAACAAAGTAACCAATCATTTTATGTTTTTTCAAAATAAGCCGTTCAAGTCCCAAAGATTTTGCGATCCATTTTATGCGTACGCTGTTAAGCAAATCTGCCACTTGAAAAGGAAATTCCCCAAAACGGTCAACCAATTCCAATTCAAATTTTTGCAGTTCTTCTTCTGTTTTAAGTTCACTTAATTTGGTATATAAATTCAAGCGTTCAGAAATCGCGTTGATATAATCATCCGGGAAAAGAATTTCAAAATCGGTATCAATCTGAATGTCTTTTACATAGTCTTTTGGTTTTTCATCACTGTCTTTATACAAATCTTTGAACTCATTTTCCTTCAATTCCTCAATGGTTTCATTCAATATTTTTTGATAGGTTTCAAAACCGATATCATTGATAAAGCCGCTTTGTTCACCACCCAATAAATCACCTGCGCCGCGAATTTCCAAATCTTTCATGGCAATTTGAATACCGCTGCCGAGCTCGGTAAACAACTCAATGGCCTGAATGCGTTTTCGCGCATCATCGGTCATGAGATGATAAGGCGGCGTAATAAAATAACAAAACGCTTTTTTGTTCGAGCGCCCAACGCGACCGCGCATTTGATGCAGATCAGACAATCCGAAATTGTTGGCATTGTTGATAAAAATGGTGTTTGCATTTGGCACGTCCAAACCGCTTTCAACGATGGTGGTGGAAACCAACACATCAAATTCATTGTTGATAAAACCAAGCATCAAACCTTCCAGCTTTTTGCCGTCCATTTGTCCGTGGCCGATGCCAATTTTGGCATCAGGAACCAATCGCTGCAGCATACCTGCAACTTCTTTGATGTTTTCTATGCGGTTATGAATAAAAAATACTTGTCCGCCCCGCTGAATTTCATAGCGAATAGCATCCCGAATCGCTTCTTCGTTAAAACGAATCACGTTGCTTTCAATGGGAACACGGTTTGGCGGTGGCGTGTTTATGACCGATAAATCGCGTGCAGCCATCAACGAAAACTGTAAAGTTCTGGGAATTGGCGTTGCGGTGAGTGTTAGCGTGTCAATATTTTCTTTTAAAGTTTTTAACTTGTCTTTAACGGCCACGCCAAATTTTTGCTCCTCATCAACAATCAACAAGCCCAAATCTTTATATTTTATGGCCGAATTTGTCAATTGGTGCGTTCCTATCACAATGTCAACAGAACCGTCTTCCAATCCTTTTAACACGGCTTTCCGTTGCGTTGCGGTTCTAAATCGGTTCAAATATTCTACGGTTACGGGAAAATCTTTTAATCGTTCGCTAAAAGTTTTAAAATGCTGAAAAGCCAAAATGGTGGTTGGCACCAAAATGGCAACTTGTTTTTGGTTATCCACCGCTTTAAATGCTGCCCTGATGGCAATTTCTGTTTTTCCGAAGCCCACATCGCCGCAAACCAAACGATCCATAGGCCGTTCATTTTCCATATCATTTTTTACATCTTGGGTTGAAGAAGATTGATCTGGTGTGTCTTCGTACAAAAAGCTGGCTTCCAATTCGTGTTGTAAATAGCTATCCGGACGAAATGCGAAACCTTTTTGCATTTTTCGTTTCGCGTACAATTCAATTAAATTGAAGGCAATATGCCTTATGCGCGATTTGGTTTTTTGTTTTAAAGCTTTCCAGGCGCCGGAACCTAATTTATGCAATTTAGGAGCCGTGCCGTCTTTACCGTTGTATTTTGAAATTTTATGGAGCGAATGAATGCTGATGTATAAAATATCGCGATCGCCATAAATTAACTTAATGGCTTCCTGTTGTTTGCCTTCAACATCAATTTTTTGAAGTCCGCCAAATTTTCCTATTCCGTGATCGATGTGCGTTACGTAATCGCCAACTTCAAGATTGGTCAATTCTTTTAAGGTGATGGTTTGTTTTTTAGCGTAACCGTTTTTTAGGCGGAATTTGTGATAACGCTCAAAAATTTGATGATCGGTGTAGCAAACCAATTTATTTTCAACATCAATAAATCCTTTGAATAATGGAAAAACGAGCGTTGTGTATTCCAATTCCTTGTCCAAATCGCTAAAAATATCCTTAAAACGATCGGCTTGTTTTTGTGAATCGCAAAACAGGTAATTAGAATATCCGTTTTCGCTATTTTGATGAAAATTTTCAATCAGCAGATCGAATTGTTTGTTGAAGGAAGGCTGAGGTTTGGTGTTGAAAACGACAACGTCATTCGTTTTTGAATCATCTTGAGAAATCCGGGCATTCACAATTTCAACCAAAGAAAACTCTTGCAATTGTTTTTTGATGAGGTCGCCGTCGCAAAAAAGTTCGTTTGGTTTTGCGTGATTTAAAGCGGACTTTAAATCTTTAAAAGCAGTTTCCGCTTTTCCGAAGAGATTGTCTAACGTATTATAAATCAGGTTTAAATCTTTATTGAAAACAATGGTTTTATCAGAAATGTATTTTAAAAAGCTATCGCGTTTTTCAGTCAACGCTTTATTTTCAACATTGGGCATAATGCTGATTTTGTTTAACTTTTCGGTTGAGAGTTGTGTTTCAACATCAAAAGTTCGGATGCTTTCCACTTCATCATCAAAAAATTCGATGCGATAAGGCTCATCATTTGAAAAAGAAAATACGTCAATAATTCCGCCTCTTACCGAAAATTCTCCAGGTTCGCTCACAAAATCAACCCTGTTAAAATGGTATTCGAACAGCACCTCATTCACAAAATCCAGACTCAATTTATCGTTGATTCCAATTTTTAAGGTGTTTCGGTTCAATTCGGCCTTGGTGACAACTTGTTCAAAAAGCGCTTCTGGATACGTGACAATAATTGCAGGTTTCTTTCGAGAATTAATTCGGTTTAAAACTTCCGATCGCAACAGCACATTGGCATTGTCTGTTTCTTCAATTTGATAAGGCCTGCGATACGAACCGGGATAAAAAAGCACATCTTTATCGGTTAAAAGCTGCTCCAAATCGTTTAAATAATAAGCGGCTTCTTCCTTATCATTAAAGATTAACAAAAATGGTTTTTCAACTTTTTTAAAACTTTCAGCAATCACGAAAGACAATGAAGATCCGACCAAATTCGAAATTTGAAAATGGTGATGTTCCTTTAAGAGTAACTGAACCAATTGTTTTTCCTCAACAATTTGTCCGTATTTTTTGATAATATGCTGTTTGCTCAAATTTGCAAATTTTGCCAAAGGTAGCATTTTATAAAAAATGAGGGGAAATTCAACAAAAATTATTAAATTTATGGGGAATAAATAAAATAGGAACCGTTATGTCAATTTCAGATTTATACCCAACCAGATTGCATGAGCAAAATAAAGGACACTTTGCCACCATTGTAAAGTTAGCGTTGCTTGACCAAAAAATTAGCGATGATGAATTTAAATTGTTGGAAAGATTGGCCAGCAGATTGGACATTACCAAAAGTGAGTTCGATGCTATTTTAAAAGACCCTTCCAATTTTGAGGCAATTTCACCCGACAGCTATGATGAACGATTGGAGCGCTTATATGATTTAACAAAAATGTTGTTTTTGGACAAAAATCCGACCATCGATAAAACATCAACAATGGACAGAATTGCCGTAGGTTTGGGATTTTCGGTAGAAAATGTTAGGGCAATAGTTAAAGAAGCCATAAAATTCTTTTTAAAAGAGCCTGATGTTGAGGATTTTAAAAGCGTGATAAAAAAGGTGAATCCGATAAAACACGAATCTTAATTTTATTGGCAATGAATATTTTGTGGGTTTAATTATATTTGCTGTTAAAAATTAGTAACATGGCATTATCAGATTATAATTTAAGCGGGGAACAAAAAAGAAATATTGCGCATTTTGCAAGCATTGTTAGATTGGCTTTGGCCGATGACATCATCACCGAAGGCGAAGAAAAATTGTTGAAAAGGCTCGCCAGAAGATTTCACATTTTAGACGAAAAATACAAGGAAATATTGGAAAATCCCAATGAATATTCGCAAGTGACACCACACAGTTACGATGAACGCATTGAGCATTTATACGATTTGGCAACGATGGTTTTTGCAGATGATGAAGTTTCAACAGAAGAAGCAAAAGTGTTGAAAAAATTGGTAATCGGACTTGGTTTTCCATTGGACAATGCTGAAAAAGTAACCGATGAAGCCATTCATTTGGTTTTAAACAACAATGATTTGGAAGATTTTTCAAAAGCCATAAAAAAGGTAAACAGCATATAATCCATTAAAAAATAATATCAAAAAGCCGAATATAATGTTCGGCTTTTTGTGTTTAAAATAGTAATTTGCGATAAAAATTACACGTGCAAAAATCAACTTCCTTTCAAGTCTATAGCGCTTCCGCAGGCAGCGGAAAAACATTTACTTTGGTTAAAGAATATTTAAAAATTCTTTTAACAAGCGACAACAGCTATAAATTTCAGCAAATATTGGCGGTAACTTTTACCAATAAAGCCGCCGGTGAAATGAAAGCGCGCGTGATTGAAAATTTAAATGCGTTTTCTAAGGAAGAAAAAAACGATATGCTTCCGGTAATTTGCGCCGAAACAAATTTGACAGAAGGTTTTATTTTTAGCAGGTCAAAAGCTATTTTAAACGCCATTTTGCAAAATTATTCGGCATTTGGCATTATGACCATTGACAGTTTTACCCACAAATTAATACGGACTTTTGCCTACGATTTGCACCTTCCGTTAAATTTTGAGGTTGAAATGGACGCCGAAAGTTTGCTAAATGAAGCTGTTGACGTGGTGATTTCCAAAATTGGAAGCGACAAAAAATTAACCGATTTGCTGGTGAATTATTCGCTGCAAAAAATGGATGACGACAAAGCTTGGGACATTTCACTGGAGCTGAAATCATTCGCCAAAATTATTTTGAATGAAACCGATGCCGCCAATTTAAAATTTCTCAACAAAATTTCCATTGATGAATTTACGCTCTTAAAAGAAAAACTTCAAAAAGAAAACAAACAGCTTGAAGCCGATTTTTTAAGGATTGGGGAAAAAGCGCTTCAAATTATTGCTGACAACGGATTGGAACATAACGAATTTTCCTATGCTGATTTGCCGAATCATTTTAAAAAACTCACCAACCTGAAATATTTAAAAGCGGATGATTTGAAATTTGAGGGCAGGTTAAACGCCACTATTGAAGAAAATAAAAATTTGTACACGGCAAAATGCAACGCAAACACCAAGCAAATTATTGAGAGTGTTTCGTCGGTTTTAAAGGAATTGTACTATGAATCCAAAATATTATTTGAGCAAAAGTATCCGCGTTTTTTGTTGAACAGTTTAATTATGGAAAGTTTAATTCCTTTGGCGGTTTTAAATTACATAAATAATTCGCTACAGGAAATAAAGGCCGAAAATAACATTTTATTAAATGCCGAGTTTAACCAACTTATTGGCGACACCATTAAAAATGAACCCGCTCCTTTTATTTATGAGCGCATAGGTGAAAAATTTCGCTATTATTTTATTGATGAAATGCAGGACACTTCGCAATTGCAATGGCAAAATTTAATTCCGTTGATAGACCATGCCATTTCTTCTGAAAACGAATTGGGAGAACAAGGAAAACTGTTGTTGGTTGGCGATGCAAAACAATCGATTTATAGATGGAGAGGCGGAAAATCGGAACAGTTTATTGCGCTTTCTTCCGAAGAAAATAACAAAAACAACAATCCGTTTTATGTTGAAAAAGGATTGTGCAGTTTGGATACCAATTTTAGAAGTTATTCGGAAATCATTGATTTTAACAATGCTTTTTTTAGAAATAGCGCACAATTTTTAACCAACACAAGTTATCGCAATTTATTTTTTGAAGGCAATAGCCAAAATTTCAACAAAAAAACAGGCGGTTATGTGCAAATTTCATTTGTGGAGAAAGACGAGGAAGAAGATAAAAAGCTGGTTTATCCAAAAAAAGTGGCCGAAATCATTCAAAATTTAGATCCTTCTTTTCAAAAGAATGATGTGTGTGTTTTGGTTCGGAAAAAAGACCAGGGAATTGCCGTGGCAAAATATTTATCGGAAAATGGCATTGAAATCATTTCCTCTGAAACCTTGCTGCTAAAAAACAATGAAAAAGTAAACTTCATTATCAATTTATTGTATGTGGTTGAAAATCCTTCCTACAAAGAATACAAAATTAAATTGGGGTACTTTTTGCACGAATTTTTTAATTTGGAAGAAGAAAAGCACGAATTTTTAAGTCGGTTTATCCGTTTATCAAACGTTGAATTTTTTTCAGTATTAAAAAAAATCGGATTGCATTTTAGTGCGGAAGAATTTCACCAGATGCCGTTTTATGAAAGCATAGAATACATCATAAGAAGTTTCAAATTGGCGCAGGAATCCGATTCAAATATTCAATTTTTCTTGGATGTAGTTTTTGAGTTTCAGCAAAAGAAACAGGTTTCTGTTGGGGCATTTTTGGAATTCTGGGAATTAAAAAAAGACAAGTTTAGCATTGTGGCGCCGGAAGCTGAAAATGCGGTGCGAATTATGACCATCCATAAGGCAAAAGGGCTGGAATTTCCGGTGGTTATTTTTCCGTATGACATTGAAGTGTACCGGCAAATAAGTCCAAAGGTTTGGTATGAAGATGACCAATTGGGCGATATCAAACAGTTTTTTTTAAATTATGGCGACAGGTTAAATTACATCGGCGAACAGGGAAAACAGTTATTTAACCAGCGAAGGGAAGAATTGGAACTGGACAATTTTAACTTGTTATACGTTACATTAACAAGGGCTGTGGAGCAATTGTACGTTATTACTGAAGACAAAACGGGTGGTAAAGATGCTGAAACCATCAAAAACACTTCGGATTTGTTTATCCAATTTTTGAAGAAAATGGGCTTATGGAATCCGGAAAAAAAAGAATACAGTTTTGGAAATCCAATGCGAATGCCTTTTTCAAAAAAAGAAGAAAGCTACACCACAATTCAGCAAAGTTTTATTGGCAATTCCTGGAAAAACCACCAAATCACAATCGTTGCCAATTCCTCGTTGCTTTGGGATTCCGACCAAGGGACAGCCATTGTTTACGGAAATTTACTGCATGAAATATTGTCCAAAATCAAAACAGAAAACGACATTGAAGAAGTGATGAATCAGTATTTGTTTAGGGGTGAAATTACTGTTGAAGAACAAAATACAATCGACGTAATTCTCAAAAAAGTTATTAATCACCAACAACTTTCTCATTATTTTGAGCAAAATAACGTTGTTTTCACCGAAAGGGAAATATTGACTTTAGACAAGCAAATTCTAATCCCGGATCGCTTGATTTTTAGCGAAAATAATGTCACCATTATCGATTATAAAACAGGAAAGCCCGAGGAAAAACATCGACACCAAATCAATAGCTATGCATTGGCACTGGAAAATTTAAATTATTGGGTCGAAAAAAAATTATTGGTTTATATTACTGATGAAATTTTAATTGAAGAAGTTTAACATAAATTTGTAAAAAAATAAACAATTATGTACGGCAAAATACAACAACACCTACAAAAGGAACTGCAAGAAATTAGAGAAGCAGGCTTATATAAATCGGAACGCGTGATTACATCGTCACAAGATGCGGTTATAAAAATCAGCACAGGACAGGAAGTCATAAATTTTTGCGCGAACAATTATTTGGGATTGTCAAACAATCCTGAAGTTATCCAGGCGGCAAAAGACACTTTGGACAGTCACGGATTTGGAATGTCATCGGTGCGTTTTATTTGCGGAACACAAGATATTCACAAACAATTGGAGCAAAAAATCGCCGAATTCTATAAAACAGATGACACCATTTTATACGCTGCCGCTTTTGATGCAAACGGAGGTATTTTTGAACCGCTTTTATCGGATGAAGACGCCATAATTTCCGATTCCTTAAATCATGCTTCCATTATTGACGGAGTTCGTTTGTGCAAAGCTTCGCGATATCGCTATGAAAATAACGACATGGAATCATTGGAAGAACAACTTATTGAAGCCAATAAAAAAAATCATCGTTTTAAATTAATAGCTACCGACGGTGTTTTTTCAATGGACGGTGTTGTTGCGCAACTTGACAAAATTTGTGATTTGGCCGATAAATATGATGCGTTGGTGATGGTTGACGAATGTCACGCTGCAGGTTTTATCGGAAAAACCGGCAGAGGAACTTTAGAGTTAAAAAATGTAATGGGCAGGGTTGATATTATTACAGGAACGCTTGGGAAAGCTTTGGGTGGCGCTATGGGTGGCTATACAACCGGGAAAAAGGAAATTATTGAACTGTTGCGTCAGCGTTCAAGGCCATACTTGTTTTCAAACTCATTGGCTCCTGCAATTGTGGGCGCATCCTTAAAAGTATTTGAAATGATATCAAACGACACTTCTTTACGAGATAAATTAGCATGGAATACCAATTATTTTAAAGAAGGGATGACAAAAGCAGGGTTTGATATCGTAAAAGGAGATTCGGCAATAGTTCCCGTAATGCTTTATGATGCAAAGTTATCGCAAGACATGGCCAATATGTTGCTGGAAGAGGGCATTTATGTAATAGGGTTCTTTTACCCAGTTGTGGCAAAAGGAAAAGCAAGAATTAGGGTACAACTTTCCGCAGCACATACCAAGGAACATCTTGAAAAAGCGATAAATGCATTCATTAAAGTTGGTAAAATATTGAAGGTTATATAGAAAAATCATAAAACAGTATCATTTTCAATATCTTTTTGTATTGTTGTTAGTAAAGGAGAGAGTTACAGACTTTCCTAATTGCAAAAAAAGAACATTAAATTTAAACTTACTAAACATGAAACATTAAAAATTGCCTTTTTGGCGTTGTTATTAATTGTGTCCTTTGGCACTACAAAAACACAGGATACAGAAAATCCTTGGATGCTAACATTTGCAAACGCCATCGACGTTAAAGGTGGGGACTCAGATATTACAATAGGCCCTAAAATGTCTCTTGGAAGATATTTAGGAAGTGGGTTTAGCTTAGAGTTAGCAGCAGCAATCAATGAAATAGACCGCCCTTGGGGAACAGGAGCGGATGCAACTTTTGTTGGATTGGATTTGAATGTGAAATATGATTTAAACAATGCGTTTGGTCAAACAGGATGGTTTGATCCATTTTTATATGTTGGTGTTGGTGAAAATTGGGTAGGAACAGAAGATGGCATAAGCCCTAATGTAGGGGCGGGTTTTAATACATGGTTTTCTGACCATGTTGGAATTAACGTCACCGGTGGATATAAAAAAGTAAATACACCTATTGATTTTGAAATGATGCAATATTCAGTTGGTTTGGCTTGGAAATTTGGAGGCGTAAAAGCCAAAGATATTACAGACGAACTTAGTGACAGAGATGGTGATGGTGTTCCAGATTGCAGAGATGAATGTCCGGATATTGCAGGTTTAGCGATGTTTCATGGTTGCCCTGACACTGACGGCGACGGAATTCCAGACAAAATGGATAAATGTCCGGATGTTTTTGGATTAAAAGTATTACAAGGATGCCCAGACAGAGACGGTGACGGCACTGCGGATAAAGATGACGCTTGCCCAGATGTTCCTGGCCCAAAAACCAATGCTGGTTGTCCGTTTAAAGACACTGATGGTGATGGCGTAATTGATTTAATTGACAGATGCGTAACAGTGAAAGGCCCTGCGTCAAATTATGGTTGCCCAGTGTTGCCAACTGTTGAAATAATGAGCGAATTGAACCAGTACGGAAGAATTATTTTGTTTGATTACGATAAATGGACATTCAAAAAAGAATCTTACGCTACCTTAGAGTCAATGACAAAAATATTAAAAGAATATTCAGACGCTGATTTTATCATTGAAGGACATACTGATAGCGATGGTTCAGATGCTTATAACCAAGTGTTGTCTGAAAAAAGAGCAAATGCGGTTAGAGATTATTTCGTTACCAATGGCATCAATCCAAACAGATTGACAACAAAAGCATTTGGAGAGAGCAAACCTGTTGATGCCAATGCTACAGCAGCAGGTAAAGCAAATAACAGACGCACAGAAGTGAAATTGGCTGAATAAATAACTTGTTTTTCCATTAATTAATAAATTAACCGCTTGAAAATCAGTTTTTCAGGCGGTTTTTTTTGAATTATCCCCAAGCAACGGTTTGCTTTCTAACAGAAAATCACAATAACAATAGGTTGGGAATTTAAATTGAGATTGATTCAATTTTTTAACTTTAAGCCATATTATAAACAATCACAAATTGAATTTTTTATTTTAAAACTTTGAGTTTATGACATAAATAGATTATCTTCGTTAACAATTTAAAAAAGAATATTAATTAATTTTACTTAAAAATGAAACATTTAAAAGTTGTTATTTTGGCTTTATTTCTAATTGCTGGTTTAAGTAATGCAAACGCACAAGACAAAAATAATCCTTGGGCAATAGGCATTGGCGTAAACGCGGTAGATTTTTACCCAACAAATGTAGATATCCCTACCGGATACGGATCTTGGGGAGATGAGTTCTTTAACGCGGGAGACCATTACAATATTCTTCCTGCAGTATCAAAAATTTCTGTAGGCAAATATTTGGCAGATGGCTTTACGCTTGAAGCAGCAGGTACTTTGAACAAAATATCCAAAATGGGTGACAATAGGGTCAGCGATTTGATGTATTTTGGTTTAGATGGCGCTTTAAAGTATAACCTTAACAACATCATTGGCAAAACTTCTTCTTGGTTTGATCCTTATGTTTTAGTAGGTGGTGGTTACACTTGGTTAGATGATTTTGGAACAGGTACCGTGAATGGTGGTGGTGGATTTAATATTTGGTTCAGTGACAATATTGGATTGAATGTCGAATCGAAATACAAACATGTATTTGACAACGTAAATATTTTACAACATTTTCAACATTCTGTAGGAATTGTATTGAAATTTGGAGGAACTGACACAGATGGTGACGGTATTTTTGACAAAGATGATGCTTGTCCTACTGTATTTGGATTGGCTGCTTTTAACGGTTGTCCTGATACTGATGGCGACGGTGTTGAAGATTCAAAAGACGATTGCCCAACTGTATTTGGTTTGGCTGCTTTAAACGGTTGTCCAGATGCTGATGGTGACGGAATTGCCGATAAAGATGATGCTTGTCCAAATGAAAAAGGAACCAAAGCAAACAAAGGTTGTCCAGATACCGACGGAGATGGTGTTGTTGATAAAGATGATGCTTGTCCAACTGTACCAGGTCCGGCAGAAAACAAAGGTTGTCCTTGGCCAGACACTGACGGAGATGGTGTTACAGACAATATAGACAAATGTCCTACTGTTGCAGGTCCAGCTTCAAATAACGGTTGTCCAGTAGCGCCAACTGTTGAGATTATGGCCACATTGAATGAATATGCTAGAACTATCTTGTTTGATACAGGAAAATCAACTTTCAGAAAGGAGTCTATTGATATCTTAAAATCAATGACCGCAATCTTTAAAGATTATCCAGAAGCTGATTTTGTTATTGCAGGTCATACTGATAGTGTAGGTTCAGATAAATCAAACCAATTATTGTCTGAAAGAAGAGCAGCCGCTGTTAGAGATTATTTAATCTCAAATGGCATCAATGCTGACAGATTAAAAACTGTAGGTTTTGGAGAAAGCAAACCAGTTGACACAAACGCTACAGCTGCAGGCCGTCAAAACAACAGACGTACAGAAGTTACTTTGGCCAACTAAATAAATATATCTTTTATTTATTAAAAGTTAAAAAATCGTCTAAAATTAATTTTTTAGGCGATTTTCTATAGGTAATAATTACAAATTTTTATGTTCAATATGAAAGCCAAATGCTGAAAATTATAAATTTTAAAATACTTGCCTAAAAGCCATTTCAATTGAAATGGCTTTTATATTTTTATACGAATAAAAAAATCAGGTGAAATTAACCTTGCGGAACAAGATTCAAGCACCAAAGAAAATATATGAAACGAGCACAACAAATTTTGATACACAGCAGAATGCTTCATAGCGAACAGCATCTGTACCAATAAAAAATAAAATAGATACAGATGAAACGAGCACAACAAATTTTGATACACACAGAAATGATTAATGGCGAACAGCATCTGTACCAATAAAAAATAAAATAGATACAGATGAAACGAGCACAACAAATTTTGATACACACAGAAATGATTAATGGCGAACAGCATCTGTACCAATAAAAAATAAAATAGATACAGATGAAACGAGCACA
>JACUUQ010000003.1 GCA_014859175.1 Lutibacter sp. | reverse complement strand
TTTGATGACCGCCTTCTAGTTTAACATACAATGGACTTGCATCAGCGTTATTGGCGGTAACATATTGCGGCACAAGAGCGTTATAAGCAAAACCTTCTCTTAAATCTGGATTTCTGCTGGCATTATGGCAACCGGCACAACTGTTCGTGAAAAAAGGTTGTATTTGGGTTCCAAATAAAATTTCTACATCAGCAGGCAATTCAGGAATAGGCCTTTCTATTAATTCATTATAATAACAAGAGTTCATCGCTAAACCCGCGCATACGATTAATAAAATTTGAAATATTTTTTTCATTTTTAGTTTTTTAATTAAATAAACACTTGTTTTTTACAAAATGAAATTGAAAACGTATGTTTCAAATTTGTTAAAAACGATTTATGATATAAGTTGAAAAAGTTCGGTTGTTACAGAAATTTTATAACTCCCGAACTTTAATAACTATATATTTTGGAATTTAGTTAACTGCTTCAAGAGCATTTTTAATTAATGCTTTTGCATAATTTGGATTATGCACGCCGTGGCTATGGTCTTCTTCAACAGTTTTATAATTCCACAATGCTTGCGCAGTTTTAAAAGGAATTAATTCGGTTTGTTTTAATGTAGATCCATCTTCCGCTATCAAACCAAGCTCAAATAATTTATCGTGTAAGGTGGCCATATCGGCAGCCAAACCAGCAACTTCAGTTGGTACTGCAGTATGGCAAGTTTTACATATTGGAGCGGAAAAACTTGCATTAAATGTATGCAAACCAGCTTCTCCTCCATCAGTTGATGCGCCCATATGACAAGCGGTACAAGAAGCACCAGTTCTGTGTGCGGCTGATCCTGCTGCAGGAATAGGAGTAGAACCATTTGCAATAACAGCGCCTTGAATTCCTTCTAGCATAGTGGATTGACCACCATAATGAGGATAAAATCTTGAATTGGCTTGTAAATAAAGTCCATCATTATCTGCATCCACCGGAGCTTTTGATCTTGGTTGGTGACAAGAAACGCAGACGTTGCTTTTATTACCGTAATCTATTACGTAACCAACATCTGTTAAATCTAAAGGTGTAGGACCTATATTTCTCAAAGCTAAGTCATTGCCATCATTTACGAAGTCGAAACTACTGTGTTTGTTGTGGCAAGTAGTACAAGAAATAGCAGTAGGGTTTGCAATAGCAACTGCTGTTTTTCCGGTAATAAAGTTTACGTAACCTTCATTTGAATGGCAACGAGAACAAGAATCTCGACCACCTGCGTAAGCAACTGTTGCGCCTTCAGCATGCTGAGATAAGGCGAATGCATCATAAATTGCATCTCTGTGAGTATTGCTGTGACAAGCAACACATTCTTGGACACCAACACCGTTAAGGCCATCTGCACCGTCAAGACCGTTAGTGCCATCAATACCGGCTGTTCCAGGAATAGCCTCACTGGTACATTGAATAAACATTAAGCTTGATGCTAAAATCATCAAGAAACCTATTAATTTTAAATTTTTCATAATATTAGATATTTGTTTGTTTTTAAATATCTAATAAATTTAAGAACATGTTTTTCGTATTATTATGATAAAAGTCATCTTTTTTAATTTTTAAAATATTGATTATCAATACTATAATTTATATTCTAAAAATTAATAGATAATTTAACGCAATTTTAACGCTACAATTGTTACAAAGTAATTTTTGATTGTTGTAAATGATTCAAATTTTAAATCAATTGATTTAAGTCTAATGACAATTTTATGCATTGTAAATAAATTTGTATTTAAAATTAGATTATATATAATATTTAAATGATTTTTATTATTGAAATTATGAAAGTGGCAAAAAATAAAAAACTATATTTTTAAATTTAATTATCACAATTCAAAAAGAGCTCATTTTTTTTGTAATTTTGTTCACCAAAACCAAATTATAGAAAATGGCAAGATTCGAAATAAAACTTCCTAAAATGGGGGAAAGCGTTGCAGAAGCAACCATAACTTCTTGGTTAAAAAACATAGGAGATCCTATAGAAATGGATGAGGCCATTGTTGAAATAGCCACTGATAAAGTTGATTCTGAAGTGCCAAGTGATGTGGAAGGAACTTTGGTTGAAATTTTATTTGAGGTGGATGCCGTGGTAAAAGTTGGTGACACCATTGCAATAATTGAAACCTTGGGTGATAGTGCCGAAGAAAAAATTGTCGCAACGCATTCAGATGAAATTATAGATGAAGCAACAATTATTGAGAAAGAAGTTGAAAATGCCATTGAAGCCAAGAAGATTGGCAAAGTTTCAGAATCGGGTAAATTCTTTTCGCCTTTAGTAAGGAACATTGCCGCCACTGAAAATGTTTCCATGGAAGAACTGGAAGCAATTATCGGCACTGGAAAAGACGACCGGGTGACCAAAAATGATATTTTGGCCTATATTGAAAGCGGCCGAAGCGTCGCCAAGCCGGTTCAAAAAGAAATTATTGCGGAAGTTCAACAACCAAAAACAGCGGCAACTGAAACTGTTAAAACAGCGGCGCCAATATCGGTGAGCGGAGAAGATGAAATTATTGAAATGAGCCGAATGGGTAAAATGGTGGCGCATCATATGGTGGCTTCCGTTCAAACTTCCGCGCACGTTCAATCCTTTATTGAAGTTGATGTTACCAATATTGTAAAATGGAGAGATCGCGTTAAAGACCAGTTTTTTGCGCGTGAAGGAGAAAAGATTACCTACACACCCATTTTTATGATGGCAGTTGCCAATATTATTAAAAAATTCCCAATGGTCAACATTTCTGTTGATGGAGATAAAATTATCAAAAGAAAAGCGATTAATTTAGGAATGGCTGCTTCTTTGGCCGACGGAAATTTAATTGTGCCGGTTATTAAAAATGCAGATCAGTTGAATTTGGTTGGAATGACCAAAGCCGTAAATGATTTGGCCAACCGCGCAAGAAAAGGACAATTAAAACCCGATGACATTCAGGGAGGAACTTATACCGTAACCAATGTCGGCAGTTTTGGCAGCGTTTTTGGAACGCCCATCATCAACCAGCCGCAAGTGGCTATTTTAGCCTTGGGCGCTGTGCGTAAAGTGCCGGCCGTTATTGAAACGCCTGATGGCGATTTTATAGGAATACGCCATAAAATGTTTGTCTCCCATTCTTATGACCATCGCGTGGTAAATGGCGCTTTGGGAGGCATGTTTATCAAAGCGGTTAAAGAAAGTTTGGAAGCCTGGGATGTAAAATCTGACTTTTAAGACACTCATCGTTAAATTGTTATAGGCAAAATATGAAAACACAAAAAAGCAACCAATTTAAATTGGTTGCTTTTTTGTGTTTATAAAAACACGAATAAACGATACACATAAGCTTTTAAGCTTTAAATTTGCACGCAACTAAAAAAATTAAATAAAATGATTAAAGCATTTAGAATTATTACGCTTATTGAAGGATTTTCACTATTGGTATTGTTGTTTTTAGCCATGCCTTTAAAATATATTTGGAACTTGCCGCAAATGGTGAAGGTTGTTGGCATGGTACACGGTGTTTTATTTTTGCTGTTTGTGGTTATGGTCATCATGGTTTTTTATGAATTAAAATGGAGCATAAAAACTTTTGGCATAGTGATGTTCGCTTCCTTAATTCCATTTGGCTATATTTATATCGATAAAAAATATTTAAAACTTTAAAAAATGTTAAAGGATTTCGAGATTACAACTTTCACAGACTTTATTGAAAAATATTTGGTTGAAAAAGGAATGATTCCTTTTTGGGCGAGTTCCATAAATTTGGTGGTAACCATTATATTTCTTGGTTTGACGGTATTGTTTCTCGATAGAATTTTACGTAAAATAATTGTTGTATCCTTTAAATTATTTTCACTTCAAACCAAAACTGCTTTTGATGATTTTTTGGCACAAAGTAAATTTCCAAGGTATATTGCGCACATTATTCCTTTGTATTTTTTAAAATTCAGCATTCCCTTTATTTTAAGCGGTTATCCAATTTTACTGAATGTTTTTAGCATTGCCATTAATGTTTATGGCGTGGTGTTAATTGTTAAAATTTTTCGAAGTTTTTTAAGATCGACCCAAAAATATTTGCGCACCAAAGAAAAATATAAAGACAAGCCTTTAGAAAGTTATATTCAGGTTGTGATGTTGTTTTTTTGGGGAATAGCCGCCATTTTTATTGTATATCAGTTAACAGGAAAGGATATTATGAGTTTTGCCACGCTTGGCGCGGCTTCCGCAGTGATTTTGTTAATTTTTAAGGACACAATTTTAGGATTTGTAGCCTCAATTCAAGTATCCGTTAACGATATTGTGCGCATTGGCGATTGGATTACTTACAACAAATTTGGTGCCGATGGTTTTGTGACCGACATAAATTTGGCAACGGTACTCGTTCAAAACTGGGACAATACCTATACCACAATTCCAACTTACAGCCTAATTTCCGATTCTTTTCAAAACTGGCGCGGAATGCAAGAATCTGGCGGAAGACGCATAAAAAGATCCGTGCTCATAAAACAGTCTTCCATCAAATTTTTAACGGATGAAAAGATTGAGGAATACAAAAAAATTCAATTGGTAAAATCTTATATTGAGCACAGACAGCGCGAAATTTTGAAGTATAATGAAAAAACTTCAGCAGATAAATCGGTGTTGATTAACGGAAGAAACCAAACCAACTTTGGTATTTTCAGAAAATATTTGAATGGCTATTTACAGGAGAATTCTGCCGTGAATAAAGATCTTACGTTAATGGTTAGGCAGCTGGAACCAACAGCAAAAGGAATTCCGTTGGAAATTTATTGTTTTATAAGCGACAAACGCTGGGAAAACTTTGAAGCCATTATGGCCGATATTTTTGACCATGTGATTGCTTCTGTCCCTTATTTTGACCTGGAAATTTTTGAAGAACCAACAGGAAATGACCTCAAATCTTTTGCGAAAAATAGTCAGTAAAATAGTTAGGAAGGTGTTTTTAGGAAGGTCAATTTCTGCAAGCAGTTTTTTACTTAGTTAAATCCGATAATCAATCTTTTTTAAAGCTTTTTCACTAGCGTTATTTTAAAATATGACAAGGAAATTTTAAAATTTATTCTGAATAAATCCGGATTATTCTGTCTCATAGGTTGAAGATTAAATTCTCGACCTATTTCAAAAAGTAACGAATGCTAAAAATCAGTTTTTATATACTTATTGTGAACTTGATTTTTAGCAAATTTTCTCATTAGGCTGGGTTAAAATCTATTGAAATTTGTAGCTGTCAAAGTTGACGTAATCTTTTTGAAACAATTGCTTTAGAGATTGTTTAATCACCTTAAACGAACCTCATTTCAATAAATAACTGTCTTAGAATCTGTATATCACAAAAAAAAGGCAGCCAATATATATTGGCTGCCTTTTAATATTTACATTGATTAATTCAACAAATTATTGTACATCTGGAAAAGCAGTAACATCAGCAAGTGCTTTGTAAACATCTTTCATTTGTGCAAGCGTAAGATTATATTCAGGCATTTTACCGTCAATACCGTAATTAACTTTGTGCTGTACTTCATTTCCTTTTTTTCTTGTAAACTGACCCACAGTCATAGATTCAATAATAATTTTTGAGCCATCGGCACCGTGACAAGATGCACATTTGGAAGCGTAAAGTGTTTTCCCTGTTGCGGCATTACCATCCTTACCAACATTTGAAATTGCAAAAGTCCCGGTTGGGTAAGTTCCGGTGATGGTTGCATCATATAATTGAGTTACATCCAACATTCCTTCTTTTAAAAATTTTACAAGATCCCAAATTTGGGTATCAGTTAAAACTTCGGTAAGATTTGGCATTTTATCGCCTTCTGTTGCATTTGTTGTAGGGTCGTAGGTAGATAAATCTGTAGCGATTCCTCTTCTTCCTGTAGCTTTGGTTAAACCGTCATAAAGTTGTTGTGGTGTTTTGGTTTGTCCCAATACATAAATATTTCCTGCTGCAATATTAGGGCGGCTTGTTCTTGGAGCTCTATTAATATAAGAACCTGCATTTCCCAAACCATCCCATCCATGACATTGTTTGCATCGGAAAAAGTCAGCTTTAGCACTAAGTGTGGTGATGTTTGCATTATTTTGATCAAAATCCGTATCAGTTCTCCAAAATTTGTCATACATTTTGCCTCCATTTACGGCATCAGCATTTTCATAAGCAATTACTGCTGGATCAACAATAGCGTCATCATGAGTGCAACTTGTAAAAGCAATGGCTAAAAGTGCAGTTACAAAAAATAATTTTAATGTTTTCATATTTTATATTGTTTTTAGTGTTTTAAATATTTGGTAAATATATAAAGGATTTTGGCTTAGTTTACTGACATAAATCACCTTTTTGGAAATAATTAAAAACTATAAATCAATGATATTAAAGGGGTTAGGATTTTTTTATAATTTATGAAACAAATTTTATGCGGTTATTGTGTAACTTTTATTGCAAAATAAAATTTATTTTCTTCAAAAATAGCAGTGTTTTAAACCCAGGTGTTATCCCAAAAATAATAACAAATATTTTTAAATTTAGGATAATATATTGGAACAATAAAAATAAGATTGAACATTTCTTTTCTGCCAGCAGTTTTTTTAATAAAATAACAAAAAAATAATTTATCTATTCTGCTAATTTATTTTATGGTTCAAATTATTGCTCATTCACTTTCAAACGTGCAGTTGTGCTGGTATTTTGATTTGAAAAGTCATTTTCCAAATATTTTAAATAACCCACAATGGCAATCATTCCTGCATTATCGGTGGTATATTCAAATTTTGGGATATAGGTTTTCCAGCCAAATTTTTCTTCGGTAGCTTTTAAGGTTTCCCTGATTTCTGAATTTGCGCTTACGCCTCCGGCGATGGCAATATGCTTAATTCCTGTTAATTCAACCGCTTTTTCGAGTTTATCGAACAAAATTTCAACAATGGTGCGTTGAATGGACGCGCAAATATCATTTAGGTTTTCTTCAATAAAATTCGGATTTTCCTTTACTTTTTTCTGAATAAAATACAGAATTCCGGTTTTTAATCCGCTGAAGCTAAAGTTTAAATCGGCCATTTTTGGTTTGGAAAACTCAAAAGCATTCGGATTTCCAAGTCTGGCATATTTATCAACAAACGGTCCGCCCGGATAAGGCAATCCCAAAATTTTTGCCGATTTGTCAAAAGCCTCGCCAACGGCATCATCCAAAGTTTCGCCAATAACTTCCATATTAAAGTAACTGGTAATTTTCACAATTTGGGTATGTCCGCCGCTTATGGTCAAACATAAAAAAGGAAAAGGCGGTTTTTGCTGCTTCTCATCATCAATAAAATGCGCCAAAACGTGCGCCTGCATATGATTTACAGAAATTAACGGAATGTCTAAAGCCAGGGAAAGCGACCTTGCAAATGAACTTCCAACCAATAATGAACCCATTAAGCCGGGTCCGCGTGTAAAAGCGATGGCACTTAACTGTTTTTTGTCGATATTTGCTTGTTGAATTGCCTGCTGAATTACTGGCACAATATTTTGTTGGTGGGCACGCGATGCCAATTCGGGAACAACGCCTCCATATTTGGCGTGAATTTCTTGGTTTGCAACAACATTTGTCAGTACTTTGCCATTGCAAATTACGGCAGCGCCGGTATCATCGCAAGACGATTCAATACCAAGAATATAAATAGATTTATCTTTGACCATCAGTAACAGTTAAAGGCACGAAAATTGCCATAAAAATGCAAATTTAACGCTTATCAGACGAATTAAAAAAATAGTTGTAAGATTACTCTTGGCGCTGGTGTTTTTATTGGCGCTGACAAGTTTTTTATTGTCGCTTTCTTCTGTGCAAACGCGGTTGGGAAAAATGGCTACGGATTTTTTAAGAAAAGATTTTAATGTTGACATCAATGTAGAAAGGGTTAATATGTCTTTTTTGGGAGCTGTTGAATTGAATGAGGTTTTAATTAAAGACCATCATTCAGACACTTTGGTGTATGTTCAAAATTTAACAACATCTGTTTTAAGTTACCGAAATCTGATCAATGGAAAATTAAATTTCGGTCAATTTTCTTTGGATAAGTTCATCTTAAATATGAAAACTTATAAAGGAGATGAATATGATGCCTTTACCATGTTTATCGATAAGTTTGATGATGGCACCACACCAACAAAACCTTCCGGATTTTTATTGACTTCATCCAGGCTAAAATTGGCCGACGGTTATGTTGAATTGTTTGATGAAAATATAGAAAACAGCAAGCCGTTGTTTTTTAAAGGAATTAACGGAAGCGCCAAAAATTTTAAAATTGAAGGGCCAAATGTTTATGCCGATATTAACAAGCTTCATTTTATTGAAAATCACAATATAGAAGTTCAAAGCCTGTCAACAGACTTTACCTACACAAAAACGGCCATGAATTTTTTGAATACCGAATTGCTGACAGACCATTCTTCTTTGGTTGCCGACATTATATTTTCGTATAACAGGGAAGATTTTTCCGATTTTGTCAATAAAGTTATTTTAACAGCTGATATTAAAAATGCTGATTTATCGTTGGTGGATCTAAAAAAGTTTTATGGGGAATTGGGCACCGATGATGTGCTTCATTTTTCAACAAAAATATCGGGGAATTTAAACGATTTTAAGACAGAAGAATTGTTGCTTACAACAGACCAAGCAGCCGAAATTATTGGAACGCTGCATTTTCAAAATGTGTTCAATAAAGAAGAAGGATTTTCATTGGCGGCAAATTTAACCAGATTATCTTCGGATTACAACCATTTAAAAGCCTTGCTTCCAAATATTTTGGGAAAACAGCTTCCTTCATCATTTAAAAAATTGGGAAAATTTTCGGTGAGTGGTTTCACCTATATTACGGAAGATTTGATCAATGCCGATGTTATTATGAAAACCGATATCGGCACCCTGATTACTGATTTGGAACTGACCAATATTGGCGATATCAACAATGCGTCTTACTTTGGGCAGGTGGCAGTAATTGATTTTGGATTGGGCAAAATTTTAAATGATCCGTTAATTGGCAACCTTTCTGCGGAAGCTGATGTTGACGGAAAAGGATTTACCTTGGAAAAAATGAGCACTTCGGTAAAAGGCCATATTTCTAAACTACAATTTAAAGGATACAATTATACCAATGTTGATATAAATGGCATTATTAAAAACAAGCATTTTGACGGCGAAATGGAGGTTAATGATGACAATATTAAACTGAACTTTGTTGGTTTGGCCGATTTTTCAACAAAAATTTACACCTTCGATTTTAAAACAAAAATCGATTATTTGGATTTAAATATGTTGAACCTTTTTAAACGTGACAGCATTTCAAAAGTTAAAGGTGATATTGAGATAAAAGTTTTAGGAAATTCTTTGGATGATTTGGCCGGAACCATCGATTTTAAAAATACCTTATACATCAACCAAAAAGATAGCTATTTCTTCCAAGATTTCAATGTAACTTCCACCTTTGAAGGCACTGAAAGAACCATTACCGTAAATTCTGCAGAAATTGTGAATGGCTATGTAAAAGGGAAATTTAAGTTTGCCGAGTTGGTGAAACTTACAAAAAATGCTTTGGGAAGCATTTACTCAAATTATAAACCTTTTGAGGTTACTGCTGGGCAGGAGCTCGATTTTAGATTTAAAATTTACAATAGAATATTGGAGGTTTTTTATCCGGAAATAACGCTTTCGGCAAACACCTTCATTGCAGGAAATTTAAATTCTGATGATAATTTGTTTAGGCTAAATATTAAATCGCCAGAAATTATCGCTTTTGATAATACCATTGATTCACTGAATTTGCAAATTGACACCAAAAATCCATTATTTAATACGCAACTTTCCGTTGCCAAAATAAATACCAAAAATTACAATATTGCCAAATTGCAATTGGTGAACATTACGCTAAATGACACACTGTATTTTAGAACTGAGTTTTTGGGCGGAGACAATAATACCGAAAATTATGATTTGGCATTTTATCACACCTTCAACAAGGAAAACAAATCGGTTTTCGGACTTCAAAAATCGAATTTTAACTTTAAAGATACTGATTGGATTATCAATCCTGAAGACAATTTCGATAACAAATTGGTGTATGACGATAAAACAAAAACCTTCGATATCAGTCCTTTCTTAATCACTTCAAATGAACAAAGAATTGAGTTTTTTGGACAAGTGCGCGACACCATTTCAAAGGATTTAACCTTTAAGTTTGACAATGTAAATTTGGCAAATGTTACGCCTAAAATTGATAGCATAAACTTAAAAGGAATTATGAATGGTTCCCTAAATTACAAACAGTTAAATCAGGTAATAAAGCCAACGGCTAACTTTACAATCAATGATTTTAACCTTAATAATTCCGAACTTGGCGATTTAACGGTTGCTGTTGAGGGAAAAAATTCAATCAGGGATTATGGGGTTAACATTACCCTAAAAAATAAGAATACCCTAACTTTTTCGGCAGTTGGAGATCTTGATTTTAAGCCTAAAAATCCAACCTTGGATGTGCAGCTTGAATTTGAGGAATTTAAGTTAGCGCCGTTTTCTCCCTTGGGACAAGATGTGTTTAAAAATATACGCGGTTTTGCTTATGGAAACGCGCATTTAACGGGATTGCTTAAGAATCCAACTATGGAAGGCGAGTTGTTCTTGGACCAAGCCGGATTGTATTTGCCTTATTTAAATGTGGATTATGATTTTGAAGGAACCAGCGTTGTTTCTATGAAAAACCAAACATTTACTTTTGAAGACGTTCAATTAAAAGATAAAGCATTTAGCACCAGAGGAAAATTAACGGGAACCATCAGCCATCAAAATTTTGAAACTTGGCGATTGAATTTAAATGTAAATACCAAAAATTTATTGGTGTTGAATACCGTTGAAGAAGAAAACTCGGTATATTACGGCACCGGATTTTTAGAAGGCTACGCCAATTTATTTGGACCAACAGACAAGCTGGTGATTAATGTTGTTGGAAAAACAAAAAGAGGCACGCATCTCACAATTCCTGTGAGCGATGTAAAAACAGCTGAATCTTCCCAATTAATTCGCTTTGTAAATAAAAGCAATCCTGAAGAAAATGAAGAAACAAGAAGAAAATACATTTCTGAAAAGCTAAAAGGATTGTCTTTAAATTTTAATATTGATGTCACAAAAGATGCCATTGTTGAAATGGTTTTGGACAAATCGACCGGAAGTTTTTTAAGGGGAAGCGGCATAGGAAATTTGCAAATTGCGCTTGATACCAAAGACAAGTTTGAGATGTATGGGGACTTTATTGTGGACAATGGCATTTATAACTTTAAATATGGCGGATTTATCAACAAACCGTTTATTGTGAAAAAGGGCGGAAGCATTTCCTGGAATGGCGATCCTTTAACTGCCGATATCAATATTGAGGCAGTTTACAGGGTTTCTGCCAATCCGAGATTAATGCTGGAGAATATTTCCTCAAGCAGAAAAATTCCTATCGATTTGGTTACCCGTTTTTCGGGAGAATTGTTTAATACCCAAAGAGAATTTGACATTGAAATTCCAAATGCGAGTTCCACGGTGGCTTCAGAGTTGGCTTTTAGGCTAAACAGCGATAATTTAAATAATAAAACGGTGCAGTTTATATCGTTGCTTATTTCGGGAAGTTTTTATAATGAAAGCGATTTAAGCGTTAACAGCAGCACCGCGTTGTATGGTACCGGTTTTGATATCTTGTCAAATGCTTTCGACAATATTTTTAACCAGGGAAGCAACCGTTTTAAACTAAGGCCTGAATATACTGTGGGTGAAAGGGGTAAGGTGGACAATTTAAATATTGAAGATCAATTGGCTATAGGACTTGATTATCAGCTAAATGACCGAATTATTATCAACGGAAAAGTGGGTGTTCCTATGGGAACCAGCAGCCAAACAAATATTATTGGCGAAGTGAATGTTGAGTTTTTGCTGAATGAAGAAGGAACTTTCCGATCTTCAGTATTCAACCGCCAAAACGAAATTCAATATTCCGAAGAAGAAGAAGGATACACCCAAGGAATTGGGTTAAGCTATCAAATAGACTTTGATAACAGTAAAGAATTGCTCCGAAAATTAGGGCTTAGAAAGAAAAAAATAATAATAGATTCAACCAAAGGGGTAAAACCGCTTGACACAATTGAAAAGTTTGACCGAATTTTAGATTTTAAAAAAAATAAAAATAAAGAAAATGAATAAACCAACATTGGTAATTTTAGCTGCAGGAGTAGGCAGCCGCTACGGAGGATTAAAACAATTGGACACTTTTTCAGAACAAGGTGACACCATTCTGGATTTTTCAATATACGATGCCATCCGCGCAGGATTTGGCAAAGTGGTTTTTATCATCAGAAAAAATATTGAAGCCGATTTTAAAGCTTTTTTTGATAAAAAACTGGAAGGTAAAATTGAAGTGGAATATGTTTTTCAGGAATTGGAAAATATTCCCGAAAAATACCGGGACAACAATCGCGAAAAACCTTGGGGAACCGGCCATGCCTTGTTGATGGCAAAAGATGTTGTAAAAGAAAACTTTGCGGTTATCAATGCCGATGATTTTTATGGTGCAGAAGCTTTTAAAGTGGAGGCCGAATCATTGAAAATGATGGATCCAAAATCTACCAATTTTAATATGATGGGCTATGTGCTAAAAAACACCATTTCTGAATACGGATCGGTTTCAAGAGGTGAATGCAGCGTGGATGAAAATGGTTTTTTAACCGGCGTTACCGAAAGAACACATATAGAAAAGGTGAACGGTAAGTTGAAGTATAAAGATGAAAATGAAGCTTTAATTCCAATTTCAGAAGAAACAATCGTATCGATGAACTTTTTTGGATTTACGCCAAAATACTTTGAATTGTCTGAATCTTTGTTTGAGGAATTCCTTGCTAAAAATTATAAAGAACCAAAGGCCGAGTTTTTTATTCCATTGGTGATCAATCATATTATTGTTAATAAATTGGCAACTATGGAAGTGTTAAAATCCGATGCGCGCTGGTTCGGCGTTACTTACAAGCAGGATAAGGAATATGTGACTTCAGAAATTCAAAAGTTGAAGGCCAGCGGCGTTTATCCAATCAATTTATGGTAGATAATTGTAAAAGAATAAAAGAAAATAATTTTCAATTAAAATATTAGCATAATTTTGCCTTTCGCTTTATGGGAAACAAAATAAAAAAAATAGGATTAATGACTTCTGGTGGCGATGCGCCAGGAATGAATGCGGCAATTAGGGCAATAGTTCGCGCTTGCACTTATTATAAAATTGAATGCGTGGGTATTTACCGTGGTTATCAAGGAATGATTGAAGGAGATTTTGAACCGCTCACTGCACGTCACGTAAGCAACATCATAAACAGGGGAGGAACCGTTTTAAAAACCGACCGTTCAAAGGAATTTAGAACAAAAGAAGGAAGGGAAAAAGCGTACAACCAACTTAAAAATGCTGAAATTGATGCATTGGTTTTAATTGGCGGCGACGGAACTTTTAACGGCGGCATTGTGTTTAACAAGGAATTCAATTTCCCTTTGATAGGCATTCCGGGAACAATTGACAACGATATATTTGGAACCGATTACACCATTGGATATGACACTGCGCTAAATACCATTGTTCAGGTTATTGATAAAATTAGGGACACGGCGAGTTCGCACAACCGCTTGTTTTTTGTTGAGGTTATGGGGCGCGATGCAGGTTTTATAGCATTAAATGCCGGTGTTGGAGCAGGAGCGGAGGAAATTTTAATTCCTGAGGAAAATTTAGGGTTAGATCGTTTACTGGAATCATTAAAACGAAGCAAGCGTTCCGGGAAATCATCAAGTATTGTGGTGGTTGCCGAAGGCGATAAAATCGGAAAAAATGTATTTGAATTGGCCGATTATGTAGAGCAGAATTTACCGCAATATGAAGTGAGGGTTTCTGTTTTGGGACATATGCAAAGAGGCGGCAGCCCAAGTTGTTTCGACCGTGTTTTGGCCAGCAGGTTAGGCGTGAAGGCTGTTGAATTGCTATTGGACGGCAAAACCAATTTAATGGTGGGTATGGTTAATAATGAGGTCAAAGCCATTGAATTAAAAGAAGCGGTGAAAGGACGCCATGAAATAGACAAGGAATTATTGCGCGTTAGTGATATTATGTCCATTTAATGCAAAATAGTTTAAAAAAATTTTACGATTACCATCAATTTAAATTGAATGATTAAAATAGGAATAAATGGCTTCGGAAGAATAGGACGCCTCGCTTTTAGAACTGCAATCAATAAAAAAAACATAAAAGTAGTTGCCATAAATGATTTGCTTGATATTGATCATTTGGCCTATTTGTTAAAATATGATTCGGTTCACGGGCGTTTTAACGGAACTATTGAGGTAAAAGACAAACAGCTAATCGTAAATGGAAATCCCATTAGGGTAACCGGAGAAAGAAATCCGGAAGCGATTGATTGGGGAAAAGTTGGGGTAGATTATGTGATTGAAGCAACGGGATTATTTACTGATAAAAATAAAGCGGCACTGCACATAAAAGGCGGCGCTAAAAAAGTGGTGATTTCAGCACCGTCAAAAGATGCGCCTATGTTTGTGATGGGCGTTAACCATACCAAACTTTCCAAAGAAGATTATATTTTTTCAAATGCTTCCTGCACCACAAATTGTTTGGCGCCAATTGCCAAAGTATTGCATGAAAATTTTGGAATTATTGAAGGCATTGTATCAACCGTTCATGCGGCAACAGTCAGCCAAAAAACTGTTGATGGCCCTGAAAATCAGTGGCGAAGGGGAAGGTCGGCTTTAAACAATATGATTCCAACCACCACAAATGCCGCAATTGCTGTTACCACGATTATGCCTGAATTACAGGGAAAACTGTTGGCAATGGCCATAAGAGTTCCTGTTGCAGATGTTTCTTTGGTAGATTTAACGGTTCGGTTAAAAAAGCCAACTTCTTACCAGGAAATTAAAGCCGTGATGAAAAAAGCATCCGAAAATGAGTTGAAGGGAATTTTAGGATACACAGAAGATGAAGTGGTTTCGCAGGACTTTGTATCTGAACCAAGAACATCGGTTTTTGATGCAGGAGCAGGACTGGAACTGAATCCGAATTTTTATAAAATTATTTCTTGGTACGATAATGAATTTGGTTACGCAACCAAAATTGTTGAATTGATTGAATATGCTTCATCTCTGGAATAAACGAATAATATTTTTGAAATATGGAAATAGCAATCATCGCCCACGATGGCAAAAAAGCCGAAATGATTCAGTTTTTAATGGATTATAAAGCATTGATCATCGCTAAAAACATTACGTTGATTGCCACAGGCACAACCGGTAAAAACGCTGAAAAAGCCGGGTTTGAAGTGGTGAAATTTTTATCGGGCCCTTATGGCGGAGACGCGCAAATAGCGGCACGCGTTGCAGAAGGAAAAACAAATATGGTTTTCTTTTTCAGAGATCCGCTGGGAATGCATCCACATGAGCCGGACATTGCCATGCTCATGCGCTTGTGCGACGTTCATGATGTTCCGTTGGCGACAAATCCGGCAACAGCGGAATTGTTAATAAAATCGATTTAAACGGTTACTTTACAGCAATCATCGAGATTTCAACATTTACGAACTTAGGTAAGTTTCCAACTTCCACAGTTTCTCGTGCAGGTTCATTGCCGGCAACAAAATACTTTCCATAAACAGCATTCATTTTTGAAAAATCATTCATATTTTTGATAAATATGCTGGTTTTTGCCGCGTTTTCAAAAGTCATGCCTGCTTCAGCCAAAACTATTTTCAAGTTTTCCATCACTTGTTGGGTTTCTTCCTCAATGTTGTTTGTAACCAATTCCCCAGTTTTGGCATTGATGGCAATTTGCCCTGAAGTGTATAAAGTATTTCCTGCCAAAACCGCTTGGTTGTATGGTCCAACCGGTGCGGGAGCGTTGATGGTGTTTATTATTTTTTTCATAAGAGATAAATTTAGTTTTTGCTTTAATCCTATCCCCAGCCTCCTTTACTAAAACAGGACAGGCTTTTACTAAGGAAAGGGAGTTTAATTTTTAATATAAAATAAAAAATATTTTTGACTTTAACTTTTTTTCCAATTACTTTTTTGCATCTTTTAAATTTTTAAATCCCAACGCGCCATCTGGCCTTACCGCTAAAAATGTATTCCATACATTTTTTTAACGCTCAATCCTCCCTTCGGAGCCTGTCCCGCTTTTATTGCGCGAGGTTAGGGGGCTAAAACAATCTTCTGTCAGGAACCTGACGCTTGTCGTATTTTAAATCGCTAAGCATCGATGATTTTACGCCGATGAAAAAGTAATAAGTTTGTCTTTCCCCAAAAGGAACCCAGTTAAAATTAAGTTTCCAGCTGTCTAAATCACGTGAAAACCGTAATTGTGTATAGGTAAACCCTTGATTTTTAATATCATACCCAGATGAAACGCCAACATTCCATTTTGGAGTCAATTCAATATCCCCCGAAAACATTAGCGAATTCGAAGAAATCTCCTGTTCTCTTCTGTTATTGCTATAATTTAAGGAATACGCCAATTGTAATGTCCATGGTATTTTAGACTGGTATAACTTAGTTTCTTTTACCTTATTTTTATCTGATTCTTTGTTGTCTATTTGTTTATTGGTAATATTTAATTCTTCTCCAAAAATGCCATCGGAGCTGTTATCCTGCGCATTTTTCTCTTCTGCAGTTTTCTTTTTGTCACCATCTTTGCTTGATAGCGAATAATTCATGGTGACACCCGCATTTGTAAGGCGGAATAAACTTCCTCCATTATTGATGTTGAAGGTGTTAAATTTCTTGCCGTTTGCATCAATTGCATAAGGGTCAAGGGTTCCCCGTAGGTTAAGGCTTAGTTTGTCCTTAAAAATTTTGGTCCCTGCATTTACGCTGACCGGACTCCATTTTAAAGAATCTGCTGCTATATTATAACTTGTGTTGAAATTTAAATTGTTCAATAAAATAATTTTTCGGGCTTCTTTTTCCGTAGAGTCTTTCTTTCGTAATTTTGCTTCTAAATTGTTATTTAAGGCAAAATTTAAACTATTTGAAATTCCAGAGCCCGGACTCCCAAATATGCCATTGGCAAAGGGAGAATATTCCAAATAGTCATTTGAGTCATTTGGGTCGGCTATTTTTTGCACTTTTTCATTATAGAAACTAAAATCAGGTCGATAACTATAAGAAATGCTTGGTCTGACAACGTGGCGTATTGCTTCAATATTTCCTTTTTTAAAGTTAAACATTCCATAAAATGTGGTTGCCAATGAAAGCGCTCCAGAGTATTCCCTAAATGCGTTAAAACCTTTTACTGTATCCGTAACAATAATTTTGTTTTCGGTATCATACGTTTTGTTAAGTCGGTCAAAATACCAAACTTCTTTGTAGCTTACACTTGGCGAAAGCGTAAAAAATTTCAAAGCTTTCATATTTGTGTTTAGAGAGATATCTTGTTGAATACCCGATTTGGCATCATTAAACATTTCTTTTTTAAAGAAAAATTCATCCGTAGTTTTAATTCTGTTGTCACCTTTTAAAGCGTAGCTCAATCCCGTTTTTTGAATGGCATTCTTTTTAACGCCGCCTTTCCCGGTAAAAGGGTAAATCCTGTCCATATTAACTTGCAGAGAAGGAAGTGCCATCGCAATTTCTTCGGTATTCGTGTTTTGGGAATGCGTAAAAGACAACGACATGTTAAAAGGTGTGCCAATGAATTTTTTATAATAGGAAACGGAAGAGCTCAAGTTATTGTTTAAGAAAGCGTTTGTATTGTATTCATTAATTGATTCTCTAAAATATTTACTGCTTCCCAAATTCACGGAAGCAGAAAATCTTGAATTTGGACTGGCTTTTGTGTCTTGGCTATGGCTCCATCTAATGTTGTAATTGGTTGATTTTGAGTAATCTTCAAAACCTTTGAGGCTGTTTATTATGTTTTCGTATTTGAAATTAAAATTCCCAGAAAAACGGTAGCGTTTCGCATAACCGGATTCGGCCCTCATTCCCCAACTTCCATTGGTATAAATATCACCCAATAAAGCCAAATCAAAATTGTCGTTTACCACAAAATAGTAGCCTCCATTTTGTAAAAAATATCCTTGCCGGTTGTTTTCTCCCCAAGTGGGCATTAAAACTCCCGATGTCCTTCCTTTTGTTAAAGGAACATAAGCAAAAGGCATTACAATTGGCGTGGGCACATCTGCGATTACCAATTGGCTTGTGCCGGCAACCAATTTTTTGTCTTTTATAAATTTGGCTCTTTTGATATCGATATAATAATCGGGCTTTTCTTTTTCTGAAGAGGTTAATTTAATATTTTCTATAAAAATAACGGAATCGTTGTGTTTTTTGCTCACTTCCCCTCTAATAATGATTCCTTGCTGCTCGGTTTTCAATCCCCAAATTTTTGCCTTTTCGGTTTTAAAATTATATTTAATGGTGTCTTGGGTAGATTCTTGGGAGCCTTGCTTAAAAATGGGGCGCTGGGAATAGCTTCCAATACTGTCTTTAACTCCTTTGGCGGTAATGATGTTGCTGTTATTGTCTATTTCAATAAAACCTGCCGTTAAATCAATGTCGTTGTAATTTACATGCGCATTGTCGTATAACATTATTTTTTTATTTTTCATGTCTTGCCGTATCAAACTGTCTGCACTATGGACGATGATACTTTCAAGTAATTCTTTGGGTTTGGCAATGGAATCTTTTGGTTTTATAACTAAAGAATCTTTCTGTTTTAAGGCCAAAGTGTCTTTTAAGGGAATTATAAGGGTGTTGTTAAGTTTAACCTTTATATTTTCAGAAGATTTTTCTTTAGTTTGTTGGGAATATGCTGTGTAATTGACAATTATAAAAATCAAGAACAGCAAAAATAAAGAAGGGCTATTTTTACAAGGCGTTTTGATTATGAAATTTTTATAAAAATGTCTTTTAAATTGGGTTGATAGCATAAGTTTTTTTACATTAGCTTCCTAAATAATCAACCACATTATTGATTGGTTGTAAATGTATGGCTTAATATTTGAAACACAAATAACAGTTGCCAAAAATAACGAAAATTATTGATGAACACACAACTCTTAAATAAAAATAAAATGACAATGAAACGCACTTTAATTTTTGTGTTTTTGACCGCATTTCTATTTAATTATCAGTCAATTTTTGCTCAAAAAAAAGAATTTATTGTAGTTTTAGATGCCGGTCATGGCGGTAAAGACCCGGGCAAGGTTGGGCATAACCATGCCAAAGAAAAAGATATTGCCTTAAAAATTGTGTTGCAGGTTGGCGAAATACTGGAAAGGGAAAAAAACATTAAGGTTGTTTATACCAGAAAAACTGATGTTTTTGTCGAGTTAACGGAACGTGGAAGAATAGCCAATAAAGCAGATGCAGATTTGTTTGTTTCCATTCACTGCAATGCGCATAATTCACAAGCTGCCGGAGCCGAAACTTGGGTATTGGGGACACACGTAAATCGCCAGAATTTTGAAGTGGCTAAGGCAGAAAACTCCGTTATTTTTCTGGAAGACAATTATGAAGTGAAATATAAGGGATTTAATCCAAATTCACCCGATTCCGTAATTGGCTTAACATTGATGCAAGAAGAATATTTAGACCAAAGCATTCAATTGGCGAGTATTATTCAAGATGGATTTACAAACAATTTAAAAAGAATTGATCGTGGTGTTAAGCAGGCGGGTTTTGTTGTTTTGCACCAAACATATATGCCAAGTGTTTTAATTGAAACGGGTTTTTTAACAAATGCAGAGGAAAGTTCTTATTTAAATTCCGATATCGGACAGGATAAATTTTCCAAATCAATTTCATCCGATATTTTAAAATACATACAGCAACTGTCTTTAAATACCGTCGTTGGCAACAATATAGCAAAAAATGAAAACAATCCGGTATCAAAAACAAATACGCCAATCGCCAATAATACAAGCAATATTTTCTCCAAAATAATATTTAAGGTACAAATTGCATCTGGAGCCAATAAAATTGAAACAAAATCCTATAATTTTAAAGGACTTAAAAATATTGAACGCGTTAAAGTTGACGGAAGCTATAAATATTATTTGGGCAGCACATCTGATTATTCGGAAATAAAAGAAATGCACATATTGGCGAAATCTAAAGGATATACCACGGCTTTTATTGTGGCATTTGAAAATGGAAAAAAAATACCGATTGAGGATGTCATTAAAAAATCATAATATATTTTTATTATTACTCCCAAAAATAAGTAGTAATTTTGCTCAAATAAAATTGAAACGATTTGAAAATTAGCAGAGAATTAAAAACAGGCATTGTTGCCGTTGCTGTAATTGCCTTATTTATTTGGGGATACAATTACCTAAAAGGCCTTAATTTATTTGATGCACCATCAAAAACCTATTTCACTGAATATAGCGATGTGCAGGGTTTAAATACTGCAAGCATTGTTTCATTAAGTGGTGTTGAAGTTGGAAAAGTTGTTGCGGTAACGTTTAATAAAAACCCTGAAAAGCGTGGCTGGTTGATTGTGGAATTTAGCGTGAATACAGATTTGGAATTTTCAAAAAACAGCGTTGCCAAAATTTACAACACCAGTTTAATGGGCGGAAAATCTTTGGCGCTCGTTCCATCCTATGAAGGCGAAATTGCAAAACCTGGAGATTATTTAAAGGGTGAAACAGAAACGGATGTGATCACTTCCGTTTCCGAAAACTTAAAACCACTTTTTGAAAAAGTTGAAAGCGCTGTTGTGAGCGCCGATTCTCTTTTGGTTGGCATCAATGAAATTATGTATGCCAAAACCAGGGAAAACCTAAAATCGAGCATTGCTGAGTTAAATGCCACAATTTCAAACTTTAATGCCATCTCAAAATCAGTTAATGAAATGGTGGCGACCAATAAAGTTAAGATTGGGAATACAATGACAAATGCTGAGTTGATGACCAGCAATTTTGCAAAACTTTCAGATTCTTTGGCAAATTCAAACCTGGGAACAACCATCAAAAATTTAGAAACTACCGTGAATAGTTTAAATGGTATTTTAGCAAATGCAGAATCGGGAAAAGGAACTTTGGGTAAATTATTGAAAGATGAAGAAATGTACAACAATCTCACAAGTGCTTCAAAAGAATTGGACGAGTTGTTGCGCGAAATGAAATTACACCCAAAACGTTTTGTTCACTTTTCTTTATTCGGAAAAAAGGATAAGGGTTACATCGCGGAACCTGAACCTGAGATTGAGACAGAAAAATAAAAATCAGTAAACCAGCGATAAAAAATTAAAAACAGTAAAAAACCAAAATGTATGAATTATATCGATAACATCGCATTTGCAATTCTTTTAATAATCGGAATTGGGTTTTTTGTGAAAAACAGCAAAAAAATTGTCAGGAATATCAAGCTTGGCAAAAATATTGACCGATCCGATTTACCAAAAGAGCGTTTCAATAATATGCTGAAAATTGCTTTAGGGCAATCAAAAATGGTAAAACGGCCAATCGCCGGAATACTTCATATCATCGTTTACGCAGGTTTTATTATCATCAATATTGAAGTTCTGGAAATTATTATCGACGGACTTTTTGGAACGCATCGCGTTTTTTCTGTTTTAGGTGGTTTTTATGGTTTTTTAATTGGGTCATTCGAAATATTGGCATTCCTTGTTTTGGCTTCAGTAATCATATTTTGGATGCGCAGAATGGTGTTGCAAATTCCGCGTTTCTGGAATAAGGAAATGAAAGGCTGGCCAAAAAATGACGCGTTGAATATTTTGTATTTCGAAATGGTTTTAATGTCGTTATTCCTTTTAATGAATGCCACCGACAATCATTTTCAAAATTTAAATGTTGGAAATCCAATCAGCCAATACATTGCTTCGCTGTTTCAAGAGTCTAGTTTTACTGTGGTACACACAATTGAAAGAACCGCCTGGTGGCTGCATATTGTAGGTATTTTAATATTTTTGAATTATTTATACTATTCAAAACACTTGCACATATTGTTGGCTTTCCCAAATACGTATTTTGCAAATCTAAAACCTAAAGGTCAGTTTACCAATTTGGAAGCTGTCACCAATGAGGTTAAATTAATGATGGATCCAAGTGCCGATCCTTATGCGGCGCCTGATGAAAATGCCGCGCCACCAGAAAAATTTGGCGCAAGTGATGTTGCAGATTTGAATTGGGTGCAATTACTGAATGCCTATACCTGTACCGAATGCGGAAGATGCACAGCTGCTTGTCCGGCAAATATCACCGGAAAAGAGCTTTCTCCGCGTGCCATTATGATGAAAACCAGAGACCGCTTGGAGGAGGTTGGCAAAAACATCGATAAAAATGGCAAGTTTATTGATGATGGCAAACAATTATTAAACGATTATATCTCCGCTGAAGAAATTTGGGCCTGCACAAGTTGCAATGCCTGTGTTGAAGAATGTCCGGTAAACATTGATCCGCTTTCAATTATCATCGATTTACGCCGTTATTTGGTGATGGAACAATCGGCAGCGCCGACAGAATTGAACAGTATGATGACAAATATTGAGAACAACGGCGCTCCTTGGCAATACAACCAAATGGACCGACTTAACTGGAAAGACGAATAAATTACTAACTAAAAACAATAAAATCTTTTATCATGAAAAATGAGGATGTAGAAAAATTATTACACGAAAAAGTTGAAGCAGGAATGCATATCAGCCCAATTTTACCTGAAGGAATCAAAAATTATTTAATCGATATTGACGGAACCGTTGGAGAAGATATTCCCAATGAAGAACCAGAGCGCATGGTTACTGCAGAAGCTTATCCTGATGCGATTGCAACATTGAATAAATGGTATGACGAAGGCCATATTATTTTCTTTTTTACATCAAGAACGGAAGCACATCGTGCAGTTACAGAAACTTGGCTTAAAAAACATGGATTCAAATATCACGGAATGTTGATGGGAAAACCAAGAGGAGGAAACTACCATTGGATTGACAATCACTTGGTGAAAGCAACACGTTACCGCGGTAAATTTACCGATTTAATCAACAAAGAAGTAACTATTCAAGTGTTTGACGATGGTCAGCACGAATAAATAAATATAAAAAGCAGACTTATGAATGTACCTACAATGGCTGAAATGACCGCACAAGGTATTCAACCTGATGTTTTATTTTGGGTTGGATGTGCCGGAAGTTTTGACGACAGAGCAAAAAAAATCACCAAAGCTTTTGTAAAAATTTTAAACAAGGCAAATGTACAATTTGCCGTTTTGGGTACCGAAGAAAGTTGTACGGGTGATCCTGCCAAAAGAGCGGGGAATGAATTTTTGTTTCAAATGCAGGCAATGACCAATATTGAGGTTTTGAATGCCTATGAAGTCAAAAAAATAGTGACTGCTTGTCCGCATTGCTTCAACACCTTAAAAAATGAATATCCCGAACTTGGCGGGAAATATGAAGTATTGCATCATACCGAATTTTTAAAATCTTTGTTGGATGAAGGAAAAATCACCATCGAAGGCGGAAAATTCAAAGGTAAACGCATTACTTTTCACGATCCTTGTTATTTAGGCAGGGCAAACGATGTTTATGAAGCACCACGTTTGTTGCTTGAGAAATTAGAAGCGGAAATAGTTGAAATGAAACGTTGTAAAACCAACGGACTTTGTTGTGGTGCCGGTGGTGCCCAAATGTTTAAAGATGCTGAAAAAGGAAATAAAGAGATCAATGTTGAACGCACAGAAGAAGCGTTAGAAACAAAACCAAATATTATTGCCACAGGTTGCCCGTTTTGCAATACGATGATCACCGACGGCATTAAAGCAAAAGACCAAGAACATAGCGTTGAAGTGATGGACATTGCCGAATTAATTGCCAACGCCGAAGATTTATAAATTTTATGACAAGCAGCTATTGAAAAAATTGCACCATGTTTAAAATCTATTTGAAAGCCGCTCGTTTAAGAACGCTGCCATTGTCCGTTTCAGGAATTATTGTCGGCAGTTTTTTAGCGGCGTCTCATGGTCATTTCAATTGGTTAATTTGTGCGCTGGCTTTGCTGACCACTGTTGGTTTTCAAATTATTTCCAACTTCGCCAACGATTATGGCGATGGCGTTAAAGGAACCGACAATGATGATAGAATTGGTCCTAAACGCGCCATACAAAGTGGTGAAATTTCTCCGGAACAATTGTTAAAAACTATTAAAATAACAAGTGCAATAACTTTACTTATTGCTATTTTACTTATTTACATTGCTTTTGGCAAAGACGATTTTGTAAATTTATTGGTGTTTTTTGTGTTGGGAATCGCGAGTATCGCAGCCGCAGTAAAATACACTATGGGAAATAAAGCCTATGGCTACAGCGGATTCGGGGATTTCTTTGTATTCCTGTTTTTCGGATTGTTAAGTGTTTGCGGCAGTTATTATTTGTTCACAAAACAGCTAGACCTCACCATTTTTTTACCGGCATTTTCCATTGGTTTTTTGAGCATTGGCGTATTAAATTTAAACAATATGCGCGACAGCGTATCTGATGCAAAATCGGGTAAAAATACCATTGTGGTAAAAATAGGTGTTGCCTACGCCAAATATTACCATTATTTTTTATTGATTGCATCGTTTATGTTTGCTTCATTGTACACATTTATGTTTTACAAATCTTTGCATCAACTGTTATTTTTGCTGGCCTATATTCCAATTGGAAAACATTTTTTGGTAGTGGTTCGTAATAAAAAACCCGTACTTTTGGATCCCGAATTAAAAAAATTGGCATTGAGCACTTTTTTGTTTTCTATTTTGTTCGGAATAGGAATTATATAAGACCGTTTAAGTAGCATTCACTTTATTTTTTAACTTTCCCTTTTCACGCGTTTTTATCCTCCTAAAAAATACTCTTTTTTTATATATTTTATGTGATATTTTTGGTTCAAATTTATTAATATATTGTTTTTCTGACTTTTAACATTTTTTGAGGGCTTAAAATTGTATGGTTAAGCCTTACTTTTTGTATGGGAAAATTAAACTCTTGTCATTTTTTTAAGCCTTATCTTACGACTTATAAAAACGCTACTTTTATTTAATTTCCAAAAGATTAAATAAAATTGCGAGTTTTTAAAAGCTTTAAGCCTTTCGGATAAAAATACCTCTGGTTTGAGGAAAAAACTAAAAGATTCTAAAATGTTAAATTTAATACCCAATCTGCCTATAAGATAGACAAAAAACAACCAGAGGAAAGTTTTACAAAGGTAAGGCCCCTTGCCGATATTACAAAACACAAACACGTTTTGTTTAGACGCGCCTTAAAGTATGCTTACTAACTAATCATATTATTTAAAGTAAGCAAAAAAATAACGAGCAATAGTGCTCACTTAACTTATTAAATTTTAAAATTATGAAAAATTTATTTTTAACTTTGGCATTTGTTTTCGCATCTTCACTTAGTTTTGCAAATATTGATTCAAACGTAGCTATTGAGGAGGAAGTCTTAGCAATGGAGTGCTTTGATTTTAATGACTCTTGTGGAGGATCGTGGGAAGTTTGCCACGAAGGCGTAAGCACTGCTCAATTAGCAGCATTCCTGTGGGAATGGGATGGTGGATGCTAATATTTCTGAGGATGTCTTTTTAAAAAGACATCCTCTATTTTTCTAACTTTAAAACAAATCCAATGAAACAATACTTTATTAATTTATTATTATTTTTTCTTTTGATACAATTTGCTTATTCACAAACAAATTATAGAGTCAAATATGAATTAAATTTTCAAATAGACTCTACAAATTCAAAAAGCATTCAAAATGAAATAATGTATTTAGACATTAAAAAATCTAAATATTCATATTTTAGACCTGAATCAATTTTTCTTAAAGATTCCATTTTACAATCTAACAACCCTCAATCACTCTTTAGTATTAATAAACCAAAATTTAACTATACTATTGAAAAGGTGTTTAATAACAATAATATAAGTTCATATTACGATTACACAGCTTTTAAATTTAAACTTTCTGAAAGTATTGATTTTAAATGGGAAATTATAAATGGTTCAACAAAAACAGTTTTAGATTATAAAGTGCATAAAGCTACCACCTCATTTAAAGGTAGAAATTATACAGCTTGGTACACAAATGAAATTTCTATACAAGACGGGCCTTATAAATTTAAAGGATTACCTGGCTTAATTTTAGAACTCTATGATGAGAAAAATCATTATCACTTCAAAGCCTTTTCAATACAAGAATTGTCAGACAACAAACCGTATATTGTTTCGGAAGAATATAAATTAATTTCAAACAAAGATTTTAATGATTTTAAAGAACGTGTAAAGCAAAAACCGTCATTAGTTTTGCAAAACCCAGGTATTCAAATTCCTAAAGAAGGTATGGATAAATATGACAGAAATCATAGAGAAAGAAACAAACATAAAAACAACCCAATTGAATTAAAAGTCAATAATGAATGAAGCAAATTTTAATTTTGGGGTTTTTCATCGGTTTTTCTTTGTGCGGTTATTCTCAAACAACAATTAGTGGTATTTTAAAAACAGAACACGCCAAACCAGTTTCTAGTGCCAGTGTAACAATCACTGACCTAAATACAGACGACATTTTAAACTATGCCATTTCTGACGGAGATGGAAGGTTTTCAATTTCAATAAAAAGTAGTTCTAAAGAATTGCAGCTTAATATTAGGTCAATGGGTTACAAAACTATTGTCAAGTCTTTTGATAATAAGACACAAACCTTAGATTTTGTTTTACAAGAAGAAGCCACAGAATTAAAGGAAGTTGTTATAAAATCAAGCCCAATTTCCCGCAAAGGAGATACTATAAATTATTCCGTTAACGCATTTTCAAAACAGGAAGATAGAACCATCGCAGATGTCTTAAAAAATATGCCAGGCATAGAAGTGTTAAGCGACGGTAAAATACTCTATCAAGGCAAACCCATAAATAAATACTATATTGAAGGACTTGATTTATTAGAAGGCAAATACAATCTTGCCAACAGTAATTTGCCATATAAAGAAGTAACTAAAGTTCAGATTTTAGAAAATCATCAACCTATAAAGATATTGGATAGCTTAGTCTATTCAGACCAAGCCGCCATTAATATTAAACTTAAAAACAGTTACACCTTTACAGGTCAAGCAAAAATTGGTAGTGGATTGAGTCCTTTACTTTGGGATGTTAATCTTACACCCATGTTGTTTTCAAAGAAACAGCAAATGCTAAGCTCTTATCAAACTAATAACACAGGTAATAATGTAGCATCTCAATTAAAAGTGTTAACCCTAGAAGACCTACTAGAACAATTTGAACGCAATGATGAAAAACAAGATTGGCTCGCCATTCAACAATTAAAAGTGCCTAACTTTTCAGAAAAACGATGGCTGGATAATAACATCCATTTAATTACTACTAATTATTTATATAAATTAAAAAACGATTATGAACTTCGTCTAAATTTATCATATCTTAACGATTATCAGCAACAAAACGGATTTACCAATACACAGTTTTTCACAGCAAACGACACTATAAATTTATTTGAAAATAAATATAATCAGCTCTATACAAATATATTAGAAACCAATTTAACGCTTCAAAAAAACACCAATAAAAATTTTCTAAAAAACAGTTTGCAATTTCAAGGGTTTTGGGATAGTCAGCAAGGTGCTATTCAATTAAACAATGACAATGTTAAACAGCGTTTAAGCAATCAATATTTCAAATTATCAAATAATTTAAAAACCTTATTCCCTTTAGGTAAGCAAATTATAACGCTTAATTCTTATATTGGACTTAATAAAACACCGCAATCATTAACTGTAAATCCAGGTCAGTTTAATGATTTACTCAACAATGGCAACGCTTTTGATGAAGTTGCGCAAGAAATAGCACTCAACACATTTTACACCAACAATTCATTAGGTTTTACAAAGGGTTGGAAACAATTTAGTATTAGCCCGAAATTTGGTATTCAATTTGAAAAGCAAAATTTAGATAGTAAAATCTTGACATCAACAGATGCAACGCAAACTAATATTTTTGAAAATAATTTAGACTGGTCGCGTTCTAAAATATATTTCAATTTACAAACACAATATAAAAAAGATAAATGGCGTATGGAATTAACAATGCCTCTAAATTTTCATAATTACCATTTAGAAGACAAGCCTCTTCAAAAAGAACAAAACTTAAATCGTTTTACTTTTGAGCCGCGTTTGTCCTTAAATTATGATTTATCCAATTTCTGGCGTGTAGGGTCATCAGCAAGTTTAAGCAATCAGTTTGGTACTATTAATCAAGTATATTATAATTATATTTTACAAAATTATAGAAACATTCAGCGCATAGATGCGCCTTTACCCGAGATGCAAAATATAAGTTATTCTGCATCTATTAATTATAGAAATCCTTTTAATGCTTTATTTTTTAGCTTGGTGTATTCCAACACAACCACAACCAATAATTTACTTTACAATACACAAATTTTAGACAATGGCGCTACTGAATTACAAGCAATAGCGCAAGATAACAAAAGACAATCTCATAATTTTTCCACTAGATCTAGTAAATACATTAGTTCAATAAACACCAATCTTACTTTAAGTGCCAATTATAGTTTACAAGATTTTCAACAAATACTAAACGCTGTAATTACCGATATTGCCAATCAAAATTGGCGATTTAATGGAAAAATTGATACTGATATTACAGATTGGTTAAATATGGAGTTGGAATCTATTTTTCAGCTTTCTAACAACAAAATTCAAGGACAAAACAACCAAAACATAACACAAAAATTTCATAAATTCAACGTAAATTTTTACCCAAAAGACAATCAATATATTGGTTTAAAAACCGAATACATCAAGAACAGTTTATTATCTGAAAACAAAGAAAATGTTTTCGCAGACATCGTCTATCGCTACACTTGGAAAAAGAAAAACATCGATTTTGAATGGCAATGGAACAACATTTTCAATACCCAAAATTACAGAACTGTGTCTATTGATAATTTTAGCTACTTGGAATCGAATTTTAATTTAAGACCAACTCAGGTTTTATTTAAGGTTAGATTTTCACTATAACAAACAAAACGATTACCAATACTGGTATAACAAATAATTATTAAGAGCTAAACCCAAAATTTTAAGACCGTTGCATAATAATGCTTTTTATTTTTAGGGTTTAATTTGGAAACTTTTTTTTAAAATTCAATTTTTCAAGTTGCTTAATATTGACTTTTTGCTATTTTTTAGTTGACTTAAAGGCTCTTTTTCTTTGTTTTTTTCTTATTTTTTGAGATTGGACGCAATTATCCCTGGACTTCGGTATAAATTATAGCACATGGCTAGTCTATATCCCAATTGGAAAACATTTTTTGGTGGTTTACCGCAATAAAAGACCTGTGCTTTTAGACCCAGAATTAAAAAAATTGGCAATAAGTACTTTTTTGTTTGCAATATTGTTTGGTATAGGTACTTTTTTAGCCACTTAAAGTGACTTTTGTCACCTTGAAATTCAAAAATAAAAGATACATTTGTCTTGTTTATAATCTATAAATGAAAAATCAGTTTTTCGGCATATTTTTTTACCTGCTCTATTTATTGGCCATGGTTCGTCCATTGGTTCCAATTATGGAGTATTATGCCAATTATGATTATATAGCCACGGTACTTTGCGAAAACAGAGACAAACCTTCGTTAGAATGCAATGGTAAGTGTTATTTAGAGAAGCAAATTAAAAAAGCAAATCACGACAATCACGACCATAAATCTACCGTTCCCCAAATTGATTTTGAAAAATATCCTGTTTCATCTTTAGATCAATTTTCCTATTCTTTGAAAAATTTTGAAGAAGTTTATACGCATAGATTTTTTGTTAATAAATACACTTCACAAGATTTCTATCAGTCTTTATTAAAACCGCCGCAATTCGTTTCCTAATTTTATTGGTTTAATTTATTTCTTGAAATTATAGTGCTTAAATCAGCGCTTAATTCGCTGCATTTATAACATTCTGAAGTTTGGGGCCATTAACGGTTCTGTCGGATTTATGAATATTAAACTATTTAATATCAAGAAAATAGCAAATGATTGAAAGCTTAAATTCTCATCATTGATCATTTTTTGGTGAATGGTTGTTTTTAGGCAAATTCCGAATATATACGAATTATTTATTCGGATAAATCTTTGGGTTGAAAAAACAAATATTAAAACGAATCATCTAATGAAAAATATTATTATACCAATCATACTGGTCATGTTTGGCGTTACAACAGCCTTTTCGCAGTCGGCTGTCATCAACGGTAAAATTGTGTCGGAAGAAACGAATATTCCCATAGAGTATGCAACCATTAAAATGCTAAAAAATAAATTAGTGGCCGTTTCCAATGCAAATGGTGAATTTTCCATTCAGGCGGAAAACGGCGATAAAGCTGAAATTTCCCACATCAGTTTTAAAACAATTGTTGTGGAATTACAAAACGACATATTGATTAAAATGCAATTGGCTCAAATAGATTTAAGTGAAATTATTGTGGATGCAAATCCGTTGCGAGATATTTCCCAATCGGTCATCATCAATAATATAGAAAAAAAAGTTAGCCAGCCAAGAAGTGTCGGGCATTTGTTTAAAGACATTCAAGGTTTTGCCATCGTAAAGCGCGGCGCTTATGCTTCCGAACCCGTATTTCGTTCTTTCAAATATGAACAATTAAATGTTCAATATGATGGCGGAATGAAAATCCACAATGCTTGTCCGAGCCGCATGGATCCAATCACAACACATGTAATTCCTGAGGAAATTGAAAAAATTGAAATTGTAAAAGGTCCTTTTACGGTTCGGTTCGGACAAAATTTTGGCGGAATTATCAATTTGGTTTCCAAAAATCCATCAAAAAACGAACTTGGTTTTCACGGAAGTATCGAAGGCGGTTATGAATCCAACGGCGGTAATTTGGTCAGTGGCGCTTCTTTGGTTTATGTTGCGAAGAAATTTGATGTACAATTGAACGGTTCTTACCGTGATTTTGGAGATTATACCGACGGAAATGGCGATGAGGTTCAATCATCCTTCCTAACAACAGATTATTCTGTTAAAGTTGGCGTAAATCCAACCGACAAACAACGGTTGCAATTCAGCTGGCGACAATCTTTTGCGCGTGATATTGACCATGCTGGTTTGCCGATGGATTCGCCTTACGACGACAGTTTTTTGGCAGGAATGGATTATAAATTCAATAACATTTCAGAAAAAATAAGCAGTTTTACGTTTAAAGCTTTCTATTCTTATGTTGATCATTTAATGACCAACGAAAATCGTCCGAGTTTTATGTTGACCGATTCAAAATCGCCAGTTGAATCATTTTCTTACGGAGGTAAAGCAGAAATGGTTTTTAATACTTCCGGCAATTCAAAATTGTTTGCCGGTGTTGATGCCAATTTGCTGAACAGAAAAGGTGACAGAACACGAATTGTTAAAATAAAGAACGGAAATGTGTTGCCAATGCCAATGACTTTTAAGGATAAAATTTGGCAGGATGCCGATTTAAATGATATTGGTGTTTTTGCCGAAGAAAAAATTAAAATTACGGATTACACCACGATTACTGCAGGAGTCAGGGCCGATTTTATTTCGGCATCTTTAAATGATCCTGCGCCCGATTTTGAAGCCTTGTATGGCGGTGAAATTAAGGACGAAACGGAGGTGAACATCGGCGGAAATGCTTCTGTAAAATACCAAAAAAACGGATTTCAAACGCAATTTGCTGTTGGAAGGGGAATTAGAACGGCATCAATGACAGAACGGTTTATCAATCATTTTAACGTTGGCGTGGATCCTTATGAATATGTTGGAAACCCAAATCTAAAACCTGAAATAAATAATCAGATAGAGCTCTCGCTTTCAAAGAAATTTGAATTTTTTGAAGTTGGCGCTTCTGTATTTCATTCCTTCTTGGAAGATTATATTTATGGGGTGGTTAACACATCTATTCCAAGAAAATTTATGCCAGCAACGCCACCGGTTTATGCCAAACAATTTGTCAATATTGATAAAGCGTCACAAACCGGATTTGAGTTTAATTTTAATGTGCGAGCAACTAATAAATTGTCATTTACTTCTGAACTTTCCTATACACGTGCCCAAAATGAAGATTTGGATGAGCCGTTGGCGCAAATCCCGCCTTTTATGGCAAATTTAGGAGTGAAGCTTGAAGAAAATAAATTTTGGGTAGCGTTAAATTCGAGATTGGTGGCAAAACAAGACAGGATTTCCGCTTCATTTATGGAAGAAAAAACTCCAGGTTTCGGAACCATGGATTTAAGGGCCGGAGTGACACCGTTCGATAATTTTTCAATCGGATTTGCCGTATTGAATATTTTTGACAAGGCTTATTATGAACATTTAAATTATTCTTATCAAAATTCAAATACTTCCGCAGGGCGTATTTACGAAACTGGCAGAAATTTCACTGCCTACGTCAAGTATAAGTTTTAATTCATAAACTTTACTTATTTTGTTTGTTTGAAACCACGGAAAATTAGTTTTTCGTGGTTTTTTTGTGAATTTATTTTATTAAATTGCAGGGTATCATCTAACAAAATCTCATTATGAAAATCACTTTTTTAGGTCACTCAAGTTTAAGCATCGAAACAAAAGATAAAACACTATTAATTGATCCATTTATTTCTGGCAATGAATTGGCAAAAAACATCGACATCAACAAATTACGGGCCGATTACATTTTAATCACCCACGCACACCAAGATCATATTTTGGATGTGGAAGCCATTGCAAAACGCACCGGTGCCACAGTAATTTCCAATTTTGAAATCGTCACTTATTTTGAAAGTAAAGGAATTAAAGGGCATCCTATGAACCACGGCGGAAAATGGAAATTCGATTTTGGAACCGTGCATTATACAAATGCCGTTCATTCCAGTTCTTTTCCCGATGGAAGCTATGGCGGACAACCGGGCGGTTTTGTGATAGAAACCAGCCATCACCGCATCTATATTTCCGGTGATACCGCTTTAACGTATGATATGAAATTAATTCCCCAGATAATTGGCGAACTCGATTTGGCGATTTTGCCTGTTGGCGATAATTTTACCATGGGCATAAATGAAGCCATAAAAGCAAGTAAATTTTTAGGTTGCAATAAAGTTTTGGGCGTTCATTTTGATACTTTTGGCTACATTAAAATAGACCATAAAGCTGCTTTTGAAAAGTTTGCCAAAGCAAAAAAAGAGCTTATTTTGCTAGAAATTGGGGAAAATATAAAAATATAGTGAATTTTTAAACTTTAATTCTGCTTTATGGCAGCATTTTTTTGTTGGTTCATAAGCCATTCTCTTCGTATATCTTCAGAAAGCAATCCCGAGCCGTCGTGTTTCCAACCCGGCGGTTTAATGAAATAGCTTAGTTTTTTTACAAAAGAAGTTTTTGCTGAAAAAGCATCTTTAAAAACATCAATCCATTCGTGAAATGCAATTTTTATGGGATTGTAGGTGTTGATGTTTGAATGCAATCCGTAAACAACTTTTTCTTCCTTTAATTCGGGCTGAAAAGTGCCAAATAATCGGTCCCAAATAATGAGAATTCCCGCGTAATTTCTGTCGAGATATAACGGATTTGATCCGTGGTGCACCCGATGATGCGATGGCGTGTTGAAAACAGCTTCAACCCAACGCGGCATTTTGCCAATTAATTCGGTATGAATCCAGTATTGATAAATTAAACTAACAGACATCTGCGTAAAGATCATCAACGGATGAAAACCCAATAAAGGCAAAGCCAGATAAAAAACAACACTAAAAAATCCGCCGGTCCAAGTTTGTCGCAAAGCGGTGCTTAAATTGTATTTCTGTGAGGAATGGTGAATGATGTGAGACGCCCAAAAAAAACGACTTTCGTGCCCAATTCTATGAAACCAATAATAACAAAAATCGTCGGCAAACAAAATCAACAACCAGGCCCACCAAACAAAAGGAATGGTTGCCAATCTAAAATTTTCGTATAAAAAAGTGATCACAAAAACCACAATCAATTTACTCAATAAATTGACCAAAACATTGCCAACGCCCATAGATAAAGAAGCAAAAGTATCTTTGATATTGTAGCCTTCAGGATTTTTTTTGAAAATGGCAATACCTTCAATTACCACCGTCAGGATAAAAAAAGGAATCGCGTAATAAATTAAATTCGGTATTTGTGGCAGGTCCATAAAAACAGGTTTAATTTCTTTTGCCAAGTTAAAATAAATTTTCAAATTTTGTATCTTTCCACTTTAATAATATGAATGAACGCGTTTTTTCAAAAATATATTTTAAATTTTAAACAGGCCAGCGGCACCTCAAGAGGTGTTTTGCGCACCAAGGAAACCTATTTTTTAAAATTGGTCGATGGAGATAAAATTGGTTATGGAGAATGCGCTGTTTTTAAAGGATTGAGTGCAGACGACAGACCGGATTATGAAGCCAAATTAACTTGGCTTTGCCAAAATATCAATCGAAATTTTGATAAATTATTGCTGGAGCTCATAGAATTTCCTTCCATTCAATTCGGATTGGAACAGGCTTTTTTATCAGTAAAAGGCGAAAATCCGTTTGAATTGTTTCCTTCAAAATTTACCGAATCTGAAGATGCCATAAAAATAAACGGATTAATTTGGATGGGAACTGAAGCGTTTATGCGAGAGCAAATCAGGGAAAAATTGGATGCCGGGTTTTCAACCCTAAAATTGAAAATTGGCGCGATAGATTTTGAATCGGAAATTTCGTTGTTGAAAAGCATCAGAAAAGAATTTTCTTCCGATGAAATTGAAATCAGGGTTGATGCGAACGGCGGTTTTCTTCCGTCAGAAGCTTTGGAAAAATTAAAAATATTGTCGGATTTAGAACTTCATTCCATTGAGCAACCCATAAAACAGGGACAAATTGCTGAAATGGCTGAATTGTGTGCAACAACACCATTGCCTGTTGCGTTGGATGAGGAATTAATTGGCGTTTTTGAATTTGCTGACAAACAGAAAATCCTACAAACAATAAAACCGCAATTCATTATTTTGAAACCTAGTTTGATGGGCGGATTTAAAGGAAGTGAAGAATGGATTCCGCTAGCTGAAATGCAAAATACCGGCTGGTGGATTACCTCGGCTTTGGAAAGTAATATTGGGCTAAACGCCATTGCACAGTGGACTTATACCTTAAAAAACAACATGCCGCAGGGCTTGGGAACCGGAAGTTTATTTACCAACAATTTCGAAAGTCCGCTAAAGGTAAAGGGAGAGAATTTACATTACAACAACAAAATTAAATGGAACGTTAAATTATAACTATGAAATTTATACAACAAGCATACAAAGGAAAAAATGATTGGACAGATTATCTGCTCACTTTTATGTTATTGATTTTTGGCTGGCAATTTCTGGGAATTATTCCTTTAACTTTAATCGCTTATTTGTATGCAGGAGATTTGGAAACGCTGATGCTTTCAGCCAACACAAATTTTGCTGATTTAGGCATAAATGCAAATTTGTATCTTTTACTGGTCATCGCTACTTTTTTATTCGGTTTGATTTTCTTGTTTTTAGGTATAAAATATATTCATAAAAGAAAAATTTTGACCCTAATCACCAGCAGGGAAAAAGTGGATTGGAATCGTTTTTTTTATGCATTTTCAGTTTGGGCAATTGTCGGACTTTTTATGGTGGCCATTGGTTATTTTATGGCGCCTGGAGATTATGTTTGGAATTTTAAACCTGTTCCGTTTTTTACCTTATTGCTTATATCGTTCTTGTTTTTACCCATTCAAACCAGTATGGAAGAACTGTTGTTTCGGGGTTATTTAATGCAGGGATTTGGAACTTGGTTCAAAAATTCTTTTGTGCCGCTTATTTTAACATCGGTAATCTTTGGTTTGTTGCACGGATTGAATCCTGAAGTGGAGAAATTGGGCTGGTTTATTATGGTGTATTATATCGGAACAGGTTTGGTGCTGGGAATATTCACTTTGATGGATGAGGGCACGGAACTGGCTTTGGGTTTTCATGCGGCAAACAACATTGTTGCGGCAGTGTTGGTCACCACAAATTGGACAGTTTTTCAAACAGATGCTTTAATGGTGGATATTTCTGAGCCTTCCATTGACTGGGAAATGTTTGTGCCTGTATTTATTTTGTATCCGCTGGTTTTATTATTGTTTTCAAAAAAATACGGTTGGACCAATTGGAAAGAAAAATTAACCGGTCGCGTTTTTAAACCTTTGGAATTTAAGGAAGAGGAGTTTATAGCCCCCTATCCCCCGAAGGGGGAATTATAATGAAAGAAAAATGTTGGTCAGATAAATTCATCTTTTGGTTAACAATAACACAATTAAACGTTTAAACAAATAAACGATTAAACAATTGAAAAACAGCACATTCCATAGCGCATTTAAATTACAGGGAAAATCATTTAATTCCAAGGAAGAATTGATCGATTTTTCCAAAGAAATTTCTGCGGAAGTAAGCGATTTTTTAAGGAATTGGTTTGATGAGAATTCTTTTGTTGAAGTAAAAACTTCAGGATCCACAGGAAATCCGAAAATCATTCGACTTCAAAAAAAACAGATGGCACATAGCGCCAAAGCAACGGGCGACTATTTTAATTTACCCCAAAACACCACGGCATTGTTGTGCATGTCGCCGAATTATATTGCCGGGAAAATGATGTTGGTGCGCGCGCTAACGTTGGGCTGGCATTTGGATGTTGTAGAACCAACGTCAAATCCGTTAAAAAATTGCGATAAAAACTACGATTTTTCGGCCATGGTTCCTATGCAATTGCACAATTCTTTGCCTGATATCCATAAAATAAAAAAATTGATTGTCGGTGGCGGAACGGTTTCAAATGAATTATTGAGTAAAATTCAGGAGGTAAAAACAGAAATTTTTGCCACTTACGGAATGACGGAAACCATTACGCATATTGCCGTTAAAAAACTTAACGTCATTGCGAGCGGAGCGAAGCAATCTTATTATAAAACTCTGCCAAACATCAAAATTGCTGTTGATTACAGAGGCTGTTTGGTGATTGATGCGCCAACTATTTCAGCCGAAAAAGTGGTGACCAACGATTTGGTTGAACTAATTTCTCCAACAGAATTTAAATGGCTGGGAAGAATTGACAATGTGATTAATTCTGGCGGCATAAAATTAATTCCGGAACAGATTGAAGAAAAATTAGCCGGAATTATTGAAAATCGTTTTTTTGTCGCTGGAAAAAAAGATGCGGTTCTTGGTGAAAAACTGATTTTGATTTGTGAAGGAATCAAAAATGAAAATTTATTGAATAAAATCCAGTGTTTAGGAACTCTTTCGGCCTATGAAATCCCTAAGGAAATCTATTTTTTAGAAAAATTCATGGAAACAGAAACAAATAAAATTGACCGAGTAAAAACGTTGGAATTTTTAAAATAGCCTCCTGTCTTCGGTCTTCGGTCTTCCGTCTTCTAAAAATACCTACTGAATATTTTAACTAAAACCAGCACCTTTATACCTATCAATCCTGAATAAAACCAAATTGGTGTTTTGGTGCTTTCTTTCAATTCATAATACGCCAATTTTATGGCCATTGGCATTTTTGGCAATTCAAAAGTATGGTAACAATTTGTGCAAGCGGACGATCCAAATTTTCCGCCTGATAAAAATGGTATGTGGAACAAGTGTTTATAAACGCCAGTTACAGTAACTTTTGTCGTGTTTTTGGAAAGGCAGTTCGGACAAATAATTTCCTTGTGTATTTCCTGTTTTAATTCCGAATATTTTTTGCCAAACAAATTTATCATTAATTCATTTCCATAGAATGATACACATTTTGCACATCATCATCATCTTCCAAACGTTCCAATAATTTTTCAACATCAGCCTGTTCTTCTTCGGAAAGTTTGGTGGTGGTGGTAGGAATTCTTTCAAAACCAGAGGAAAGAATTTCAATGTTATTTTCTTCAAGATATTTTTGGATGGCCCCAAATTGTTCAAAAGGCGCGTAAATCAGAATTCCGTCTTCATCTTCAAAAACTTCTTCCACATTAAAGTCGATCAGTTCCAGTTCAAATTCTTCCAAATCCATCTTTAGGTCATCAGCTTTTATCAGGAAATTGCAGGTATGGTCAAACATAAAAACAACGGATCCTGATGTTCCAAAGTTTCCGTTACATTTGTTAAAAGCCGCTCTCACGTTGGCAACGGTTCTGTTATTGTTGTCGGTGGCAGTCTCAATTACAAGCGCAATTCCGTGCGGTGCGTAACCTTCAAACAGCACTTCTTTATAATTTGCAGTATCTTTATCAGTGGCTT
>JACUUQ010000133.1 GCA_014859175.1 Lutibacter sp. | reverse complement strand
CACACAGCAATGATTAATGGCGAACAGCAGCTGTACCAATAAAAAAATAAAATATAAACAGATGAAACGAGCCATAACAAATTTTGATACACACAGCAATGATTAATGGCGAACAGCAGCTGTTACCGCTAAAAAATAAAGTTTAAACAGATGAAAATTCAATTGTTATTTTTTGGCATTACCACCGATTTGGTTGGTGAAAATTCAATTTTTTATGACTTGAAATCAGTGGCGACTGTTCAGGATTTAAAAAATGAATTGCTGATAAAATATTCAAAATTAAAAAACATCGATGAATTTGCCGTTGCCGTAAATGAGGAATATGCCGAAGATGATTTGGTGTTAGAAGAAAATGATGTGGTAGCAATTATTCCGCCGGTAAGCGGAGGATAGGCTCCCTAATGTCCGGCCCCCTAGCCCCCGAAGGGGAGGATTGAGCGTTAAAAAAATGTATGGTATACATTTTTAGTGAAAAGGCCAGCCGGCGCGTTGGCTTTTAAGTTGAAAATCGAAATTTGAAAAGATAAATTCTTAAATCTAAAATATGCCACCCTGAGCGTAGTTGAAGGGGGTAAATCAAAAATAAACTTATTGGCTAATTAAATTATGAATAACACCGCTGTTTTAATTACTTCGGAAAAATTAAAGGTTCAGGATTGTTATGATTTTGTGCAGGATGCTGCTTGCGGCGGCATTGCCTTATTTGTGGGCACTGTTCGGAATTCAACCAAAAATAAAGAAGTTTCCTTATTGGATTTCAGCGCCTATGAACCAATGGCTTTAAAGGAAATGCAAAAAATTGCAGATTTGGCTTTGGCAAAGTTTCAAATCCATAAAATAGCCATACATCATGCGGTTGGTGAATTGCAAATTGGTGATATTCCTGTGATTATAGCTGTTTCTTCAGCCCACAGAAAAGCGGCTTTTGAAGCCTGTGAATTTGCCATGGATACCCTAAAAGAAACGGTTCCCATCTGGAAAAAAGAACATTTTAACGACGGTGAAGTTTGGGTGAATTCGCATCCGTAAGGCCCCCTAACCACAATGGCTAATTAATTAATCGGATGTGACTCCCTTTCCTTGGGAAAAGCCTGTCCCGTTTTAGTACCGGAGGTTGGGGATAGGATAAAAATTTCTATATAATCTCCATTTTCTTCAACAAAAATGAGGCATTCATATTTTTGCAGATTCCGGGTTTCAGTTTGTAATCGAAAAACAATTCATCATCAATAATTTCCGCATCAAAATAATAGTTTTGCACTTCGGGCATTTCCTTTTCAATTTCGCACAAACTTAAATCGTGCGTGGCGATAATTCCTGTCGATTTTGAACTCACCAATTTCTGGACAAACTTTTTCGAGCCAATCGCTTTGTCCGTGCTGTTTGTTCCTTTTAAAATTTCATCCAAAATGATAAAATAATCTTCATTTTTAATTTCATCAACAATAAATTTTAATCGTTTCAATTCAGAAAAGAAATACGATTCATTGTCGGCCAATGAATCTGAAGTTCGCATACTGGTGATCAATTTTATGGGTGAATACTTAAATTCGGTTGCACAAACAGGCAAACCCATATTTCCCATCACAATTGCCAGGGAAACCGTTCGTAAAAAAGTGCTTTTACCGGCCATATTTGCACCTGTAACGATGAAAAATTGTTGGTTTTCAATGGTAAAATCATTGTCAACACGCTGCAAAACTTTCAACAAAGGATGTCCCAAATTTTGGGCAGCAATTACATTTTTATGATATGCTATTTCCGGAAAAACATAATTTGGATGGTTAAAAGCAAAATTTGCCAGGGAATTTTGCGCATCAAAAAAAGCAATCACATTGATCCAATCCGCCACTTTGGATTTATAACTGTCCATCCATTTTTCCAGATTATGGGCTAATTTTAAATCGCGCAATAAAAAAGCATTACCAAAAAAAGCAATAATCAGGTTATTACGTTGGTCAAAAGCGTCCAATATTTTAGAGAATTTAGCAAAAATGACAGATGCTTTTTGGAATTCTGTCTGGATTTCAAGTTGTTTTTCCTTCAAAATTTGTGATTCGAAAGTAGCAGTTTCAATTTCATGCAACAATTTATGGTACTGCTTAAAAGTGTCTTTGGCATTGCTCGCCTCTTTGTACAATTCGCTGACTTTATTGTAATAAGCGCCAGAAATTCCCAATCCGACAAAAATCCAAATTAACAGGATTTGGTCTGCAATCATTTGCATCGCAATTAGCACAATGAACACCAATGAAATTGTTGAAAAAAGTGTCGGTAAAAAGGACAAAAATTTAGGGAATACCGATTTATAATTTTGTATCCAATTGACAATTTCCTTTGCAGGATGTTCCACTTTCACCAAACTTGCCAAAGCAGAAAATTGCTGACGCCATTTGGGTTTTTTACTCAATTCCTGAATGCTTTGTTGCTTATTTTCAATATTTAAAATATCGTTATTCGTCAATAAATCGACAAACTCCTGTCGGCCTTCATTGGTGACTGTTCGATTGGCATATTGAAAAAAAGAACCTTTGCCGAACAAATCAATATCATAACTGAAGGGATGTGCGGGATTTATAAATTCATTGCCCGGATTTAAGGAAAAATAATCGCGATTCAACACATTAATTTCTGTTTTGTTGATGTCAAGCAAGGCTATATTGAGATCACTTTTGTATTGCAATTTGGAATGTTTGGTCAATAAATAAATGAACAAAATTGCGGCAATCACCACAATGTAAATCATAACTTTTGCATCGCCAAAAAAGAAATAAATACCGGCAACCGCCATTAAAAAAACGAGCAGCCGCAAGGAACTTGACAATGCCAATTGCCTTTTTAATACTTTTTGTTCTTGCTCAAAGCGCTCTTTTTCAGTTGTATAAAATTCTAATGGTTGTTGCATTTAATAATTTATGATGCCTTCAGACAAGCTAACGACTGAAAGCAATGGATATTTTTCTTTTAATTTTATAGTAATTTCATAGCTGTTAATTCCTCTATTGCAAATAATGACGTACTTTTTTTTAAAATTTGCTTGAAAATTTTCAATATCAAAAGCACTATAAGGAATTTTTTGATGCACTTTAAATGGTAAAAATGCTGAAGAATTGTTAAGTACACTCACAATTTCTAAAGTTGAATCGTCCATTTTTTCTTTTAATTCAGAAGCAGAAATCAGCAAAGAAGGATCTTGATTTGCACAAGTTTTGGCTGCATAATCTGAAGTTAAAAAAATAGATTTTATGTCTAATGAGTTGTTTTTCTTCAGTTTCATTTTAAACTGAGAGTTCTCCAATGCATTGTAAATAAGCAATTGGTTTATCAGCAATTTACCCGTTTTGGTGATTAATTTGATGACTTCATTTACCTGTAAAAGCGCAATTATCCCAACAATGGGATTCATCGTTCCTGCTTCTTCGCAGTTGGGAATATCGGTGGCAATTTTGGGGAATGCATCCCGTAAATTGCAGCTATAATTTCCATCTTCACCCAACACATTAAAAGTCGCGGCATAGCCGTCGAATTTATACAAAGAACCGTAAACCAATGGTTTTTTCGTCAAAACACAAGCATCATTTATCAAATATTTCACAGACAAATTGTCGGTTCCGTCAACCACCACATCAAAGCCGGAAACCATTGCCAAAATGGAATTTTTTGTGACTGCTTCATTGGTGACGGAAACTTTGGTGAAAGGCGTTCTTTTCTTTATTTCATTGGCCAGCACTTTAACTTTTGGCTGATGAATATCTTCCTTTTTATAAAAAACCTGACGGTGTAAATTTGAAACCGAAACCGTATCGAAATCGACCAAATGAAGTTCTCCAACACCGCTTGCCGCCAAATAAATGGCAACCGGACTTCCCAAACCGCCACAGCCAATCACCAACACTTTTGCATTTTGCAACAGTGCTTGTTTGGCTTCACCAATTTCCGGCAAAGTGGTTTGTCGCAAAAAATAAGTTTCTTTATTGAAGTTCATAAGCGGTTAAAATGGATTTATTCCTCGTTTATTTCTTTGTGGGCAGCCTTAAATTCTTCAGGGGTATTGATGTTTCTGATGAAATCATCGTCAACCTCAACAATTTCTATATCCGAATTGAGCAACACTTTACGCGGACAAGAATAGCCCTGTGCCAAATAATTGAGCAATAATGTGTAACTTTTTGGCTCCCAAATGGTGATCAAAGGCTCTGGAAATTGACTGTTTTTTCCTTTTAAGGCCGTTGCGGCTTTCGACGGATTTCTGTGTTTCAGCAATAATTTGATGACTTCATTATTCACAAAAGGCAAATCGGTTGCCAAAACCAGCCAAGCAACATCCGGATTTTCCTGAAATGCGGAACATATAGCGCCAAAAGGCCCCAAACCAACAAACTTGTCGGTAATTTTGTTTTCAATTCCTATTTCTTGTTCTTCTCTAACAGACAAATACGTTTTTAGATGGTTTTTTTCCAACAATTCAATGGCGACATCGCGCTGATTTTTACCGTGAAAATTCAATGTACCCTTATCAGTTCCCATTCTGGTGCTTTTTCCGCCGGCCAAAACGAATCCGTAAATGGGTGCTATTTTTTCCTTGATTAAATTTTCGATATGTCTTGAAATCTTGTCGATTTCTTCAATTTGATAACATAACAAGTTTTTAATCTGTGGATTTTTTGCCTCCAAAAAATCGAAATATTTGGTGTCATCGGTTAATTTTATGACAAACTGAATGTTGTTTAACTGGTCCAGTCTTTTCAAAACAGAGGCTTCTTTCTCCTGGTCTAAAATCAGAATTTGTTTGGCGCCTTCAAAATGATTTCCGTTGATAAAAACCAAATCGTGCTGAGAAAATTGCACGCGCTGATTGAACTTGTTGAGCCCGATTTCTGCTGAAATATTTGCAGTTCCTTTGGAATGAAAAGTAAAAGAATCAACTATTTTTTGTTCTGTTTCTTCATTGTGGGATGCGTCTAGATATACCAATTTATACTGCGCTAATTTTGCAGAAACCTGCTGAACCAAATCAGCAATAACGTTGCATTTTGTGCCAATAATTGCAATTTCATTCGGCGCAAAATTGTCGTTTTCCCTTAACTTAAGTTTTGCGTGTTTTTGATGTTTACTCATTTTTTATATCGCTTTTTCCTCCGGATTTTTTCACCAGTTTCACTTCTTTAATCACCATTTTTTGCGAAATGGATTTGCACATATCGTAAACGGTTAATGCTGCAATAGTCGCGCCAGTTAACGCTTCCATTTCAACGCCTGTTTTTCCTTCAATGGAAACGGTACATAAAATTTCTATATTTTCTTTATCGGTAATTTCAATGTCAATGTCAACGCCGTTTATCAATAACGGATGGCACATTGGAATCAGTTCCGATGTTTTTTTAACCGCTTGAATCCCGGCAATAATGGCTGTTTGAAAAACCGGACCTTTTTTGGTGATCAACTCTTTATCTTCAAAATGCGCAATAATATCTGTGCCCAAAAACATCGTTGCTTTTGCGGTTGCAGCGCGATTGGTCACTTTTTTATCGCCAACATTGACCATTTTTGGCTGATTTTTTTTATTGATATGTGAAAATTTATTTTCCATAAGTGAAAGTTTGCCTCAATGCTTTTGCAATGACTACTGTCGATATATAATTACAGGAAAAACTTCTCCTTTGATAAAATTACTGCGATTATCCGGCAATTCCAAAAAAGCATCGGCATCAGCCAAATTGGCCAAATCGCCTGAGCCTTTTCCTGAAATGGGCGTTGCCATTAATTTACCTTCAACCTGATTTAATTTCACCTGCAAAAAATAAGTCAGTTCAGGTTTAAAATAAAAATCTTCGCTAAGGATTGCTTGCTGCTTGTTTTCAAAATTCAATCCAACGGATTTATATTGCCACGGATAAAAATATTTTAGGCAATTTACAAAAGTGGAAACCGGATTTCCAGGGAAAGCAAAAATGGTTTTCTCACTTCGGCTACGCTCAGTGTAAACTTTTTTACCAAACCAAAATGGTTTTCCCGGACGTTGTTTTACTTCGTGAAAAAGTTTTTTCACGCCCAATTGATCCAATACTTCGGGAATAAAATCGAATTTTCCTTTAGAAACTGCGCCGCTGAAAATCAGCACGTCATAATTATTAAATAATGAGTCAATTTTGGTCAACAACACTTTTTTATCATCCAAAACATGCAAGGTTTCCGCTTTTATTTGCAATTTTTCCAACAGGGAAACCAAGGTAAAAACATTGCTTCTCCTTATTTGGTGATCGGCCGGAATTTCACCAACTTCCACCAATTCATTGCCCGTCGAAACCACCATCACTTTTGGCTGTTTCGCCACTTTCACAGTTGTTTTTCCAACGGTGGCAAAAATCCCAATTTCGGCAGGAGAAATGAGCGTGTTTTCATTTATCAGCAAATCGCCTTGTTTTTTGTCGGTTCCTTTTAAATGAATATTTTGAAAGCTTTTTACAGCTTCTAAATTTACGTTGGCAGTTCCGTTTTCAATGGTCAACAATTCATATTGAATTACGGCATCCGTATTTTTTGGAAGTACGGCACCAGTCATCGCTTCTATGCAATTTTTTGAGTTTTGAAGCGTTAACTGCGGACTTCCGGCAGCCTGAATTCCTTCAATTTTAAACGTTCTCTGTCCGTTGTTAAAAGCTTCCGAAGAAATGGCAATTCCATCCATACTTACCCTGTCAAATGGAGGAAAATCGCGATCGGCAAAAATACGCTCCCTCAAAACACGTCCTGAAGCATTTAAAAAATCCACTTCTTCAATACCAAAATTTTGTGAATGAGTTAAAACAATTTCTAAGGCTTCTTTTACGTTGATTAAGTCCATTTGGTGTAAAATTATAAGCAACAAAGATAGGCGTTTTATCGCAAAACGCAGGTCATAAACATCACACTAAAAAAGAAGAATGGTTAGTTTAAAGAGTTTTTATTGAGAAAAGTTGGGCAATTCATTTGGGCGCGCAAAAAGGAAATCGGTTATTTTTTCCAATTTATAATAACTGTTGAGTCCAGAAATCCCAACATTGTCCAACAGTCCAAGATCCATATAACCATTGGCATCGATAGCGGTGTTTGGGATAATTAAATGCGTAATTTCGCCAATGATTAAGAGTGTATTGTTCAATTTTATTGGAATGCTTTCCACAAACTTCATCCCCAATTTTATAATGCTTTCTTTCACAAACGGCGCTTTAAAATCGGCAATATATTCTTCTGTTAACTGGCATTTATCGAATTCAGATTCTTCCTTTTTAAATTTTGTGGAGGTATAATGCGCTTTTTCAATAAAAGAAGTTTGCACGTGGTTGATGGTGTAAAACCCATTTTCCATAATGTTTTCAAAGGTATGTCTTGGCACATCTTGTGCCGGACGTAAAACAAAACCCAACAGCGCGGGGTCGCTGCCCAAATGCATCACCGAACTAAAAATGGCCAAATTTGTTTCTTGTTTTGATGAAATTGTGCCAATTAAATTTGCGGGTTTTATGCCGGTAATTGAATTGATTAAATTGAGCCTTTTAATGCGATCCAGATTTTTGATGTCGTTTTGTGTGAAGTGCATTTGTGTAAAATTATTAGGTTTCGCTAACGTTTTGAAATTTTATTTAAGCTGATAGTCCGTTGTCTGGGACATTTAAAACGGGTAATTTCTTCACTGCGTTTTTTTAGATGTTTTTGGCTAATTTTGCTGTTTACCCTTTTGCGCCACAAATTAAAACTGGTTAATTTTAGTTGATTTCGCATCAGTTTAATCACCTCTTTTTCAGCCAAACCAAACTGAAACTGAATGGCCTC
>JACUUQ010000343.1 GCA_014859175.1 Lutibacter sp. | reverse complement strand
TAATTCCAAAATAAATAGTTGATAAAAAGTGGATATAAATGTGTCAACTGTATTGAGAGTATAAAAAAAATCAACATAATTCTGTGAAATTATTTACCTTAGCGAATCTGAAAATAAAGTTTAAATGGCTGTAACCGACAAACAATATTTAAATCCTGAAAAATGGGTCAGCTTGTATGCCGATTATCTTTTCAATTATGCCATTGGCCGGATTAACGACAGAGATTTAGCCAAAGACTTGGTGCAGGACACCTTTTTTTCGGCCTTAAAAGCCAAAGACAATTTTAAAGGGGAATCAACCGAACGCACTTGGTTGATTGCCATTTTGAAAAGAAAAATTGTTGATTATTACCGCAAAATAAATTCCACAAAAGGCAAGGCCGAAGTGCGCATGAATTTTTATGCCGATGGCGAACATGAAGGAGATTGGCTGGAAGAACGCGCACCAACCGAATGGAGCGGTGAAATTGAAAAAAGGATTGAGAATGAGGAATTGGCTATTGTTTTGGAGAAATGTATCGGTAATTTGCCCGAAAAATACGCCGTAGTTTTTAGAATGAAAACCATACATCACATAGAAACGGAGGAAATATGTAAAGAACTTGACATTACTGCGTCAAACTTATGGGTCATCATTCATAGAGCCCGAACCCAACTTAGAAAATGCATGGAAGAAAATTGGTTTAAAAATTAAAATTTTGGTATATGAAATTAACCTGTGATGAAGCAACTGCAATTTGTGATAAAAATCAATATAAAGAAGCTGGTTTTTGGGAAAAAATAAAACTGGGAATTCACTTGTTTTTATGCGAAAAGTGTGGACTTTACGCTAAGCAAAATAAAATAATGAGCACTTGCCTAAAAAAATTGGAGGAAGAGGAATGCCATAAAACACATCAATTAAACCAAGAAGAAATAAAATTTATGGCACAAGAACTAAAAACCAAAATAGAAGCATAAGCCAAAAAAATGTGTTTTAGATTGGCAAATTGGATTTATTTAGTTTAAAATTCACTTTTAAGACGGTCACTTTTTAGTACTTTTGTAAATAAAATAATGTATTTTTTACCTGAAAAAATAAATGATTATGTTGTAAATCATTCCCAAAAAGAACCTGAACTTTTACAGCAGTTAAATAAAGAAACCTGGCAAAAAGTATTGAATCCGCGCATGTTAAGCGGTGGCTATCAAGGCCGGATATTAGCGATGGTTTCAAAATTAATCCAGCCAAAAAATATTTTGGAAATAGGAACTTACACCGGTTATTCTGCTTTATGCCTGGCGGAAGGAATGCGAAAAAACGGAACGCTTTTCACCATTGACAAAAATGAAGAATTGGAAGATTTTGCCAAAAAATATTT
>JACUUQ010000002.1 GCA_014859175.1 Lutibacter sp. | reverse complement strand
TACTCTTTTAATAAAATGATTTATTGGTTCACCTGTTATTGCCTTAATTTTCCTATAAAGTGATAATCTGCTAAACCCTAATTCCTTTGCAATTTCAGGTATAGATATTTCATATCCATCGTACTTTTCAATAACCAAGTTTTCTGATTTTTCCAAAAATTCATCCTCAATGCTCATTTTTTTCACTTTTAAGTCTAAAATGGCATGAGAATCATTGTAATAATTAAGTAGCTAATTTTTTTCTGTTTTTAAATAGATTTTCAATTCTGGTTAATAAATATTCCGAATCAAAAGGTTTGGTAATGTAATCGTCTGCACCAATTTTCATTCCTTCTAATTTATCCTTCCCCCCTAATTTAGCGGTTAATAATATAATTGGAATATGACTTGTTTGATTGTGATTTTTTAATTCAGCAGATAAATCAATTCCTGATTTTTCGGGCATCATAACATCTGAAATAATTAAATCAGGAATAAACTTCAGGGCTTTCTTAATACCAGTTTTTCCGTTTTCAGCAGTAATTACTTTGTAAAATTTAGATAAAACATCACTTACATAGTTCACAACATCTAAATTATCATCAACAATCAAAACTACTTTGTCATCTTCATATACATCTATCAAAAGTTTCGGCTTTATACTCCTTTGTGTTTATGGCTCTATATTGTTCAAGCAAAGGTTGTTTATTTAATTTTTCGTATTTGTCCATGATATTTGAGCATAAAGGCTGTCGGATGGATTTTGATTGGCGATACCTATTAAAATTGGGTAGTCAAAACCAATTGGATTGTCAATTCCATATATTTTTTTCACGCCACTCAATCGGGCTACTTCAAGTCCAATAACATTTACTTCTTCCGAATAATTAATTCTGTTATTTTGGTCGATCTTGTGTTTTTGGTAAGTTTCGTTCATAAAATCGGTGCTTTCAGGAGGTATTTCCACACAAATAATTGTAGGTTTAAAATCTGCCAAACGGTCAACTATTTTTTGATATGAGCTTTAACTGTTGGGTTGTTGATGTCCGTAATTGAAGAATGTGCATCTGTACTCCCACTTAAGTGTAAAGAACCAAAATTTAGTACGCTAATTTTGTTACTCGTATTACTTTTAATTTTGGCTTTGTTTTTATCACCCTCATTTTTATCTGAATTACAAGCAAAAAAGGATATGATTAAAATTACTGCCAGAAAAGATTTTCTCATAATTATTTAGATTGATTTTATATGTAGCACAACGGTTTTGCAAATGATTTGAATGCCTTCTGTTGCTCGTCTAAGAAGAGTATTTACAAAGTCTGCAATTGTTATCGTAATAAAAGTTGGCACTTTACTATCGATAACTTTGTATTTATCAAACATTGTGTTTAATCAAATATATTACTTTTAAGAAAACCAACCTATAAAAAACAGAAGCATACTTTTAAATCGTTGCTATATTTCTTATTAACTGCGTTGCAAACACTACGTTTTAGAGGCTAATTTAAGTAGATACTCGTCGAAGACGAGCACCAGAGGAGAGAGAGACAGCAGAAATATTTAATTTATTTAGCCCACGATTTTAATCGTGGGCTAAATAAATTATGATATGAATTGTGTGTAAAAAAAAGTTTAGGAATGGTTTTAACCGTTTTTATCGAAAGTTAAACGGACAATAATTATTATCTAAAACATCAAACTCCCCGCAAATTCCTTTAAGCTGATTTCAGACAGTTTTGCCTGGAATTTTGCATTGCTGTAACGAACGATTGCGTTGATATAATTGAGTTGCGCGGTTCGGAATTCAATGGTTGGAATGGTCCCTATCCTGAATTTTTCCATCGTGATGTCGAGGTTTTCCTTGGCAATAACCGCATTGTTTCTTTCAAGCTCAATCAAGCTGATGTTTGTTAAATAGGTTTGATACGCAATGCCCAATTGTGAGGCCAAAGCTTGGCGTTGCTGTTCAATTTCCAAATCCGTATTTTCAAGCTGGATTTTGGCTATTTTTTCTTGCTGATTTTGGGTAAATCCGTCAAAAAGATTCAGTCTTGCGCTAAATCCGTAGTTCAATCCGCGCGAATTGGTGCTGGTGGTGAAACCCAAACTCGATTCCGATTCACTAAAAACATATCCCGTACTGGCGGTTATGGTTGGGTAGCGTGCTGCCTTCACCTGTTTCAGCTGCAAACGGGCAATATTGTTATTGATGATTTGTGCCTGCAACTGCGGATTTTGCTGTTGCGCCAGGGATTCGAGCTCAGGCAAAAAAAGTTGCTCATCCAAAGTTATTTCATTAATCACCCTAAAATCGATTTTGGTGTCGCGCGCAAGGATTTCATTCAGCCGAATCTTTGTATTCGCAAACAATTCCTTTTGCCGCAGAATGGTGGTCATATCAGTATTTAAATCCACTTTGGCATTCAACACTTCAAGTTTGGAGGCTTTCCCGATTGTAAACCGGTTATTGGCAAGATTTAACCGTTGTTCCGAAATAACCAGGGTACTGTCCAATGCCACAAGTTGCTGTTGCTGCTGCACCAAATCATAATAACCGATCATCACATCGCTTACCTTAGTGATTACGGCCTGTTTTAATTGGGCATCGCCCAGTTTTTCCAGTTCTTTTAACTGGTCGTATCGCGCAAACATTTTGAAACCGTCAAACAGCATCCAATCCATCACCACTCCATAATTAAGGCTGTTGTTTTTGGCGTTATCGAGTTTAACAGTATTCCCGTCCGAACGTGTTTGCGAACTGTTTTGGATGCTGTTATTGTTGTTTAAAGTAGCGCCAAGCGTTGGAAGCATTCCTGCATTCCCGGCACTCACTCCGGTTTTGTCAATTTTCAGTTCGTTGACAGCAATCCTTATTTTGTAATTGTTTTCTAAGGCGATTTTCACTGCACCTTCCACTGTCATCAATTCCTGTGAATGGGCTGATGAAACGATAAAAAACAGCACAAAAAACGTAAGTATCTTATTCATTTAATTGAATTTCAGGTTTGTCAAATTCCGGGCGGTGTTTCTTATCCCTTGACCACATCAGGTACATCGCAGGAATTATAAATAAGGTTAAAACAAGGGAAAACATGGTGCCACCAATAATAACAACGCCCATTCCTATTCTGCTTGTGGAAGCTGCGCCAAGCGCAATGGCAATAGGCAGTGCCCCTAAGGCGATGGTAAGACTTGTCATAAGAATAGGCCTTAACCGGGTTTCAGCAGCCTGAAGGATGGCCTCGCGTTTTGGCAATCCCTGTTCGCGAAGCTGATTGGCAAATTCCACAATCAGAATTCCGTTTTTTGTCACCAGGCCAATGAGCATCACCGTACCAATCTGGCTAAAAATATTCCAGGTCTGCCCAAACAGCCAAAGAGAAAACAAGGCCCCGGCAACGGCCATTGGAACAGTAAGGATGATGATAAACGGATCTATAAAACTTTCAAACTGCGCAGCAAGAATCAGGAAAATAAGCAATAATGCCAAGCCAAATGCAAACATTGTATTGGAACTGCTTTCCACAAAATCCCTTGATTCCCCGCCAAGATCGGTAGTGAAATTCTCACCAAGCACTTTTTTCTTGATGCGTTCCATGGCATCTATTCCATCGCTGATGCTTTTTCCGGGCGCCAGACTGGCAGATACCGTGGCACTCATATACCGATTGTTGTGGTATAATTGTGGCGGACTGCTTTGTTCTTCGGTAGTCACCAAATTGTCTAGCTGTATCAGCATTCCCTCCTTATTTCTAACGAACATAGAAGTGAGATCCATCGGGGCCGCACGATCCTTTTTATCAAATTGTCCCATCACCTGGTATTGCTTTCCATTCATCAAAAAATAGCCAAAACGCTGTCCGCTTAAAGAAAGTTGCAAAGTTTGGGCCACATCAAGCACAGAAACTCCAAGACTTTGTGCTTTCTCACGGTCTATGGTCACATAAATTTCGGGTTTGTTGAATTTCAGGTTTAAATCGGTATTGGAAAAAGTTGGATCTTTTCCCGCTTCTTCCATAAATTCAGGAATCTTTTCTTCCAATTGCTGAAAATTCGGTGCCTGAATAATGTATTGAATTGGCATTCCGCCACGTCGGCCAACAGAAATAGTAGGCGATTCCGACACATTGGTGCGGGCATTTGGGTACTGCTTTGTCCACTTCGTTAAATCAGCGGCAATTTCCTTTTGCGAACGTTCCCTTTCGCCAGGTTCTACAAGGGCGATACGCACAAATCCACTGTTCACGGAAGATGATCCAAAACCGGGAGAAGTAACAACAAGGCTCACTTTCTTTTCGGGAATGGAATCGTTAATCAATTCAGTAAGTTCGTTCATAAAGGCATCCATATAATCGTAAGAAGCGCCTTCAGGTCCTGAAACGTTTAAACTGATATAACTTCGATCGTCATAAGGCGCTGTTTCCTTTTTCAGCAAGCTATAAAATACACCTATTATAATTAAACAGGCTACGAGAATTGGAAAACTCCACCATTTCTTATTTAAAAATGCACGGAGTGATTCGGCATAAGACGCATTCATTTTCACAAAATACTTCTCCGTAAAATTATAGAATTTCGATCTTTCCTGTTTTCCCGGACGCATCAAATAGGCGTTCAACATCGGTGTTAAAGTCAATGCCACAAAAGCGGATATCAACACTGCGGAAGCCAAAACCACCCCAAATTCACGGAACAGCCTGCCCACAAATCCTTCAAGGAAAATTACCGGAAGAAATACTGCCGCAAGAGTTACCGAAATGGAAATCACCGCGAAAAAGATCTCGTTAGATCCCTTTATGGAGGCTTCAATGGGATTCATTCCCTGTTCCACTTTTTTGAAAATATTTTCGGTCACCACAATTCCGTCATCCACCACAAGCCCCGTTGCAAGCACAATAGCTAGAAGCGTAAGTACATTGATGGAGAAACCGAACAGCCACATAATAAAAAAGGTGGCAATAAGGGAAACCGGAATGTCAATCAGCGGCCGCAAGGCAATGGACCAGTTTCTGAAAAACAGGTAAATCACCAAAATCACCAAAATAATGGATATGGCCAGCGTCTCTACAACTTCTGTGATGGCCCTTTTCACGAAAGTGGTATTGTCTATGGCGATGTTTAATTTGAAATCTTTTGGTAAATCTTTTTGCAATTGTTCATACTGCTCGTAAAATGCATCGGCAATATCCAAATAATTGCTGCCCGGCTGCGGAATAATCACCATCGCGACCATTGGCTGGCCCGAATCGCTTAATTTGGTTTCAAGATTTTCGGCTTCCAAAGATGCTTTTCCGATATCACTGAGGCGAATCACCTTCTCCCCGTCGGCCCTGATGATGATATTGTTAAATTCTTCTTCAGTAGTAAGATTTCCGATGGTTTTTACGGCCAATTCAGTATTCGCGCCGGTTAATTTTCCGGATGGCAATTCTACATTCTGCGAAGCCAATGCTGCCCGAACATCACTAACTGTAGCGCCGTAAGAAGCCAGTTTTAAAGGATCTATCCACAATCGCATCGCATATTTTCGTTGTCCCCAAATCCGAACATTGCTCACTCCCGGAATTGTTTGTAAACGCGGTGCAATCACATTATCGGCATAATCCGAAAGTTCCAAAACATTTTTCACATCACTTTGCACAGTCATCGAAATGATGGGTTGCGAATCGGCATCGGCCTTTGAAACTACGGGTGGGGCATCAATATCCTGCGGAAGGCTTCGCACCGCCTGCGACACTTTATCGCGCACATCATTTGCGGCTTCTTCAAGGTTTTTATCCAGATTGAATTCTATGTTAATATTGCTTGAACCCTGGTTGCTGGATGAGGTAATATTTCGTATCCCATCAATGGAATTGATTGCTTTTTCCAAAGGTTCTGTAATCTGTGATTCAATAATGTCAGCATTTGCGCCGGTGTAATTGGTGCGCACGGATATCTGCGCCGGATCTATGGAGGGAAATTCCCGCACACCAAGATAAGTGAAACCAATAATCCCAAAAAGTACAATTGCAATATTCATTACAATGGTCAATACCGGGCGTTTGATGCTTAAGGTTGATAAACTCATTACGATTTGGAATTTGATGCCGGTTGAATGAGATTGACTTTAACGGGCGTACCATTTTTTAGCATCATAACGCCTGTTGTCAAGATGGTATCGCCTGCCTTTAATCCCGACAAAACAATGACGGAGTTTTCCGTACGTGCACCGGTTTCCACAATAATTTCTTTGGCAAGTCCGCCTTCAGAAACAAAAATCTTTTTGCCATTCTGTATCGGAATCAGGGATTCGGTTGGCACCAATAGCGCATCATTAACAGTTTCTAGCGGCAGCAGCACATTGGCAAAAGTCCCGGGAATTAATTTTCCTTCTTTATTGTCGGCAATGGCACGCATTTTTAAGGTACGGGTGGCAATATCCACTTCAGGCTCTATGGCATAAATGGTGGCGGTTTGCGCCTGTTTTGAGTTTGATGTTGTGAAAGTGATCTTGTCCGCAAACTTTATTTGTGATGAATATTTTTCGGGTATGGAAAAAGTGATCTTTAACTGATCGGTATTCACCAAACTCGCGATAGGCGTAGATGGCGTTAAATAACTTCCCTGCGAAATATAGCGCAAACCAATTTTTCCTGAAAAAGGTGCCCGAACAGTGGCTTTTGCCAGTTGTGCGGCAACCAATTGTGATTCGGCACGCGCAAATTGAAAATCGGCATCAGCCATATCATATTCTTCCTGACTGATCGCTTCTTTTTCCAACAGCAGTTTAGCCCTTCGTACATTTTCAGAAGCCAGTTTTTGCGCCGTATGCACTTTGGCCAACCGCGCACGTAACTCCAAATCGTTAACCTGAAAAAGAATCTGTCCTTTAGAAACTTTGCTTCCTTCCTTAAAATTAATTTTTTCAACAATTCCCGAGATTTCGCTTCTCAATTCCAATTGTTCATTGGCTTCCAAAGAGCCCGAAAGAGAAAGGTTTTCGGAAAACTTCTCAGGTTTCAATACCAATCCATCCACAGTGAGGGCTGCCTGACTTCCGCCTTTTTGTTTTCCTTGGCTGTTTTCTTTTTTATTGTCGATAATCCTGTAAGTGACCAAAGCCACAAAACCTGCAGCGAGGAGGATATAAATTAGATGTTTAAATTTCATAAATAATGAAGGTAATCAGACTTAAATTTCGCCTTTAATTTCACACAAATATAAAACTAACGGCCATAATCTTCAAATTAATTGCTCCTTTATATTTTTTATATTTATTTAGACTGAAAAGAAAAAGAAATTATGGTGGTTGAATAGCCATGTTTTGAGAACCACAAAAACCTGTAATATGAATTTTTCTGAATTAAATATAATTGCTATTTAACAATAAAACTTGGATTTTTATTTGTTTAATAATGCACTTTAATTTACAATGATAATTTTTTAAGAAAATTTTGATAATTCTGATTGTTAGTGAACAATTACACCAATTTAACGACTATTTTTCTGGCTTTATCCAATTGATTGGTGGTTGAATAATGATATTCCCATTTTAAAATAGCTTGATTCGTGGGATTTAAGTTTTTTTGATAAATAGGTTATTTACCCTAAGAATAAAGAAGATTGATTTATTTACACCAATAGTTGGCTTATTTACACCACCTAAAGTCGTTTTATGTTTTTATATTTGACCTTTATTAGCCAATCAGTTTTTAGAAACAGTCACATTCATTATTTACAAAAATCAGCCAACATTGTATCAGATAAAACATACCAAAAATTTAAAAAATAGTTTGAACTTTATAGAAATTGAAGATTCAAACAAAGCATCTTATGCCAAAATACAGTTGAATTTAGGCGCAAGTTTACAGGAACTTAAACTTTTAAATCAACATCTTATAAAAGATTTGCATCCTTTAACTTACCGCGATACCTACGCTTCTGCCCTATTGTTTCCATTCGCCAACAGAATTGCCGACGGCAATTATGTTTTTCAAAACAACACCTATCAACTGGAAATAAACCAAAAACAAGAAAACAATGCGCTTCACGGATTGGTTTACAACAAAACATTTGAAATCATCGACCAAAAGACCACACACGAAAAAGCTGAAGTTTTGCTGAGATATGAAGAAACCTCGCTTTCTAAAGGATTTCCATATACTTATTCAATTGATTTAACCTATATTTTAACCAAAGACAGCCTCGACGTAAAGGTTACCGTAAAAAATTCAGACACCAAAACATTCCCTTTTACCATTGGCTGGCATCCCTATTTTATCAGCCAAGATTTGTCTAAAAGCTCGGTTCATTTTAAAAGCCATCAAAAATGTGTTTTTGATGAAAGAAATATCACCCAAAGGATGGATAAAATTGCTATTGACGAACCATTTTTGATTGAAGACAAATTTTTGGATGATTGTTTTGCTTTAGATTCCAATGAAATAATTTTTGAAACGCCTCGATATAGTTTTTCCTTGAAATCGTCTGATAAAAACAGTTTTTTACAATTATATACGCCACCGTATCCAAATGCCATCGCCATTGAGCCAACTACCGGAATCTCCAACAGCTTCAACAATGGCACTGGTTTAAAAAAACTAAAATCGAACGATACTTATCATATTAATTGGAATCTTAAAATCATTTAAAAAAATGAACACAGCATTGGTTTCAAACATAAAAACCCACTTTATCGCTAAATTTCAAGACAATCCATTAATGATTTTTTCACCCGGAAGAATCAATATTATTGGTGAACATACCGATTATAATGATGGTTTTGTTTTTCCTGCAGCGGTTGATAAAGGTATTGTGGCAGGACTTTCAAAAAGCAATTCGGGAATTTCAACCGCTTATGCTGTTGACAAAGAAGAAATTATCGAATTTTCCGTCAATAACTTAAAACCTTATCCGCAAGGAAGCTGGCAAAACTATATTTTAGGCGTGGTGGCAGAAATTCAGAACAGCAACAAAATCATTGACAATTTTAACATCGCTTTTGGCGGAGATATTCCTGGTGGCGCCGGTATGTCATCTTCAGCAGCGTTGGAAAACAGCTTGGTGTTTGGATTGAATGAAATTTTCAATTTAGGCCTTTCTAAAGAAGAAATGATTTTAATTTCGCAGAAAGCAGAACATAATTATGTGGGTGTAAAATGCGGTATTATGGACCAATATGCCAGCATGTTCGGCATTAAAAACAATGCGTTGCTGTTGGATTGCAGAACCATAAAATCGAAACCTTTTGAAATAAATTTTAAAGACCACGAACTTTTATTGATAAACACCAATGTGAAACACAGTTTGTCGGACAGCGCATATAACGACCGCCGCTTGGTTTGCGAATCCATTTCCGGAATACTAAAAGTGAAAGCATTAAGAGACGCCACAGAATTTGATTTAGACACCATTAAAGAAAATATCACGCCTGAAAACTATCAAAAAGCATTGTATGTCATCCAGGAAAATGACAGGGTGATAAAAGCTTCAAAAGCCATTGAAGCCGGCGATTTAGCAACACTCGGAAATCTTATTTACGCCTCGCACGCAGGACTGCAGCATCAATACAAAGTGAGCTGCGAAGAATTGGATTTTTTAGTGGAACAGGCAAAATTAAACGGACACGTATTAGGCGCCAGAATGATGGGCGGCGGTTTTGGCGGTTGCACCATCAATTTAATTGAAAAAACAGCAACAGCATCCTTCAAAAAAGCGGTTTCTGAAGCGTATAAAAATAAATTTAACAAAGATTGTTCGCTCTATTTTGTTGAACTTTCTGACAGTACAGGAATTATAGCCTAACATAAAAGCTAACGCATTTTAAAATGAACACAGATTTACAGGATATGTTACATCTTTCATCACAAAAATCCATCTAATTGATGGGTTTTTTGTTCCATTTATTAATATCATAAAAATACAGCTATAAAAAACACTTCAAACAGCAATATCTTAACGATTAAACAGGCCTTAAATTCACAAAATTGACAGTTTTTAACAAAATTTTCAATTGTAAAATGTATGAATCATGTAAGTTATTTATTTAATTGTGTAACACTTACAACTTCATATCCGCATAAATTTGCACCGTTAAAGAAATCATTATCAATTAATAAAATAAACTAAAATGAACAAAAGAAATTTATTTTTAGGAGCTGTAATTCTCTCCTTAGCATTCACATCGTGTAAAGATGAAAAAGTTACGGCCGCTGAGAAATCAGTAGATACCTATGTTGTGTATGTTGATTCAATAGGAAATGTTGAAGCTACAGAAGTTAAAGCAAACTGGCAAACAATTAACGATTCTTATTTAATAAGAGTTTCGGAAGCTGAAATGGCTTTAGACAATTTAAAAGAAAGAGAAGCTGCACAAGCAAGAATTGAAGCAAGTAAAGTGAAATTTGAAGCCTTAAAAGCACAAATTGAAGCTGATATGCAAGCTGAATTGGCTGCAAATTCAAAACAAGCATTAAGAAATGCGTTGTTTGGAGAGGGTAAAATTGGAAGTGACATGAATTTTGATTGGGTAAACAAAGACAATATTCTTGCTGTTTACGATCAATTCGTTAGCGCTGCTGAGGCCAATAAGGACAATTATTCTCGTGAAGACTGGGATGAAGTAAAACTAATGTATGAAGCGCTTGACAGCAGAAAAAACACTGTTGAAAAAGAAGGGCTAACATCAGCCGACAACATAAAAATTGCTGGTTTAAAATTAAAATTTGCGCCAATGTTTACATTCAACAGAATGGGTGCAAAAACTGAAGAAATGCAAGAAGCAAAACAATAAAACACTTTTTGGTTAGTTAATGTGAAAAATGACAGTCAGTAATGGCTGTCATTTTTTTATTGTTTTTTTTTGGAAATTAACGCCCAAATCCCTTACGAAAACATAACTTTAATCCAACCCGCCGCGCCTGTTTCCATCTTTCGGCGTTGGCCATTCCATTTGTTCACCGGTTCTGGAATTGACCGGCAAAACAATTTTTTCCCTGGAAGTTTTCTCTGGATCTTCGCTTGCCAAATAGGCCATAATTGCGATGAGTGCCACATTATTTTTCAATTCATCAAACACAATTTTATCATAAGTGTCTTTATTGGTATGCCAGGTATAATTAAAATAAGACCAATTTAGGGAGCTCATCATAAAAGCCGGAGCACTTTGGGAAACAAAGGAGGAATGGTCGGAGCCGCCACCTGAAGGCGATCCCGGATAGGTTGTTTCTATATGTTTTCGGATATTTTCAGGAACTTCACGCAACCAACGACCCAAAAAATTATAGGAATGCAAAAATCCTTGTCCGTTAATGCTTGAAACCCTTCCCGTTCCATTATCCTGGTTAAAAACTGCCTGTACATTTTCTACAATAGCCGGATTGTCGTGAACAAATGCTCTTGAGCCATTTAAACCTTGTTCTTCACTTCCCCACAAACCCACAATAATGGTTCTTTTCGGATTGGGATAATATTTTTTTAGGATGCGCGCCACTTCCATCATGGTAATGGTTCCGGTGCCGTTGTCGGTTGCGCCGCTGCCGCCATCCCAAGAATCGAAATGGGCAGAAAGAATGATATATTCATCAGGTTTTTCAGTTCCTTCTATTCGTGCAATCGTATTAAAAGTTGGCATAATACCCAGTTCTTTGGAGGCTGCCACGACCTTTATCTTTGGTTTTTTGCCATTTTCAGCAAGTCGGTAAACCAAACCATAATCTTCGAGTGAAATATCTACTGTGGGTATTTTTTTTACGCGAGCCCCAAATATTTTGTTTACGCCAAAACCTCTCGACCAATTGGATTGAACTATGCCAGCAGCTCCTGCCTTTTCAAGTGCTTCATCAAGCGTTCTGCTGCTGTAACCGCTATTTTTAAGGTTATTATTCCAAGCTGTTGTTTGAGAAGTTCGGTCTGCTTTCATTTTTTCGAAAGATTCCGGAGTTGCAAATTCTTCCCAATTATAATCCGGTCTGCCCGTTTTTTGTAGCATTGAAACCAACACAAATTTTCCTTTTACGCATGGCAGCCATTTTGCAAAACTCAATGAATCTTTAATATTGCTTGGTATTGTGATAACCTCAGCAGTCACACCGTTTTTAGGTGTTGAGCCACTCCAGGCCAATTGCATTCCTTCTAATGATTTTATGCGAGGTTCCACCAAATCGATATGTGAAATTCCGCGATCCCAGCCGCGCCATACGCCGTATTGCTGATTTGAAGCCGATATTCCCCAATCCGAAAATTTTGTAACCGCCCAATCGTGCGCGGTTTTCATTTGTGGAGAACCCACCAATCTTGGCCCAATTTCATCTAAAAGTTCATAACCAAGTTGTTCTAACAGGGAATTTTCGTAAGTCTCCTTCATAACATTCTCAATAAAAATTTCCTTTTGTTGTGCAAAAACTGTAGAAGTGGTAAAAAATAAGAAGACTAAAACAAATAAATTTAATTTTTTCATAATGCTGTATTTCAAATATTTTTTTAATTAATTTTTAATTGGTCAAAAAAATTTAACTTTTAACTGAATTTAAAGAGAAACCGAACTCTTTTGCCTCTTTTTAAATTATTCAATAATTTTACGATAAATAGTTGACTTTTTCTAAAAAAAGATATTTTTTTAACAAATAATGAAGCGGCCAATTTAAAAAAAAAGAGAAAGAAGGGTTTTTATATTTTCTTGGCACATATTTAAAATGTTGAACCAAAACAAAAAAACCAGGCAATTGCCCGGTTTCCTTAGTAAATTAAATTAGTATGTATTAGTTATTTTGCATTTTCTTAATCATTTTTACAATTTTTAATTTTATAATTTTATAATTAATCAAATGCACTCTCAAATATAATGAATTTTATGGTATAAAAGTTCTTAATTTAAAACAATTTTAAGATTTTAATGAAGTAACTTGCTAATTATGGGCAAATTGACTTTTAGATAAAAAGTTTGGATGTTTTATACTGGAATACATTTTCAAAATAAAACCATGCAAATTGCATGATTTTTTTCACGCTAGTTTATGCTAATTTTTTTGGCACTTGACACGAAACATATTTCATTGAAGAACAGCAAAATAAGTAATAATAAAATAGGGGAAAAGACTGATATTTATTACATTAAATGATCATTGCCACATAATTTTTCTAATGAAGTGCAGCTTGATTAAGCTTTTAGAAATTATTATTCATAGGATGATCTTCAGAAGCTTATCTCATATTAACCCACCACGTTTACAGTAATTTTAGGGGGTGGTTTTTTTTAATTCTCTAATTTATGGGCTTTTCGCACAGGGTTTTTAATTGTTTTGTTTTCATAATTACAGTTTAAAGTTAAATTTTTTCTTTTTTTTGCGATTTAGTTTTGGGGACTGCACAAATCAATTTGATGTGTCACAAAAAATATGTTTTTAAATGCCATTAATTGTCAGGGTTTTAAATTGTCTTCATCTAAAACCTGCAATGGGTTAGGTGATTTTTTTTGGGAATAAAAGAGTTTTTGTACAAATTTTAGTTTTTTATACCCTAACATACCATATAACCTTGGTTAAAACATTAAGAATATTGATATGATGAATGTAAAACTAAAATTAATATTGCTGCTCGCATTTTTAAACTTCAGCCAAATTTTTTCTCAAAATAAACTGCCAAAAATCAGTTTAGAAGACAACAAAGGAAAGCGCATTGACATTGCATCTGTTGACACCAATAAAGTCACCGTTTTTAGTTTTTTGGGCTACATGGTGCATTCCTTGCATCAATGAGCTTGACGCGATTAATGAGATTTATGATGAATGGCAAAATGAAACAAATGTTAAAAATTATCGCCGTCTCAATTGATGATATAAGATCCAAATCAAGGGTTAAACCTTTTATGGACAGCAAAAATTGGGAATATGAAATTTTATTTGACACCAACCAAGAGTTTAAACGTGCAATAAATGCCACATCAATACCTTATTTAATTATAGTAAAGAACAACAAAATTGTGCATGCACAATCTGGTTATACACCAGGTTCAGAGAAAGAACTTTATGAGAAAATAATAGAATACGCACATTAAAATTTAATTATGAAAAAACTGCTTATTTTTCTGGTTTTCCAAATTTCAATTTCTTTAAGTGCCCAAGAATATTCTATTAACGGAAATTTCACCTCTTTCTCGCAATATTACGTTGATGATAAAAAAACCTGGGATTTTACGGAAGAAGACCGATTTAGGTCAAATAATTATTTAAAGTTAAATAGCCAAATCGACAAATTTACTTTTGGGCTGCAAATTGAAGGTTATGCGCCACAGGCCATTCTAAATTATTCCCCAAGTTTTGATGAACAAATTGGCGCAGCCACTTTTTTGCCAATTATAAAAATGAAAAATTAGATTTAACGGCGGGTTATTTTTATGAACAATTTGGAAATGGTTTAATATGTATTGGCGGCGTTTGCAAAGTTGTTCCTGAAGCCACCGGGTTTGGTTTAAATTTAAGCACTTCATTCTAATTTTTTTCCAAAACGACGGAGTGAATTTTTTGTTAAAAAAATTTTCTCGCATTCCAAATCACAACAGTTAAGTGTTTCTTAAATTCCTGCCAAAATAATTCAACCCAAAATTTATAAAGATTGTGCTATGTTATTAAATTAAGCCTTCAGTTTTTACAAGCAATAATAAAACTTCCTTATCTTTTTTTTTAAAATCGTAAAGTGTTTAAAGCTTAAAATATTATCTTTAACGGCAATAAAACGAATAGATATTTTAATGAAATCGACAAAAGAGAATTCAAAAACCTTGTTTGAAAGTTGGGTCAACCAATTTAGCGATGATCTTTTTTCTTGGGCTTACCACAAAACTTCTTCAAGAGAAACCGCTGAGGATTTGGTTCAGGACACCTTTCTTTCCGCTTATCATAAAATAGATTCATTTGAAGGCAAAAGCCAACCAAAAACCTGGCTGTTCGCCATTTTGAACAATAAAATTATTGATCATTACCGGAAAAAATCAAAACAATTTATTATTTCTTCTGATGATTATCTGCAACAAATAAAAACAACAGATAATTTTTTTGATGAGCATGACAAATGGAAAAAGACAGCCGATAATGAAGAGCAACATTGGCTGGACAATCCCGAATTTAACCATATTCTTTTGGGTTGCATAAAAAATTTACCAGAAAATTGGCAATTTATCATTCAGTCTAAATATATTTTAGACAAAAAAAGTGAACATATCTGTCAGGAGCTTCAAATAACGATGTCTAATTATTGGCAAATAACGCACAGAGCTAAACTGCTTTTAAAAAAATGTATAGAACTAAATTGGGTAAGTTGATGAAAAATACGATGAACATAATAATGCTTTCTTGTAAAAAAGCTACCGAACTTATTGAAAAAAAATTGGTTACCAAATTATCAGCCGTAGAAAAAATTCAATTAAAAATGCACACTGCGGTTTGCGGCAAATGCACAACCTATAAAAACCAAAGTGAGATTATTGAGAAATGCTTAGCCCAAATTCATCAACCAAATAAAGAAGCCATGAAACTTTCTTCAGAAAAAAAAGAGCAGATTTTGAAAGAACTGGAAAAAACAAAATAACGTTTTTGTTTCTTCTTAAAGAACCTTTTCATGTTACAACTCTCCTAAAAAAGCATATTACAGCAATCCTTTTTTTCTATAAAAAATAATCAGTAAATGATGAAATATTTGCTTTTTGCACTCGCCTCTATATTCACTATATTTTTTGCAAATGCACAGCAACAAGCAATAAAAAATGTAAATGCGCCCGAATTTAAAAATCTTATAGCAAAAAAAGACGGTATTTTATTGGATGTGCGCACACAATATGAGTTTGAAAGCGGACATATAAAAGATACGGAGCAATTAAATTATTATGCATTCAGCTTTAAAGAAAACCTGCTGTTACTGCCTAAAACAAACCCATTTATGTTTATTGCCGAACCGGTTACAGAAGCGGCAAAACTGTTGAAATTTTAAAAGCAAATGGTTATAAAAATGTTTACAACTTACAATATGGCCTTAAAGATTGGGAACTAAAAGGGTTTCCAATTGGTAAAGACGCTCCAGCTTCTATAAAATAATTCAAAAAAAATTGAATTCTTATCCGCTGATAATAAACAAATTAACTTAAATAATCGTAAAAAAAATAGTTATCCATGTCAGGAATTAATTACGGGAAAGACTATACAAACAGATAAAACAATTAAATAAACTTAAAAATGACAACAAAAAAGAAAATTTTTAAAATAGCGCTTATCGTAATTGGCGTAGGAATTCTTATTGGGGGCGGCGTTGGCTATTATATGTTTAACAAACCGGCCAGAGATATTCAAAATACAAAAACCGATTTTAGCTATAATGCAAGTGAAATTGTAGATGAATATTTAGTTGACGCCAAAAAAGCCGACGATAAATATTTAGACGAAGCCGGAAATTCCAAAGTGCTTGAAGTGACTGGCGTAGTTGCAGAAATTTCTACAGATTTCAACAGCCAAACAGTAATCCTTTTAAAAGAAGAAGGAGATAAAGCCGGCGTAAGCTGCACTTTTACTCCCGAAACAAATGCCAATGCCGAAAACATTAAAATTGGCGATCGGGTAACTATTAAAGGTGTCATCAGATCAGGTGCTTCTTTTGATGCGGATTTGGATATGTATGAAAACGTAATTATTGAAAAAAGCGACATTGTGGCCACTAAATAAAACAGTGGCTATTAAAAGTAACATTAGAAAACCATTAAATAAATAATAAATAAGAATAAATTAAAATTAGAAAAAATGAAAAAAACAATCTTTACAACCCTTGCCGCAGTAGCAATAACATTAACTTCATTTACGGCTTCGGCACAAAAATTAGTGAGTACAAAAACACACTTCAAATTCTTTTCTTCTACTCCTGCGGAAGACATTCAAGCCAATAATTATAAAGCGGTGGGTACCATTGAAATCGGTACAGGAGAAATTGTATTTTCGGTTCCAATGCAAAGTTTTGAATTTGAAAAAGCCTTAATGCAGGAACATTTCAACAGCAAAAAGTTTTTGGACACCAAAACAAATCCAAAAGCCAAATTGGTAGGAAAAATTACAGACCTTTCTAAAGTTGATTTCACAAAAGACGGATCTTATCCAGTTGAAGTTGCTGGTGATTTAACCATCAATGGCGTTACAAATGCTATTAAAGAAAAAGCTACAATTACTGTGGCTGACGGAAAAGCATCTTTAATGTCTAAATTGAATGTAACTTTAAACGATTACAAAATTGCTTTCAAAAGTGGTAAACCCTCAACAAATATTGCGAAAACGGTTGAAGTAACAGTACACGCAGCATATTAATTTTCACCCCAATAAAATCGTAGGGTTAAATTAGTTTTAATTTAATATTTAGTATTGAGTTTCTAATTTCACCCTACGTCCTATTAATAAAAAACCAAATAAAACAGATGGCACAATTAAAATTAGAAAACAATCCAGTTTCTCAAATATCACAGGATATTTTTGACAAAACTCAAAAAGCACTCGGGTTTGTACCTAATATGTACAAAAAAATGGGGCAAAATCCAGCTTTACTGGATGCTTATATCTATTCTTACAATAGTTTCAGAGCCAATTCAGGTTTTAATTCAGTTGAACAGGAAGTAATATTTCTTTCTGTGGCTTATGAAAACAACTGCGAATATTGCACTGCGGCACACAGTTTTATTGCCGATAAAATGTCAAAAGTTCCTGTTTCGGTAACAGATGCTATCCGCGACGGAAAGCAAATTCCAGATGCTAAATTAGCAGTATTGTCAAAACTGACACGCTCATTAACCGCCAATCGCGGCAATGTTTCACAAGCTGAAATAGATGAATTTTTAGCCGCTGGTTATACAGAAGTTCATGTTTTGGGCATTATTGCGGGCATAGCCGTAAAAACGATCAGCAATTATTCCAATCACAACACAAATCCCGAACTTGACAGCGCTTTTTCCGGCAGAGTTTGGAAAAAATAAATGTTTCTTTTTAGTGTAAAAAAACCAATAGGGAGTCAAGCTCTTTATTGGTTTTTTTTATAAGTCAAAAAAAATATTATTTGTGTCAGGAAAACAACTAACAGCAGTCTATTCATTAATAAAATCAAAAAATTTACCATAAAGTTATATAACAGCAAGATGTTTGGAAAATTAAAAAATTTAAAAGTTATGATTACCGCCGGTCCAACCAGGGAATATTTGGATCCTGTTCGTTTCATTTCAAATGAATCATCCGGGAAAATGGGCTATGCCATTGCAGATCTGTTACACAAAAACGGCGCAGATGTGACTTTAATTTCCGGGCCTGTTTCCATAAATTCAATATTGCCCATTCAAAACATCATTCAGATAAAAACTGCCAACGAAATGTTTGAGGCTTGCAAAACCTATTTTGACACTGTGGATGTTGCCATATTTTCGGCGGCGGTTGCCGATTACAGGCCAAAATTTCAATCGGACTGCAAAATCAAAAAAACAACGGAAGTTTCTGTGGTTGAATTTATTAAAAATGTAGATTTGGCTTCAGAATTTGGAAAAGTAAAAAAACCGCGTCAAATATCCATCGGATTTGCTTTAGAAACCAATGATGTTCTAGAAAATGCAACCAAAAAATTAAAAACCAAAGGATTTGACGCCGTTGTGATCAATTCACCAAAAGAAGGTGAAGGATTTGGGTTTGACACCAACAAAATAGCCATCCTTAAAAAAGATGACAACATCAATTACTATCCGCTGAAATCAAAACAAGAAGTTGCCATTGACATTATTAATGAATTAGTCGAAATATTATGAGCAGAATAAAAGTTATCCAACAAGAAGATGCATCGGGCAGGTTAAAAGAAATTTATGATGATTTAATCCAAAAAAGAGGACAGCTTGCCGAAGTGCACAAAATTCAGAGTTTGCGTCCGGAAAGCATCGTAAAACATATCGATTTGTATATGGAAATTATGTTCTCCAAATCGGAACTTTCCAGAGCCGAAAGAGAAATGATGGCCGTGGTGACATCGGTTTCAAACCAATGTTTTTATTGCCAAATTCATCATTCCCAGGCTTTAAATAATTATTGGAAAAACGAAGACAGGATCCAAAAATTACGCAAAAATTACTTTGATGCCCAATTGAACGAGCGTGAAATAGCCCTTTGTCTTTATGCTGAAAGTTTAACACTTAATCCAAGTGGTTTTGATGAGCCAAAAATGATTGACAGCCTAAAATCTGCAGGTCTTTCCGACGCCGCCATTTTAGATGGCACATTGGTGATTGCCTATTTTAATTTTGTGAACAGAATTGTATTGGCATTGGGCGTAAATCTTGAAGATAACGAAGGAACAGGTTATAAATATTAATTTTTAAGAAAAATGAAAACCTACTGTAAAGAAAATTTAAGCGAAATAAAAGCACTCTTGCTTCAATTGACAAACGCGCAATATACTTTTGCCTCCAAATTGCTTTCTGAGGCAACAATAGGCCAACATGTGCGTCACATTCTAGAATTTTATCAAAGTGTCTTGAAAGGAATCGACACAAAAACCATCAATTATGACCTTCGGGAAAGAAACTTGATGATAGAAACGGACAAAGATTTTGCAATCCAGACAATCAATAACATTCATACAGTTTTGTCTCTTGATATTCAAGATGAATCGTTCATTTTGGAAGGCAATTTTTCTTCGGAACCCGGAAAAAAAACCCAAATTAAAACAACCATTTTCAGGGAATTGGCCTATTGTCTGGAACACAGCATTCACCATCAGGCATTGATAAAAGTGGGTTTGATTGAATTAAACAGCGCTTCATTTATTGATGAAACATTTGGGTTGGCACCGGCAACCATAAGATATAAAAAAATATGTGCACAGTAAGTTTTGTTCCTTTAAAAGATAGTTTTGTGTTAACATCCAACAGGGATGAAAAAATCGCTCGCCCTACCATTTCACCAAAAATATATGCTGAAAATGGCATAAAATTACTTTACCCCAAAGATGAAAAAGCCGGCGGCACCTGGGTGGTTGCAAAAAATGGCGGAACGGCCATTGTTCTTTTGAACGGCGCTTTTGAAAATCATAAAAAGAAATCCAACTATTTAAAAAGTAGGGGCATAATTTTGATGGAAATGATAAAAGCATCAAATCCAATAAATCATTTTTCTTCGATAATGTTAAAGGGTGTAGAGCCTTTTACGCTTATTGTTTTTCAAAACAACAAATTAATGGAGCTTAAATGGGATGAAAAACAAAAATATGCGATTGAGCACTCCGTTTCAGAACCCCATATTTGGTCATCTTCAACATTATACAATCCAGCGCAAAGAGCGCTTCGTGCCCATTGGTTCGAGGATTTTAACGCAAAAAATAATCCTTTGTCCCAAGAAAAAATACTTTCTTTCCATAAAAATACACAAACTGAAAATACAGAGTATGGCCTGGTAATTAATAGGGATGGCATTACCAAAACATTAAGCATTACACAACTATTATTACAAAATAACCTCATTGAAATGACCTATGTGGATATGGAAAATAAGGAATTAGTTGAAAAAACAGCATTTTGAGAAATTTAAAAAACACCCTTCATAAAATCCTGCATTGGGAATATTGGAACACAAACGTGGTTTATTTTCCTATTTATTTCTATTGGATTTATTTGAGCCTTAAAGCAAAATCACTGGGTTTTTTTAACGCAAGCAACCTAAAAATTAGAAATGGCGGATTTGCATTGGAAAGCAAAAAAGAAATTTACGATTTAATTCCAAAAAAATATTATCCCGAAACCTTATTTTTTAAAGCCGGTGAAAACTGGAAAACTATTTTAAAAAAACTGGCTGCCTCAAACATTAAATTTCCTTTTATCATTAAGCCAGATATGGGTTTGCAAGGGCTTCGGGTCGAAAAAATACACAATGAAAATGAATTGAAAAAATATTTAAAAAACGTCAATTACGATTTTTTAATACAAGAATTTGCGCAATTTCCATTAGAAATTGGCGTATTTTATTACCGGATGCCAAATGAAGCAAGAGGAAAAATTACCGGAATCGTTTATAAAGATTTTCTGATTGTAAAAGGAAACGGCAAAAATACAGTGGAAGAATTAATTCTTCAAAATCCGCGATTTGCGCTTCAATATGATGCTTTAAAGAAAAAATTCGGCAATGAACTGGCGCAAGTTTTGCCAATGGGTGAAACGCTTAATTTAGTGCCTTTTGGCAACCACGTTCGCGGCAGTAAATTTACCGATGTAAGTTATTGGATTAACGACAAATTAACTGCAACATTTAACGATATCTGTTTGCAAATTCCGGATTTTTATTTCGGAAGGCTGGATATTATGTTTAAATCGAGAGAAGACCTGGAAAAAGGCAAAAATTTTTATATTATTGAACTAAATGGTGCAGGCAGTGAACCTACGCATATATACGATCCCAAACATTCCATCTTTTTTGCTTGGAAAGAAATCATAAAACATTACGATATTTTGTATAAAATAAGCACTTATAACCATCGAAAAGGACATTCTTATTTAAACATAAAACAATCCAGGCAACTCGTAACCGACAACAAAAAATTAACAAATTATTTAAAATCAATAAGCTAAGAATGACTATTTTAAAATATTTTGCATCCAAAAGGAATCCCATTGCTTTAGGTTTTTTTATAAGCCTATTGGGTACACTGCCGCTGGGATATCTGAATGTTGTTGGTTTGCAAATATTGCTGGAAAAGGGCAATTGGCCTGTGGCCGCATACATTTTAGGTATTGTGGCTGTTGAATTTTTTGTGTTAAAAATAGCTGCTTTTGGCGCAAAATGGCTGGTTGAACAAAAAAGTTTACTCTTGTTCATTGACATTTTTACGATTGTTTTCTTTTCAAGCATTGCCATTTATTTTTATTCTAACCTTGAAAATGAGAAAAATTTTAGTTTGTCGCAACTGCAATTGGCCCAATTTCCTTTTGTTTTGGGATTGGCGCTAAATAGCCTAAATTTTATGCAATGGCCTTATTGGTCAGGAATTTATCTTTATTTATTTAGGACAGAAAAAGTAAAACCCAATACCAATCAAAACAATATTTTTATTGTGGGCGCACTTTTGGGAACCTTTGCAGGAATGATGCTTTTTGCGCAAGCCGGCAATTATTTTTTAATCGACAAAAAGGCGGAGGTCGGCAAATACCTGAACATTGTTTTCGCTATGCTATTTTCAGGATTGGCGCTTGTTCAACTCATTAATCTGTTTTGGAAAAGAAGAAAAGTAAATTTAATTTAAATTCAAAAAAAATAAAAATTATGGGCCCAAACAAAAATTTCAAATCAGTAAACCAGGCAAAAGGATTAGAAGTTGGCGCAACCGTACCCAATTTTATCGCAAAAGATATTTTTGACAACACCTACACATTAAGCGCCGCCGTAAAAAACGGCAACGTGGTGTTGATTTTTATACGCGGACAATGGTGTCCGTTTTGCAACAAACATTTAAAATCGCTACAAGATCAGTTCCATAAAATTTATGTAAAAGGCGCTTCTGTAGTTGTTGTCACTCCGGAAAAATCGGAATTCATCAAAAAAACCATAGAAAAAACAGGAGCAGAATTTACCATTTTATTTGATGAAGATTACAAAATAGCGGAAGCCTTCGACGTACTTTTTCTTCCGAATAAAATGATGCGTATGATGTACAACACTGTTTTGATCGCTAAATTAAAAGAAAGCCATAGTGATGACACGGAACAATTGCCAATTCCTGCTACCTTTATTATTTCCAAAGAAATGAAAATTATTTGGCGCCATTTTGATCCTGATTATAAGAAGCGTTCAAAAATGGCCGATATTCTTGAAAAGTTAAATTAAATTTAAAAAATGAAAAATACAGCCAAACTATTTTTATTGCTTGTATCAAACCTTTTAGTGCTCTCTTGTGCCACTTTTGATAAAACACAAACAGCAAATTTAATTACTGAAACTATGTTGCCGGGAACCAATATTTATTTGGTGGGCGATGCAGGATATCTTGAAAACGACCAAGTTTCTGAAGCTTTAAATGCTTTAAACGAGCGTATTAAAAATTCAAAAAAAGAAGATGTATTGCTTTTTTTGGGCGACAATATTTATCCGAATGGAATGCCCGAAAATAAAACCGACATCAATAGACAAAAAGCCGAAGAAGCGTTGCAAGCGCAAATAAAAGCTGCGAAAAATTTTAAAGGCAAGGTAATTTTCATTCCGGGAAACCACGATTGGTATTCTGGCGTTGACGGTTTAAGAGCACAGGAAAAAATGGTTGATGAAGCTTTGGGCAAAAATAGTTTTCTTCCCGAAGATGGCTGTCCGTTAACAAGTTATGAAGTTACAGATGCTATCACAATAATAACCGTTGATTCAGAATGGTATATTACAGATTGGGACAAACATCCCAAAATTAACGACAATTGCAACATAAAAACCCGTTTAAAATTCTTTGAGGAATTTAAATCTTTGGTGAATAAAAATCAGGGAAAAACCATCATTTTAGCAATCCACCATCCGTTGGACAGCAATGGAAATCACGGCGGACAATATGCATTTAACCAATTTGGATTGCCCATTTTAAATATTCCAATCAATGTAATAAGAAGAACTTCCGGCGCTTCTCCCACCGATTTGAATTTTCCGCTTTACAGGGAATTGTCCAATAAAATTACCACCATATTGCAGGAATATAAAGAGGATGTGATTGTGGTGTCGGGCCACGAGCATAATTTACAATATTTGGTGCATAAAAATATTCCGCAAATAATAAGCGGATCAGGATCAAAGGTTAATTCGGTGCGCCATTTTAAAAATGACACAACCACTTTTGGCTATGCCGGTTTGGGTTTTGCAATTTTAAACATTCAGCCACATAAACAGCAAGTAGCATTTTTTGATGCTGAAAACAAGCTGATTCATTCAAAAATCATTCGCAGTTCAGAAATTGGCCAAAAGGAAAATAAGATTTATCAATTTCCTGAAACCTCAACAATAAAAGCTTCAATTTACACTGATAATACTGCTTCCAAAAACAAGAAACAACATCATTACAAGGATTTGTATCTCAAAAAATTTACCTTCCCTGTCGTTAATCTCGACACGCTTTATGGCGGATTGACACCCGTTAAATTGGGAGGCGGAAACCAATCTGTTTCCTTGCGCTTAGAAGATAAAGACGGCAAAGAGTATGTAATGAGAAGGTTGCGAAAAAGCGCCACGCAGTTTATTCAAGTGAAAGCTTTTCAGGAAAATTATATGAAAGACCAATTTGAAAATACGGTTGCAGAACGTTTTTTAATGGACTTTTATACCACATCTTATCCCTTTGCCGCTTTAGTTACCGGAAATTTGTCGGATATAGTTGGCGTTTATCACAGCAATTCCAAAATATTTTATGTACCAAAACAATCGGCTTTGCAACAATATAATGAAACAATTGGCGATGATTTGTTTCTTTTTGAAGAACGATCAACCAAAGATTTTAAGCATTTGTCTTCCTTTGGAAATCCCGATGATATAGTTACTACTGACCAGGTGATGAACAATTTGATGAAGGATGAAAAATATCAGATTGACCACAGCCAATACATAAAAACCCGTTTGTTTGATATGTGGCTGGGCGACTGGGACCGGCATGAAGACCAATACCGCTGGGCAACTTACAAAAACGATAATGGCACTATTACCTATGCTCCCATTCCAAGGGACCGCGACCAGGCATTTCCGAAATTCGACGGATTTTTAACGCAGGCAACCACCAATTTGGTTCCGGCGCTTCGACTGATGCAGTCGTTTGGCGAGGATATCAAAAATATAAAAACCTTTAATCAGGTGATTTATAAAACCGATATGACGCTCATCAACCAGTCAAGCTTAGAAGAATGGCTTGCAGAAGCCAACTTTTTGGAACAACATTTAACCGATGAAGCCCTTGAAAATGCGTTCGCCAATTTCCCGTCGGAATTAAAAGACAAAAACATAAAAAGCATTAAATCCAATTTAAAGAAAAGGAGAAATCACATTGCTTCTTGGGCTAAGGAATATTACAATATTTTAAACAAAAACGCCATTATTATCGGAACAAATAAAGACGATATTTTTGAAATTACGCGATTGGAAAATGGCAAAACACATATCAAAGTAATCAGAAGCAAGAAAAATTTAAGTGATAAAGATTTGGTGTACGAAAAAACATTTTCTCCTGAAACCACAAAAGAAATTTGGTTGTATGGCTTGGACGACACCGACTATTTTATAGTGAATGGCGACGGAAAAGCCACTATAAAAATCCTTATTATCGGTGGCCAAAACAAAGATACCTATACGATAGAAAATCCGGCGAAAATCCAAATTTACGATTACAAAACCAAAGAAAGCATTTTCGAGGGAAAAGAGGCAAAAACAACACTGACGGACAATTATGAAATCAACAATTTTGACCACTATAAATTTAAGCACAACCTGCGACAAATTTTACCGGCTATTGGCTACAATCCGGATGACGGTTTTCAAATTGGCGCCGTAGCCCATTTCACCAAATTCAATTTTGAAAATAATCCGTTTTCGCAAAAACACACTTTTGGCGCTCAATATTTTACAGCAACCAATGGTTTTGAAGTAAGTTATAAAGGGGAGTTTGCAAATATTGTAGGCGAATTCAATTTAGGGATGGAAACCTTGTACACAACGCCGGCCTTTAGCCAAAACTTTTTTGGATTCGGAAACGAAACCGTTAATTTGGAAGATGATTTAAACATTGAATATTACAGAACAAGGCTTGAGCAATTTCAGGCAAAATTATCGCTTATAAAACACGGGCGCGTTGGAAGTTTGTGGAATATAAGCGTTCCTTTTGAATATATAAAACCTAACGATAACGACAATCGTTTTGTGGAAGAAACCCTTTCGCAGAAGGATTTAGATGCCAAAAAATTTATGGGCGTTGAAACTGGTTACAGCTTTATAAACAAAAACAACAGCGCATTTCCAACATTGGGAATAGCATTTAACATTACTGCAGGCTGGAAAACGAATCTAGAAAAAAGTGAAAAAAACTACGCTTATATAAGTCCGTCCTTGCAACTGGATTATCCAATACTCAAAAATGAAATACTGACTTTATCTACCCTTTGGAAAGGAAATATCCTGTCAAATTCAAATTTTGAATTTTACCAGGCGGCAAGCGTTGGGGGAAAAAACGGGTTAAGAGGTTACAGAAACGAGCGATTTTCGGGTAAAAGCGCTTATTATCAAAATACCGACTTGCGTTTGAATTTGTTCAAATTTAACGCTGGGCTGGTTCCTGCTAAATTCGGGATTTTTAGCGGATTTGATTATGGCAGGGTTTGGTTAAACAACGAAAATTCAAACAATTGGCATTCGTCTGTTGGCGGCGGAATTTTTGCCAACGGAGCAGGTTTGTTTACGCTTCAAACTTCCTATTTCAGTTCAGATGACGGGGGCAGATTTATGTTCGGGATCGGTTTTGGGTTTTAAAAAATTACCGTTAAAAAACTGTCAGGAAAAACTTAAGAATCAGTCTATTTTGTTGCGTTTGCGCCATTTTAAGCCAAACGCTTGTTAATTAATCAAAAATCGAAAAAATCAACATTTACCTCATGAAACCAAGAGAAATTTTTATTAAAACAGCAATATTCACTTTATTGATCATTGTCATAACTTCAATATTTTGGACCCCAATTTTGTGGAGTTTAATTGTCGTTACTCCATTAATTTTAGTTGGGATAAGTGACATTCTTCAAAAAAAACATACCATAAAAAATAATTTTCCTGTTATTGGCCATTTAAGGTATTTACTGGAATCATTTCGACCTGAAATTCAGCAGTATTTTGTGGAAACTGATACCGAAGGAACGCCAGTGAACAGAATGTTTAGGTCTTTAATTTACGCAAGAGCCAAAAACGAAAACGACACCACGCCTTTTGGAACCAAATCTGATGTGTATAGGGTTGGTTATGAATGCATGGCACATTCTATGTACCCAAAAAAAGCGGATGATGTTGACCAAAATCCGAGAATAACTATTGGCGGAAAAGATTGTAAACAACCTTACAGTTCAAGCATTTTAAATATTTCCGCCATGAGTTTTGGCGCTTTAAGCCAAAATGCGGTATTGGCCTTAAATAAAGGCGCAAAATTGGGCGAGTTTGCCCATAACACGGGTGAAGGCGGCATAAGTCCGTATCATTTAGAAGGCGGCGGAGATTTAATTTGGCAAGTGGGAACCGGTTATTTTGGCTGCAGAACTGCCGAAGGAAATTTTTGTGAAGACACTTTCAAAAAAAATTCGCTGCAAGAAAATGTTAAAATGATTGAAATTAAGCTTTCTCAAGGCGCCAAACCAGGTCATGGCGGCATTTTGCCGGCTGCAAAAAACACCGAAGAAATAGCGAAAATAAGAGGTGTAAAACCCTTTACGGATGTTCATTCACCCCCATACCACACCGCTTTTTGGGATGCAGAAGGGTTGATGCATTTTATTCAACAATTAAGAGAACTTTCCGGTGGAAAACCTATCGGATTTAAACTTTGCATTGGAAGTAAAGAAGAGTTTACAGAATTATGCGAAGCGATGAAAAAAACAAATATTTCACCTGATTTTATCACTGTTGACGGAGGTGAAGGCGGCACTGGCGCAGCGCCTGTCGAATTTTCGAACTCATTGGGTTTGCCATTGCGCGAAGGATTGAGTTTTGTGTCGGATACGTTAAAAAAATACGGTTTAAGATCAGACATCAAGGTAATCGCTTCGGGCAAAGTGTTTTCGGCATTTCATATAATTCGTTTAATTGCATTGGGTGCCGATGGCATTAACAGCGCACGCGCTATGATGATGGCCATTGGCTGCATTCAAGCATTGCAGTGCAACACCAATAAATGCCCGGTTGGCGTGGCAACACAAAATAAAAGTTTAATGAAAGGGCTGGATGTAAACGAAAAATACATAAGGGTTGCAAATTACCATAAAAATATTGTCCATAGTTTTGTGGAAATGCTGGCGGCCGCAGGGTTGTCAAAATCCGAAGAAATTAACAAAAAGCACATTTTACACAGAATGGGACCAAATAAATTAATTTCTTACCAAGAATTATATCCTGATACACTTTAAATAAGATAGTTTTAAACACAATTATTAAAAATATAAAAATGAAAAATTATTTAACCATCGCACTTGTCATTATCGCCATCGCAATGATTTTTATTGGTGTAACCGCTAAAATTTTACCTCCCGCACTTACAGGAATTGGATTTATAATTATTGCCATTTTATTTTACGACAAAAAAAAATGAACTCATTTATTGCTTTGCTGAAATTTTATTTTACAAATTTCAGCAAATGTTTTTTTTTGGTTATGCCAAAAATGAAATCAATAAATAATGCCAAACAAATTAAAATTATTTTGATGAACAAAAATTTTATTCCTTCCGAAATTTCTTGGCTTTCTTTTAATCAATGTTTATTGGAAGAAGCATCGGACATAAACAACCAATTGTATGAACGAATTAAATTTTTGGCCATCCACTCCTCTAATCTTGATGAGTTTTTTAGGGTAAAAATCAATCGTTTGTCCATTGACAAATCTTCCGACAAAAAGAGTTTGTTAAGCGCTATTTTAAAAGAGGTGAATTACCAACAAGAAGGGTTTGGGAAAATTTGGAGGTCGGAAATAATTCCGGAATTGTCACAAAATAATATCCTGGTTTATGAAGGCCAAACTTTATTGGATTGCCATAAAAATGAAACGGAGCGCTATTTTAAAAGCACTATTTTATCATTTATCCAAATTGTTTTTATTCAAAACGACATCCCGAAAAACTATTTTTTGAACAACCGAAGCCTATATTTCTTTGTTAAATTAAAATCGAAGAACGGACAGGATAAGTATGCGTACATCAACATTCCATCCGATAAGCTTGACCGATTTAAAATATTGCAAAATAATGATAACAATCACTATATTATTTCATTGGATGAAATTATTAAAAACTGTTTGCATTTAATTTTCAGGCAAGATAAAATAATTTCGTGCTTTGCCATTAAAATGAACCGTGATGAGGATTATAAAATTGAAGATGAAAACACAGGGAATTTAATACACAAAATTAAAGGCAAAATTGAAGAGCGGAAATCGGGATTGCCAACACGGTTTTTGTATGACGCCGCTATGCCAAAAGAAGAAATTAATTTTTGCAGGAAGACTTTTAAATTAAAAAAAAGTGAAATGGTTGCGGGCGGAAAACAACACAATCTTTTCGATTTGTTCAAATTTCCCAATCCGGAAAAACCAAAGCTTCAAAGTCCAAATTATCCTGCTTTAAATCACGTTTCGCTCGAGAAAGCAGCAACAATTTTTGAAGCCATCGATACAAAAAATCAGCTATTGCATTTCCCTTATCACTCTTATCATTATGTGCTGCAATTTTTTAATGAGGCTGCCATTGACGATCGCGTGACAAAGATTAAAGTTACTTTGTATCGAATTTCAGCGCAATCATTAATTGCGAACGCGTTGATAAGCGCGGCAAAAAATGGCAAAAAAGTAACTGTTTTTGTTGAAGTAAAGGCGCGTTTCGACGAGAATAACAATTTGCACTGGGCGAATGAAATGAAAAAAGCGGGCATAAAAATTATTTATAGCATGCCAAATCTAAAAGTCCATGCCAAAATAGCCTTGGTAACCATGCAAATTGACGAAAAAACAACAAAAAATTACAGCTATTTGGCAACAGGAAATTTCAACGAAAGTACCGCAACCATATATGCCGATCACGGATTTTTTACTTCAGAAAAAAAATATACAAAAGACGTTGCCAAGGTTTTTAAGTTTTTAAAAACAAAAAACAAAAAAGCTTCAACAGAACATTTATTGGTGGCAGGTTTTTTAATGAAAGAACAATTATTGCAATTTATTGAAACTGAGATTGAAAATCACAAAAACGGGAAACCATCAGGAATTACATTGAAAGTAAATGGCATTGACGATAAAGTAATTATTGAAAAATTATATGAAGCAAGCATTGCCGGAGTTAAGATAACGCTGCTTGTAAGGGGAATTTGCAAATTAAAACCAGGCGTTAAAGGGCTTAGCGAAAACATAAACGCCTATCGCATTGTGGATATGTTTTTGGAACATGCAAGAATTTACCAATTTGCAAACGGCGGAGAAGAAAAAATATATTTATCGTCCGCCGATATGATGGGCAGAAATTTAAACAAACGAATTGAAGTTGCATTTCCTGTTGAAGATGAAGATTTAAAACAAGAATTAAAGCAAATTATCCAATTTCAATTAGAAGACAATACCAAAAAAAGAAGTTTAAACGCTAATGGTTTGAATGTGAGAAATGACGTAATTCCAAAAACACCAAAAAGAGCGCAATTGGACACCTATAAATGGCTGCAACAAAAAAATTAAAATGAATTCAACTATTTCTTTCTTAGCCTTTTTTATGCTCCTTTCGTGCCATAAACAACCGAAAGCAAGTTTTGACGATTCTAAATTTTATAACTTAAAGCAACCAAGCGTTGTTTGGAAAATGCCTAAAGTCCTCGATGAAATTTCGGGAATTGAAATTTTAAAGAATCAAAAAGTAATTTGCCACAATGATGAAGACGGAAAGCTGTTTGTTTACGATTTAAACAACAAAACCATTGAAAATACAATTCCGTTCGCTAATGAAGGTGATTACGAAGATGTGGCGATTAAAGACAGTACCGCTTTTGTATTGCGATCGGACGGGACTATTTTTGAGGTTCAAAATTATATGAATGTCCCAAAAACGATAAAACACAAAACATTTTTAACAGAAGAAGACAATGCTGAGGGTTTGTTTTTTGAGGCAGAAAAAAACAGGCTGCTGGTTGCCTGCAAACAAAATTCCGACAAAAAAAACAGTAAAGGACATAGGTTTATTTATGAATTTTTGCTGGATGAAAATAGGCTAAATTCAAATCCGATTTTAACAATTTCGCAAAACGACATCAGTTCAAATTCTCAGTTTTCGCCAAGTGGCATTGCCATTCATCCTGTTTCAAAAAATATTTTTATCCTTTCTTCCGTTGGGAAAATGTTGGCTGAATTTACTTCCGAAGGAAAATTGAAAAAAATACACAGCCTTAATTATTCGCATTTTAGCCAGCCGGAAGGCATCAGCTTTGATGAAAATGGCGATTTATATATTTCAAATGAAGCAAAAAAAAGCAAAGCCAATATTTTAAAATTCAATTACATTCCATGAAAAATTTTAAATCAACAAGTGTTTTAACAGTATTACTATTTGTTTTTGGTTACCAATTGCAAGCCCAAATTGACACCTTAGATGTTGCCGACAGCGAATATTGCATTCCTGCGCTAAAAGGAATCCCGGTAGGAAAAGGCGCTTCGTTTGAATACCAAACAATGCCAAATATTTCCATAGAAACACGCGACAAAACAGGCAATTACGGGGATTCAAAAAATACCATAAAAAACAATAGCCGCATAGAGGCCAAACTGAAAATTCCTATAGTTGACAAGCCTTATTTAAGCATTTTGGGCGGTTTAAAATACACTTTTGAAGAATATCATTTCGAAAATTTAGACGCAACTTCAAATCCGTTTTACAGAAGTTTGGAAGATAAAGCCTTAAAAAGCATTGGCGCCAATGTTACGGTTATCAAACCCACAAAGTCGAACAAATTTTGGATTTTAAGGGCCAGTGCCGATTTTAACGGTGATTATAGCGGCAGCGAAAGCAGCAGCTTAACCGATTATTTAAAATTTTCCATTTCGCCCGCTTTGGGCTGGAAAGTAAATGATAATTTTTCTTATGCATTGGGCGTAAGTTACAATTACCGGTTCGGGAGTCCGCTCATTTTACCCGTGGTCGCCATCAACAAAAACTTTAATGAAAAATGGGGAATGGAAGCCATTTTACCATTGTCTATAAAATCGAGATATATTCATAATTCCGGATTAAACTGGCTAAATACCGTTGAAATAGACGGCGCATCCTACAAACTTAACAATTTGGAACCGGCGCTTGGGCAATTTAACGACATCCATTTGCATCGATCGGCAATTCAATTTAGCACCAGAATAGAAAAACGGTTGGTTGGTTGGCTTTGGGCAGCTTCCGAAGTGGGCTACAATGAAAATTTAACATTCAATGTCACAAATTCCAACCGCTCAAAAAATGCCATTATTTTTGAAAATACACTGAAAAGCAGTTTGCTTTTTAACGTATCTTTATTCATTTCTCCAAGAAAAAACTAAAAATTATGGAAAAAGCACTTTATTTCATGCCAGATATTAGCGGGTTCACAAAATTTGTGAATAATACGGAGATTGAACATGGGATTCATATTATTGGTGAATTATTGGAATTACTGATAGACAGCAATACCATAAATTTGCAATTGGTTGAAATTGAAGGTGATGCATTATTTATGTTTACTTCTGAAATACCCACTTATGGACAACTTTTGGAACAAACAACTTTTATGCTCGAAAATTTCCATAAACACACTAAAAGTTATGAATCAAAACGAATTTGCAATTGCGGCTCGTGCCGAACAACTACCAACTTAGAACTTAAATTTTTGGTCCATTATGGAGAATTAGCCTTTATTAAAGTGAAAAATTTTGTAAAACCTTATGGACAAGATGTTATTAAAATTCATCGCTTGTTAAAAAATCAAGTACCTGTTAATGAATACCTTCTATTTACCAATGATGCTTACAATTTATATAAATCACAAGTAGATGAAACTTGGGTAAAAAAAAGTGAAACTTACGATTTAAAATCCTTAGAATATTTTTACAAAAATCTTGAAAATATCAAAAAAAACGTACAAATAGCTGCTATAAACAGAAACGATGAAGTCATAGAAAATACCCTACCCACAATTACCCTGGAAAAAATAATAGATGACAATGAACAAAATATTTTTACTTATATCAGCGAATTAAAATACCGCCATCTTTGGGATAAAGAAGTAAAACGAATTGAGTTTGACGAGAATAAAGTAAACAGGATTGGCACCCAGCATAATTGCGTGATTAATATAGGAAATTTGAATTTTGAAACCATTGCGCAAGAAAATACCGATGATTTAATTTATGGAGAAAGCACCAAAGACATGATGTTTACAAAAAACTTTTCCTACTTCATAAAACTTCATAAAATAGCCGAAAATAAAACAAAAGTGGAAGTGAATTTATTTTTGGAATTAAACACAATAGGAACTTTTATGAAATCGAACATCGTTAAAATGATAAAAAAAATGTGGAACAACAAACTGGACCAATTAGCATTGGTTTTAAAAAATAAAAATCAATTCCCAAATTTATAATTATGCAAACAATATTAAAAAAAGCAGAAAACTTTGTGCTTAAAAGTTTGAATGAAAACCTAAAAAGCGCTTTTGTTTATCACACATTTAACCATACCCAATTTGTGGTCTCCAAAATAACCGAAATCATTAAAAATGAAAATCTAACCGATGATGAAAAAGAAATTGTATTGCTGGCTGGTTGGTTTCATGACATTGGCTATACCATTGACAAGGCAAAGCACGAAGATCACAGTATTGCCATTGCAACAGATTTTTTAACCAAAGAAGGATATGATGAAAATAAAACAGCGGAGGTTGCAGTGTGCATCAATGCAACAAAGCTGAATGAAAAACCTACTTCCCTGCTCCAAGAAATACTTTGTGATGCCGATTTTGCGCATTTGGCCTCAAAAAATTACGACAAACTCGCCAGCCAATTGCGTGAGGAGTTTGAAAACATTGGTTGTGGCGACTATACAAATATGGAATGGATGAAGGAAAATATAGCAGTTTTTAAAAAGCATAAATATTACACCAAATTTGCTATTTTAAACTGGAATATCGCAAAAAACGAGAACCTAATCTCCATAAAAAAGGAACTTAAAAAAGCAACAAAAAAAGCGGAACAAAAGGTCATTTCTGAAAACCGATCTGAAAGAAGTGTTGATACGCTATTTAGGGTTACCTTAAAAAATCACATTACCTTAAGTGATATTGCCGATACAAAGGCCAATATTTTGCTTTCGGTGAATGCCATTATCATTTCTATGGCGCTGTCTAATTTAATTCCGAAATTCGATAATCCAACAAACCATTTTTTAATTTACCCAACCGTTATTTTTGTGCTATTTAGCGTGGTTTCCATGGTTTTATCGGTCATTGCGACACGGCCAAGCGTTACCTCGGGAAAATTTACCAAAGAAGACGTTGAAAATAAAAAAGTGAATTTGTTGTTTTTTGGAAATTTCCATAAAATGAAATTGGAGGAATTTGAAGCCGCTTTGAACGTGGTGATGAATGATAAAGAATATTTGTATTCATCTATGACCAAAGATTTATATTTCTTGGGCAAAGTGTTAGACAGGAAATATAAAATTCTTCGATGGACGTACACAATTTTTATGGTTGGAATTATTATTTCTGTAATTGCCTTTGCCATTTCTTACAACTTTATTAACTTATAATTATTATGATTTCTCAAAAAGTAACCTTTAAAAACGCCAAAGGCATGTTGTTGGCGGCCCGTTTGGAATTGCCGGAAAAGGAACCAAAAGCCTATGCAATTTTTGCGCATTGTTTTACCTGCAACAAAAACCTTACAGCCGTTAGGACTATTGGAAAAACCTTAAACGAAAAAAGTATTGCGGTGTTGCGTTTTGATTTTACCGGTTTGGGTGAAAGCGAAGGCGATTTTGAACACACCAATTTTTCATCAAATATTGAAGATTTATACAGTGCAGCGCAATTTTTAGAAGAAAACTATCGGGCTCCTTCGCTTTTAATTGGCCACTCCTTAGGCGGTGCGGCCGTGATTTATGCCTCGGCCAAAATTCCGTCCATTAAAGCAATCGCAACCATAGGAGCACCTTCAAATCCGGAACATGTTTCCCATTTATTTCGCAGCAATATTGATGAAATTAATCAAACAGGCAGTGCTTTGGTTTGTATTGGCGGCAGAGAATTTACCATCAAAAAGCAATTTATTGAAGATATCCAAGGAAAAAATCTAAAACAAATTCTGGACAAATTCAGAAATTCACTTTTAATTATGCACTCACCGCAGGACACAACCGTTGGAATTGAAAATGCTGCTGAAATTTATTCCGCTGCGCGGCATCCAAAAAGTTTTGTATCCTTAAATGGCGCCGACCATTTATTGAGCAACAAAAAAGATTCTGAATATGTAGGCCATGTTATCGCAACTTGGGCTGATAGGTATTTATAAGCTGAAAATGACCAAAAAAAATGAATATTGACCAAAAAAATAATTAAAAAGGGTTCTTGCGCTATAAAAAATTCAGTCACCTACATTAAAAGTAAATTTTAATATGAACTTTAACGCTCTCAAAAATCATAAATACACCTTAAAAGTAAAGGAAATATTTACCCAAGGAATATCTTTGAAAGAAATTATTTTGAGTGCTGCTTTAGGATCCCTAATTGGAATAATGCCAATTTTGGGAGTTGCAACCATTTTAATCACATTTTTAACTTTACGGTTTAAGCTCAACATCGCCGTAGCTGTTGTATTTACCTATATAGTGGCGCCGCTTCAGGCGTTGCTATTTATTCCCTTTATCCATTTAGGGGAAAAAGCGGTGGGCATAAAACATACTTTACTGACCTTTGATGCCATTAAAAATTCATTTTACAACAATATTTTTGTAACAATTAAAGATTTATGGCTAGAAATTGTTTGCGGTTTAATGGGCTGGAGCGTTATTGCCGTTCCGGCTCTTATGCTCATCATTGCATTTAAGGCAAAAAAGCAAATACCCATGAAATGATGATATGGCTATTGCAAAAAACAACACAATGTCAGGATATTATTTTCATTCGTCTAAATTATAACAAAGTTAACACAAACAAAATGAAAGCTTTAATAATATCGGGCGGGGGCAGCAAGGGAGCTTTTGCAGGAGGAATTGCTGAATATTTAATTAACGATTGTTGTAACAATTACGAATTATTTGTGGGCTGCTCAACAGGAAGTTTACTGCTGCCGCATTTGGCCTTAGGGAAAATTGATAAAATAAAAGAAATATACACCACAGTTACCCAAGATGATATATTTAGCATTTCTCCGTTTAAAATTAAAAAAACTGCCAATGGTTTTGTAACTAAAATAAACCATTTCAATACATTGAGAACTTTTCTTAAAGGCTGCCCTACTTTTGGCGAAAGCAATAATTTACGCAAACTGATTAAAAAAAGTATTACAAGGGAAGAATTTAACCAATTAAACCAGCTACAAAAAAAAGTGATTTTTACCATGTCAAATCTCACGAAAGACACCATTGAATATGCACATTCCGACAAATGCACTTATGAAGATTTTTGCGATTGGGCTTGGGCTTCTTGCAATTTTATTCCGTTTATGAGTATTTTTACCAAAAATAATTGCCAATATGCCGATGGTGGTTTTGGAAGTTTAACGCCCATTAAATATGCCCTTGAAAAAGGCGCTTGTGATATAGATGTCATTATTTTAGAAGACCAAAATGAAAACACAAACCATCCACAAATGAAAAATGCTTTTTCGTTATTGTTCAGAACTTTTAAATTTATGAATCACCATAACAATAACAAGGATATTATTATTGGAAAATTGATTGGGCTGAACAAAAAAGTAAACATCAATTTTTATTATGCGCCAAACCATTTAACAGAAAATCCATTAGTGTTTGATCCAACGCAAATGAAGCAATGGTGGGCAGACGGCTATGAATTCGCCAAATCAAAAAATCCGGAGAGTTATTGCCATATCCCAAATTTAAACTCCAAATAAAGCAATAGTTTATGGCTATTTTATCAAAATATTTCAATATAAAAATAATCGGATTGCTAGTTTTGGCAAGCATAACCTATTCCTGTAAAAATAAAGACGGCAATCAAGCAGTTCACCCATTTTGCGCATCAGATTATTGTTCAGATGAAGGAAAAGAAGAACTCATAAATTTGTATCAGAACAACAAAACCACAGAAAAAATCATCAATTTTGAGGTTAATTGTATTGTTACATCTGAAAAATCGCCGGAATTTTTTAAAATTTCAGAGAAAATTAAAGCGCTTAACCAAATTTTTTTTCCGGCCCGCATTCAATTTCAATTGCGGCCGATAATTTCACACAAGCCGGTAGCAGTTAATTTAGATGAAATTGAAAGCAAAAAAAGTGCAAGAAATCTTGTGGCCAGAAATTTAGAAAAAAAAGACGCCCTAAATATTTTTATTGTGCCTCATGGAGAATACCTTAACGGATTTACCTACGTAATTCAGGAAAATTTTTTGAGCTATTTTAATATATTGGAATGCAACACCACTTTTATTAGCGACAAAGCCTGGTTTAATGAATCAACCTTGGCACATGAGATAGGTCATTTTTTTGGATTACAGCATACCTTTGGCAAAAGTCCGTATGAAAATACAACTTTAGAAAAACCAGACGGATCCAATTGTGTTAAAGAAGGGGATTTTATTTGTGACACGGCTGCCGATCCAAACGGAAAAATCAATAAAAAATGTGAATATGTTGGTTTGTCGGATGCTAAAAAATATGATTTTAATCCACCCGTAAACAATTTTATGAGCTATTACCCAAATAAATGCAAAAATGAATTTACTGCGGGGCAATATGCATCAATGAACGCATTTGCCAATAAATACCGAAAATATTTGAGCGCGAACAAGTAAATAAATAGGTTAAATTTTAATATTTACCCAATTTCACAGCTAAACTAACTGTTTGAGCTCTTTTTTTGTTGTTTTTCGCATCTAAAAAAAAGCGAGCAGTGAAGTCCGCACCCTTGCGGTAACGCCCAAAATAAATTCCTAAATTATAAAATCCAACAAAAATATAATAGTGATTATTTCCCTAAAACTTGCTTGTTACTAAGCGAATGCTTAGTTTCGCAAATCAATATAAAACTTATGCCAAGAATCAAATCTTTTAATGATGATGTAGTGCTAAACAGCGCTATGCACGTTTTTTGGAACCATGGTTATGAAGCAACTTCTGTGCGGTTGCTTGAAAAAGAAATGGGAATTAACCAATTTTCAATTTACGCGTCGTTTTCAAATAAAAAAAACTTATTTATTGAATCGATCAGAAAATACCGCGAGTATGTGAAGGAATGCGTTTTTACCGATTTATTGCGGGAAAATGCGGGGCTGGCCGAATTGGAAATATTTTTACAAAACTTGGTTCAAAAAATAAACGAAGTTGATGGCCATAAAGGTTGTTTGGTGGTAAACACCGCCGCAGAAATTGGAATAAAAGACAAAGAAATTGCACATGAAATTGGTTTATACTACGATTTTATTTATGAAATTATGGCGAAAGTCATTAGAAATGCAGTAGCAAAAGGAGAAGTGCCGGTTAATACAGACATTGAAAAACAAGCCAGTTTTTTTCTGGGAATTATGCAGGGATTTTCTGTGGCTTCCAAAACGATGGATGCAAACAAGCTTCAGGATTTTATTTCAGTGGCGATAAAACAAATTCGCTGATTTTTTAATCATTATCAATAAAATACGCCCAATTTAAAATTAAAAATAATATGGTAAAATTCACATTACATACCCCAGAAACAGCTCCGGAAGCATCAAAGGAAATTTTGGCTAAAGCGTTAAAACAAAACGGATTTATACCAAATTTATATGGGATTATGGCCGAATCTCCAGATTTGTTGAAAGGTTACCGTCATTTGGCCGACTCATTTAACGCAACATCGTTGAGCCAAATTGAGAAAAACATTGTTTGGTTGGCGGTTAGCAATTATAACGCCTGTCATTATTGCATGGCAATTCATACAAGCGTTGCTAAAATGCATCAATTGCCTGATGATATGATTGAGGCATTGCGCAACAATATGCCATTGAATGACAATAAATTGGAAACGTTGCGGAAGTTTGCCGTTTTGCTCACTGAAAAAAGGGGCTGGGCAAGCGAAGAAGAAATATTAAAATTTTTGGAGGCCGGTTATACACGCAAAAATATACTGGAATTGGTTTTGGGAATTGGCCAAAAGATCATCAGCAATTACGTGAATCACCTTACACAAACACCTAT